>WHSV01000021.1 GCA_009379915.1 Actinomycetota bacterium | reverse complement strand
GCCGGCCACGACGGTCGTCAGCCGATAGTCCCTGGCCCTATCGAGACGTTGAGCCAGCAAGGGACGCGGAAGAAACGTCGCCGGACGCCGAGGAGGAAGTAGCTTCGAAGCGCGTGTCATCGAGCGTCCATGACGCCAGACGAATCGGCCGGACAACGGCAGCATAGGGACCAGGTCAACGTCGCTCCTAAGACGATGTGGCGAGAGCGCAATGCGGCTATGCGAGCACCCAGAATACGAGGTCCGTTCCCCAGCGGCCGAGTGGAGACTTGTCGAGATTCCTCTCCAGTGCGTCGAGCGATTCGAAGACCGCCCCCACAGGCGCCGGGAACCTTCCGGCACGTGACTAACGTCATACGCTCATGGAATTGAGCCCACGCCGAGCAGGAGCAACGGCCTTTTTACTGATCCTCTTGTTCGCTTCATGTGGCGAGCGGGCGAACTCTGGATCGCGAGACCTTTCGGCCGGCTCGTGGGAGATCCTCCCGGATTCGCCTCTCGCCGCAAGGCGCTCCGCGCATGCGTTCGCCATCGACCACAAGCTAATGATCGTTGGGGGAACGGCAGCGGAGCCGTGTCCCGTAGGTGCCGATTGTGGCGAGCCCTCTGAGGCGCCATTCTCTGATGGGGCGGTGTACGACCCGGATCAGGCCAGATGGACGGAAATTGCCGACGCGCCCCTCCCGATCGGGTACGGAACGGGCGCCGTCGCAGACGGCCGCCTTTATCTCTTGATCACCGACGGCGGATCGACGCACCCGGAGGTGCGGCGTGCTTTTGTGTCTTACGACCCTGGACGTGATGTGTGGGCGGAGCTAGAGGCGCCGCCCGATGATCCGACCCTCATGCTTGCGCCGGCCGGGGACGACATCATCGCCTATCAGTCGACACAGGAAAACGGCGTCACCGCCGACCTCATCTACAACCCAGACGACCAGTCGTGGTCCGAGCTACCACGAGATCCCCTGCGCCCTTCGTTTGACCGATCGATCGTGTGGACCGATGCCGGATTGGTGTTGCTTGGCATCGAGGTGGTACCGAATCCCGGGTCGAAAGAGCCTTCGTTTTATCGGGCGGCGATCCTGGATGGGTCGGGTCGATGGGTTCGGTTGCCGGACTCGGAGGTGATCGGATGGAACCCCCAATGGTCGTGGAGTGCCGGACAGGTGGTGAATGCCTCCATCGAGAGCGCCGACGGCGGCGAGGTGAACGGCTGGGGTCGCTCCTATCCTGCAGGCGGGATGTTGGATCCGATTACAAAGGAGTGGGCTCCACTCCCGAGTGTCCCCGCCCGTGCCGGCGACTTCACCGGGATCTACGCGTTTGGTGGTAGCCGGGCTCTAGTGGGAAGCGGTTGGACTTTCGACGCCGCCTCGGGCGGGTGGCTGGAGTTGTCTCGACCGGACGGAGCTCCGGAGAGTGAAGCGGCAGCCGCGTGGGTTGGCGACGAGCTGTTTGTTTGGGGCGGCGTCCGCTTCGCTCGCAATGAGGGCGAGTTGCTCGGTGACGGGTGGCGCTGGTCGATGCCGTGATGACGCCAGGCGCGCCGGGGTTCCGAATAGTCTGTTTGTCCTGATCAGCTTGGCCTTACGACCTTCGATCTGGATCTCACCAGGCGCTCATCCACGATGAGCTCGCTCACTTCCCGCTGCCTTAGGCCGACCGCTAGTGCCGGGTCCGCCGAGGCTCCCGTGACGTGCGGTCTCCACGCGCATAGCCTGGGTAGACGAGCGCACACGAGAATTGGAACCACCGAGCGAGACGCAAGCCGACTGATAGAAGGAGGCGTCGAGACTCATGCACATGACTCGCGAGGATGTGCGAGCGTTCCTCAACGAGGACCACAGTACGGTCGTTTCCATCTACATCTCGACCGAGCCCAAGGCCTATCAATCAGAACGAAACTCGCTCCGATTTCGCTCGGCCCTCGTTGACACGACGAAGCAACTGGAGAAACTCGGATTTCGTCGTCCGGACATTTGTTCCCTGGTCTCGCCCTTGCGTGACCTGCTCGATGATGAGCAGTTCTGGCTCCATCAGGAGCACGGCCTTGCTCTTTTTTGTTCGGATTCCACGCTCGAGACGGTCAGGTTGCCCTTCGCGCCCGCCGAGAGCGTTCGGGTGGCCGACGCCCCCTACGTGGTCCCGCTTCTGGAAGGGCTCGAAACCGGCGAACGCCACGCGCTGCTGGCCGTGAGCCGGAATGCGGTTCGGTTGTTCACATGCACGAGGGACGCCATCGAAGAGATCGACACCGGCGACCTGAGGATGCCTCGCAGTCTGTCCGACTCAATGCGTTACGACGATCTCCAGAAACCGGAGTCGTTGAACCATCCGACCACGGGCCCGGGACGAGCGTCCTCCGGGACGGGCCCCGGAGGCCGAGGCGATCGCCGGCACGGATTTCACGGACATGGCGAGAGCGAAGTCCAAGAGAAGATCTACGTCGCCGCTTATTTGCACCAGGTCGACGCGGCCTTGCATACGCGCCTCCACCACCTCGGATCGCCACCGCTGATACTTGCCGCCGTCGACTACGTCTCGGCCATCTATCGAGGGGTCAGTAAGTACCGCGCGTTGACGACCGAGACAATTGAAGGGAATCCCGATGTCATGCGCGCCGAGGAACTTCACCGGCGAGCCGGACCAATCCTCGAATCTCGATGGAGGGCCAAGGTCGCCGAAGCCCGGTCTCGGTTCCACGAACGCGCCGCCCATGGACTCGCGACATCGAAGCTTCCCGAGATCATCGATGCGGCCGATGCCGGCCGCGTAGACACTCTGTTGGTGAAGAAAGGCGCATCGATCTGGGGGCGCTTCGACTTGTCATCACGCGAGGTGACGCTGGCGAAACCCGCCGGCGCCAATTCAGAGTTGAACGACCTGATGGATCTTGCGGCGCGACGAACGCTGGCGAATCACGGGACGGTTCTGATACTCGATCCGGACACCATGATCGAGGGCCATGCGGGCGCGATCCTGCGCTTCTAGAACGCGGTCAGAACCAAAACCGCCTCAGGCCACGGGAGTCGAACCACGGATCGATCCGAAGGGGCCCGGGGTTGCCGAAATGCGGGGGTGGGAGCAGACTTGACACACGACGTGGCCGCGTCTGGAGGTAGGTGTGACCGAGCTCTCCCGATCCCGCTTCTTCGCCGTATTGACGTTGGGCCTGTTGTTCATCTGGGCGATCACGGACGCCGGGGGGTGGGCCGGGTTCGCCTTGCTCATCACGGGCGTGCTCATCCTCGACGTGTCCGCCCTCAAGTGGGGTGCGAACTCATGCGATGGCCGAAATTGGACGAACGGCCGGGGTCTGACGCAGGGAACCCAGCAGGCGATCGACCAGAAGTTCGTGGAGCATGAGATCGCACGAATCGAACATCAGTTCCGTCCGAAAGGCTGACCCGCCTCCTCGTCCAGCGTGGCCGTCACATCTTCGTAAAGAGCGGCCGCGTCCTCTGGTGAGTTTGCGATGCAAACGGTACCGAGTTTCCCGAAGGGTTGGAGTGCTCCGAGAAGGTGCAAGGTGGATCCGGTGCCCCGCCGGCGGTTGAAGGCGAGCCCGTTTCGCTCGAGAGTCTTGATCGCGCGCTCCGGAGAGAGTGAGCGGTAGCTCTCTGACTTTAGATTGTCGGACGCCACGTAGTACTTCGGCCGCCCCCCCGCTATCAGCTCTCCGGTGACATCGTCGAGTCGGCCCCCCGTGACCATGCGCGCCATGAGAAAGGGATGCGTGGTGCCCCCCATTCGAAGATTGATCTCGCCGAGGTTGAGAACGTAGCCATCGTCAGTCGGGAGACCCACGAAGTCGATCCCGAACGACCCGATGACGCCAACCGACGCCAGCACCTTGGCCACAGACCGCCCATGCTCCATGATCGCCTTGCGATACTCGGGCAGCGCCGGGAAGCGGCATCCAAGATAAACCTGGTCGTCTGGACCTCCAAGAATCTGATCGTGTGTTGAAACGACCTCGACATCACCTCCGGGAACTACGCGAAGCTGCACGCTCGGTGAGATGAGTTGGGTGTGCCGAGCGAGTTGCTCGACGATGGCTCCCTCGGCAGCGATCTTGCTCGAGTACGTCGGCCAGGTTTCATCGGAGGCGCAGAACACCGTGGTCGAGTCCGCCAGCGGAGAGCGGAGCTCCCACAGCTCGATCACCGCGTTCCCCTGCCCCGAAAAGCCATTGTTCAGTTTCAACACGACGGTCTCGAGCCCGGGCGTCTCGGCACGCAGCTGATTGATTGCCTCCTCGAGCTCGGTCACGGAGAACAGATCCTCCCGCCCCGGCAGCACCGGGACTCCCGCCTCTCGCGCGACGCGTCTCGATCCGCTCTTCGATCCGAGCGCGACCGCTTCGGGCGAAGGGCCGTAGAGCGGCATCTGGAGGCGCTCCGCGATCGCGCGCTCCCAGGGACTGACGTTGAACGTCAGAATGTAAGCATCGTCGCGGTCCTCGACGGTGTCCTTGAGCGTCTCCAGCATGCTGTCGTGTTCCAAGAGTTTCACCGACAGCGCACACGGTCGCGGGTCATCAAGGTGTATCAGTTGCAGTCGCTCTCGAGCCGATCCAGAATCGTCGAGCCAGGAGAGGTAGTAGTTCACGATCGTTTCATCGACGGGTTTCGAGGTCACGAAGACGATGCGCAGATCCGGATTGCGCAACCAGAGGAGGGCAAAAAGCATGCGTTCCTCGTAGTAGGTGATCCCTACGATCTTTCGTAACTCCGATTCGTCGAAGCTGATCGACGGGATCACGACGATGGTTCCGCTCTCGAGGGCCTCCAGCCCTCGCCCCCGCATTCGCTCTACGAACGCGCGCTGTCTCTGATCGAATTCGGCACTCCGCACGGTCGGTGGCATGCTCTCATCTTGCCCCTTCTCACGGATCACGTCATAGGAGCCGTTTTTAAGGTAGAGAGGGGGCATGGCGACAGGCACATGAAGGCACGCATGAAGACAACCGTCGAATTGGCCGACGTGGCCCTCTGGCTCAGGCGGGCACGACGCGTGACCGCTCTGACCGGAGCGGGCATCTCGACCGACTCCGGGATCCCCGACTTTCGGGGCCCAGACGGCCTGTGGACGAAGGATCCGAAGGCCGAACGTCTGTCGCATATCCGCCATTACATGCACGATTCCGAGGTGCGAGCGCACGCCTGGCAGGGTCGTCTCAACCATCCCGCGTGGCAAGCCGAACCGAATCGCGCACATCGGGCGCTGACGGATCTCGAGCGGAAAGGTTGCCTTCACACCCTCGTAACGCAGAACATCGACGGGCTTCATCAGCTCGCCGGCACCTCCGAGGACATCCTCATCGAGATCCACGGCACCATCAGGGAAGTCATTTGCATGGAGTGCGACGATCGGGCCCCCATGAAGCTGGCGCTGGACCGAGTACGCGCCGGAGAAGTCGATCCATGTTGTCGCACGTGCGGCGGAATCCTCAAGTCCGCGACCATCTCGTTCGGTCAGAGCCTCGATCCGTTCGACCTCGAACGAGCCTCCGACGAAGCGAGGCGAAGCGACCTGTTCCTCGCGCTCGGTACGACGCTCGGGGTGTATCCCGTCGCTTACCTACCGAATCGAACCCTGGAGAACGGGGGCCGTCTGGTAATCATCAACGCGGAGCCCACTCCCTTCGACCGGCAGGCCGCGGCCGTCATCAACGCTCCCCTGTCGGAGGTGCTGCCGGAGCTCGTTCGCCTTGTCTAGGCGGCGGTCCTCTGTCCGCGTCCGGGAGCGAGCTTCCCCCACGTCACCGGTGGGACGTGAGGAGAGAAAGACCTGGGACTCCTCCGGGTCTCGCTGTTGTGGCGGGAGGAGGATTCGAACCTCCGTAGGCTGAGCCGACGACTTTACAGGCCGCTCCCTTTGGCCACTCGGGCATCCCGCCGATGAAAAGGGCGCAGCGTCATCGCGCTGCGCCCAGTGAGAATAACGGACTGATCGGTAGGGAGTTCCCTATTTTTTCGCTTGGGTGTCCTTACCCCTGCCGGCTTCCTCGAGGATGGCGTCGAGCTGGTCGCTCGCATCCGCGGGATCGTCGAACTCCTCATCGCTCGAGGCGAGGTCCGCCGCGTACGGATCGAAGCCTCTCTCGTAGAGGTTGCTCGACAGAGCCGCCATGAGAGCACTTTGTGCGACACCGAACGCACCGGTCGACGGCGATCCGGTCGACCCGAGCAACGCCCCCGAACCATCCTCGAGAGTCGAGAGATCGGGCATGAACGAGTCTCCGAAGCGTCGGGCGAGAGTCAGGCTTTCGATCTCCCTGACGCGCTCGTCCTGCACCTTGGTGATGGAGCTTCCGGCTCGTCGCTCGGCCTGATTCAGCCACCCGATGAGGGTCCGGTGTGGGTTACGTGCGTTGCCATTCGTGTCGTAGAAACCGAAGTGCACATGGCTCGGCGTGATGATTGCGTTTCCCGTGTTTCCGCAGTAGCCGATGACGTCGCCGGCCTGCACGGTGCTGCCCGAGGGGAACTCCTTGTTGTTGAAGTCACTCAGGTGGGCGAAATACCAGTAGCTGCCGTCCGAACGGAAGAGTCGAGCGACCTTCCCGCCGAGCCCGCCATTCCCGTAGCTGACCGTGCCCGTCTCGGTTGCAAGTACCGGGTCACCGTAGCTGCAGAAGACGTCCTGGCCCTCGTGTGTTCTAACGATGGGGCCGGGGCCGTAGCGGGGCGCACCCCACGTGTCGGTCCACGCGGCCTTGCCCCCGATTATGAAAGGCGCGTAGACCTCTCGGACGATTCTTTCGAGAGGCACGCCGAGCGCTCGAAGCTCGTTCGCCACGCGAACGAGATTGTCGGTGGTGTAGGACCCGTCGGCCGGGACGTAGGTGCCCTCGGTCGGGGGCGGAACGGGAGTGTTGGATCCTTCTTGTCCGGCTCCGTCTCCCTCGCCCGGTTTTGCGGGCTTGGTCGCCGGAGGCGTGGGTCCGCCGCCGGCTCCGCCGCCGCCTGGATCGGTTCCGCCACTATCGCCACTGCCATCACCACCGCCTGGATCCGGGTCTGGATCGGGGTCGGGCGAGGGGTCGGGCTTGGGTGACTTCGGCAGAATCGGTGGAATCGTCGGAGTGGGAAGGGGGAGCTCGATTTGGCCGAGCTCAAGCTCGATCTGCCCGAGCTCGATCTGGCCGGCCTGCGCGTCCCGCGCGACGATCCGCGATGCCGGTCGCGGTAGGAGTACCGAGCCGAACATCACGAGGGCGATGACGATGCCGACAGCTATTCGTGCGCTTGCCTTCACTGCCCCATTAACCCCATTTGTAGCTGTTTGCGTTGGACATCGCCCGGGGCTGCCCTGGCGGCCTTTGATCCACCCTACGGCGCATCCTTCCCCAAGTTTCTCCCTGCGATGCGAAAACCCTTCCCTTTCTTCTGACGCACCGCCGGGCGGAGGTGGGTGCCCGGAGCGGTAACTCGCGAGAGATTCCCTTGGCGGACGGTCGCCCTGAAGTGGGATGCGCTAGCGTCGCGCCCGTGTCCGCGACCGGGGTTCTGCTCGCTGCCGGCCTGGGCGAGCGGCTGCGCCCTCTGACCGAGTCGATCCCCAAACCCGCGCTCCCTCTGCTCGACATCCCTCTGGGGGCCTGGGGGCTCTGCAATCTGTTGGATGCAACGAGTGACGTCGTCGTCAACGCCAGTTATTCGAGCGACGTCGTATTCGGCGCGCTGGCGCCCTATGGCGAGTTCGAGACGCTCGATGAGGGGGCCGCTCCGTGGGGCACGGGCGGAACCCTTGCGGCCCTGCGAGAACGAATCTCGGGCAGCGCGCTCATCTGCAACGGCGACGTCTTGACCGATGTGTCCGCCGCGCGCTTGCTGGCCGAGCACCGCCGAGGCGGTGCCGCCGCGACCGTCGCGGTGAGCCTCGTGGACACCGGGGCGGACCTGTCGCTCGACTCCGGCAGAGTGACGGGATTCGTAGATCGGCGATCGGATCCGGACGCGTCGGGGGCAAGGTACCTGGGGATGGCGGCCTTCGAGGCACCGTCCCTCGAGTTGCTGCCGGACACCCGTCCGTTGGGGCTCGCCGAATCGTTGCTTCGCCCTCTCGCGGACGGCGGCGAAGTCGCCACCTACTTCAGCGACGGATACGCGCTCGATGTCGGGACGGTGGCGCGCTACCTCGAAGCGTCAATCGATCTTCTGGAGGCCCTAGGCCCCGTCGGCCCGCGTCCGCCTCCCGGCGAGCTCGTCGAGGTCGAGGGTGGGCGCGCCTATCTCGGCCTCGACGTCGCGAGCGACGAGGAATCGATCGGTCCGGGCGCGATGGTCCTCTCGGGAGCCCGCCTGCACGAGAGCTCATACGTCTCGAACGCGATCGTCTGGCCCGACGAAGAGGTTCCCGCCGGGACGCGGGTCGTCAACGGGGTGTGGGCGCGGGGCCAGTTCGTGTCCCAGGGCGAAGTGGTCGGCGAGGTCTGACCCAAAAGCACGTGAATCACGTCGTTTTCGGGTCGCCCCTCGAGCAACTCCGGCTGGCCGGCCGCTACTCGGGAACCTCCTTCTGTTCGGTCTCCGTTGCAAGCACCCTGAAGCCGCGTCGTTGGTAGTTGGGCAGGGCGTGGGGGTGGTCGAGCGACGATGTGTGCAACCACACGCGTCTGGTAAGCCCGCCGTCGGGATGCTCGGCCTTCCATGCCAATCGAGTAGCGAGCGTCACGAGGTGACCGCCGAAGCCGCTCCCCACGAACTCTGGGATCAAACCCGCCACCACGATCTCGACGTCGCCTCCCTGTGCTTTCATGGCCACCATCCCGGCGACCTCTCCTCGCACCCGTGCAACCCACGCCTGCGCCTCCGGGTGCGCCAGACCCTCCTCCCATTGCGCCTCTGTCAGTGATGTCCAGTTGTGCGGCGTCCCGATCTTGGCGTAGGTCGAAGCCAGTAACGACGCCGAGGTTGGGCCGACCCTTTCCATCTCTATCGACGCTGGAGAAGGGCGACCCGGGACAAGCTGGTCGGACGACGTCATCTCCAGGAAGGTAACTGTCCGCTCGACAAGCACGCCGCTATCATCCCACCGCCCCCACCATCAGGGACCGTCGGTTGTTCCCCGCTCTGAGCGAACCGTTCTATTCATCTCTCGGGGGTGGGTTTGCTATTAGTCCCGCCTGGCGGCACTGAGATAGCGAATCTGTACGCAAATCCTGCCTCGAGAATCCGCATCCGTGCGATTCCGGCACGTCGGTGCCAGGTTTTGCCTTTTGGCCGGCCCTCAGAAGATCGAGCGGTCCGCCAGGTTCGTCAGCAGCGGCGGGTACACGAGCAGCGCCACCAGCAACGCGGCCGCTATGCCCATGGCGGCCGACAGCAGGTACGGCACCTCGACTGGTTCGTCCAACTCGGGGGTCTCGAAGAACATCTTCTTGATGAGCGCCAGGTAGTACCACGCGGCGATCACGGTGTTGACGCCCATGACGATCGCCAGCCAGTAAACCTCAGCTTCGATGGTCGCGGCGAAGACAAACAGCTTTGCGATGAGGCCGGCCATCGGCGGCGCGCCGGCAAGCGAGATGAGAAAACCGCCGAAGAGAAGAGCTAGGACCGGGCTCCGTTGCCACAGACCCGCGTAGTCGCTGATGAAGTAGGTGCCGCCTCGCCGGGCGAACGCGACCGCGGCAGCGAAGGCACCGAGATCCATGATTCCGTAGATGGCCAGGTAGATGACGGCCGCAGCGAAAGCCTGCTCGTTCGCGTCCGGGTTCCCGGGGTTGATCAGCGCCAGGCACACGAGGATGTACCCCGACTGCGCGATCCCCGAGTAAGCGAGAAGTCGGATGACGTGCTGCTGTCTCAGCGCGATCAGGTTTCCGACCGTCATCGTCAAAGCGGCGAGAACGGCGAATACGGGGGCCCATGTGTCGGCGACCTCGGGGAACGCCTTGAACATGAGCACGAGCAACCCGACGAAGCCCCCGATCTTGGAGGCGGTCGACAGAAAGGCTGCGACCGGCGACGGTGCACCCTCGTACGTGTCGGGGGCCCAGAAGTGAAACGGGACCGCCGAGATCTTGAAGGCGAACCCGACCACGACGAAGAACACACTCAGCACGACGAGGGGCTCGTCGCCCGACCCGATCGACGTGCGGATCTCGGAGAGAATCGTCGAGCCGGTCACTCCGTAGACGAGCGACATGCCGTAGAGCATCACGGCCGAGGACAGCACACTGAACAGGAAGAACTTCAGCGCGCCCTCATTCGCTCTGGCGTCCCCCTTCCTGAGGGCGACCATGACGATGCCGGGGATGCTGATGAGCTCGAGTGCGATGAACAACGAGATCAGATCGCGCGCGCTCGCAATAACCAATCCTCCGAAGAGCGAGCACAGCAGCAAGAAATAGTACTCGCCCTGGTAATACGAACCCGCCCGGAAGTAATGGAAGCTGATTGCGAGGATGATCAAGCCGAGGACGCAAAACAAACCCTTGAACAGCAGCGAGAAGGCGTCGACCTCGAAAGTTCCCGCCAGAGTCGTCGTCTCGGTATTGATCAGCGACACGACCGCAGCGAGCGTGCCGATGATCCCGGCCGCCGACAGCGGCATCGCAATCCACTTCGCGTTCCGCGGTAGGAACAGATCCGCGACCAGCACGAGACAGGCCGTGCCCGCCATGACGAGCTCGGGGGCGAGCGCGTGCCAATCGACGCTCGGCTGGGTCACGGACTGGGCGAGAAGAGGGTTCACCTACGCTCCGAAAATCCCCGCCAGACCGCCGACGGCGTCGGCCGTCACGTTGGTCAGCAGGGCGGGATAGAAACCGGCCACGACGATGAGGAGAAGAAGAGGAACCCAGGCGGTCCACTCGAGTCGCTCGACGTCGAAGATCCCCTTACCGGACGCGAACTTGTCGGGCACGGTGCCGAGATTTACTCGCTGAACCGTCCACAGAAGGTACCCGGCCGTGAGAACGGTTCCGATACCGCCGATGACCATGAGGACACGGAACAGCTCGACGTTGAGTCCCGGAGCCGGTTGGTAGGCGCCGAGCAGAGCCAGCATCTCGCCCCAGAACCCGGCCAGCCCCGGAAGGCCCAGCGATGCAATCGCCGCGAACGAGAAGACCGACCCGAAGCGCGGAATCTGCTTGAGCACTCCCCCGAGGGCGGCGATCTCGCGCGTGTGGTAGCGCTCGTGTATCGATCCGGCGAGGAAGAAGAGCATCCCGGTGATGAGGCCGTGGGCCACCATCCCGAAGATGGCTCCGTTGATCCCGGTATCGGTGAGCGTCGCGATGCCGAGCATCACGAAGCCCATGTGGCCGACCGACGAGAAGGCGATGAGACGTTTGAGGTCGGTCTGCGCGAAGCAGCACAGCGAACCCCAGATGATGCCGATCACGGCAAGGATGCCGATGACCGGCGCGAAAGTCACTGCAGCGTCGGGGAGGATCGGCAGCGCGATTCGAATGAAGCCGTAGGTCCCCATCTTCAGGAGCACTGCGGCCAGGAGCACCGAGCCCACGGTCGGAGCCTCGGTATGAGCGTCGGGCAACCAGGTGTGGAACGGCCACATCGGCACTTTGATCGCGAAACCGAGGAACAGGCCGAGGAACACGAGGTTCTGGAACAGCTCGCTCGCTCCCGCGGTGCTCTCACGCAGGGCGATGATGTCGAAGGTCTCGGCCCCCGAGTGGATCCACAGCGCAAGGAAACCAAGCAGCATGAAGATCGAACCGAACAACGTGTAGAGGAAGAACTTGACGCTCGCGTAGTCGCGGTCGGGACCGCCCCAGATTCCGATCATGAAATACATCGGCACGAGCACGAGCTCGAAGAAGATGAAGAACAGAATGAGGTCGAGTGCGACGAAAGTGCCGTTCATTCCGGTCTCGAGCAGGAGAACGAGGGCAAAGAACGCCTTCGGCTTACCCGGCTCGGGAATGTGCCACCACATGTAGACCATGCAGAGGAAACACACGAGGACGCTCAACAGAAGCAGGGGCAGCGACATGCCGTCTGCCCCCACGTGGTAACGAGCGCCGATTGTTTCGATCCACGTGGAGTCGACCTCGAGCTGTATCTGATCGCCCCTCGAGTAATCGAAACGGACCGCACACAGGATGCCGGCGATCAGCGCAAGGCCGGCGAAGGCCGTCCCCGTGATCTTGACGAGGGATTCCCGGTTGGGAAGGAACATCAGGATGACCACACCCAGTGCGGGCAGGAACGTCGCGAGGCTCAGCCCCCAGTCGTCAACCCATGACATTCTCTCGAACCCCTTTCTAGGCGAATGCGAAAACAGCTACGAAGACCGCTACGGAGGCGAACAAGACGGCCGCATAGCGCTGGACGTTTCCCGACTGGATGTAGCGGAGCAAACCGCCTGAGAAGTTGGTGAGGCCGGCCGCGCCGTTGACTCCGAAGTCGACGACACCCTGGTCGGCCCTGTATGTACCCGAGGCGGCTCCAACCGTGCCTCGCGCGGTGCCGTCGACGATTCCGTCGATGACGTGCTGGTTCGCCCAGTACGCCGCGGCGGCGAGAGGATACTGAATCGGCTTCACGATGCCGCCGAGGTAGAGATCGTCGAGGTAGTACTTGCGCTCGGCGAATCCGTACATCCATCCGAACGATGTCTTGCGGAAGTCGAACCTCCACTCGTTGCGATAGAACCACTTGTAGGCGAGGAAGAAGGCGATCAGCGCGCCTCCCACGGTGATTACGGGGAGCACGACGTTGTAGAGCGGCTCGAATCCGTGAGCAACCTCGCCCTCGGCGAAGATCCAGTACTTGAATACCCCGATCACCGGGAAGCCGAGGAATCCCACCACCAAGGTGAGGCCTCCCAGCACCCACAGAGGACTCGTCATGGAGCCGGGGCTTTCGTGAGGATGACCGTGGCCGCGGTACTCGCCCCAGAACGTCTTGATGCACATGCGGGCCGAATAGAGCGCGGTGATGAATGCGGTTATCAGCGCGGATCCGAAAACGATCCAGGCCGTCGCACGCGTCCCGTCGATCCCGGCTCGCAACGCTCCACCGATGATCTCGTCCTTCGAGAAGAAACCGGCGAGGGGGAAGATGCCGGCCAGGGCGAGGGACCCGATGATGTACGTCCTGAACGTGGCCGGCATGTACTTTCGCAGTCCGCCCATATCGCTCATGTTGTTGGAATGAACTGCGTGGATCACCGATCCCGCTCCGAGGAACAGCAGCGCCTTGAAGACCGCGTGGGTAAGGAGATGGAACATGCCGGCCGTGAACACGCCGACGGCCAGCCCGGCGAACATGTATGCCAGCTGGCTGATGGTCGAGTACGCGAGCACTCTCTTGATGTCGTCCTGAATGAGCGCGAGGAAAGCCGCGATTAGCATCGTGATCGCCGCGATCACTCCAACCACCTCGAGGGGGACGCCTCCGCTGGCGAACTCAAAGACGGGGAACAACCGAGCCACGAGGTAGATCCCCGCCACGACCATGGTGGCTGCGTGTATCAATGCGCTGACGGGAGTGGGGCCCGCCATCGCGTCCGGGAGCCAGACGTGGAGTGGGAACTGCGCCGACTTTCCGATCGCCCCGCAGAACAACAGCAGAGCCGCGATGGTCAGGCCGGCTCCGGCGATCTCGCCCTCCTCCGCGAGGTGGTTGATCTCGGTGATGTTGAAGGTGCCGGCGAGGATGAACAGGGCGAAGATGCCGAACATGAATCCGACGTCACCGACGCGAGTCGTGATGAAGGCCTTGATTGCGGCCGACGAGTTGGGCTTCTCCTCCCAGTAGTGGCCGATGAGGAAGTAGGAGCAGAGCCCGACGCCCTCCCAGCCCACCAGCATCATGATGAGGTTGTCGGCCGTGACGAGAAGCAGCATCGAGGCGGTGAACAACGACAGCGCCGCGTAGAACCAGGTGTAACGCTCATCGTCGAGCATGTAACCGGTTGAGTAGATCTGCACCAGCAGCGAGATGAACGTCACAACGACGAACATCAGTCCCGTGAGGAAGTCGTAGTTCATCCCGAAGGTCAACTCGAGCGTCTCGAGCTCGAACCAGACCCAGTGTTTCTCGACCGTCTCGGCCCCCGTTATGAGGTCGATGAAGCCCGCGAGCGAGAGGAAGAAGGCAATCCCGATGGCGAGGATCCCGACACCGTGGCCTTTGTCGGGAAACCTCTTGCCGAAGAAGAGGATCACGAGGAAGGACAGCGCCGGCAGCAGAGGCACGAGCCACATGAGGTCCGGGAACAGACCCGTGCGGGTGGCCTCGACTCCCTCTATCTGCTCGGCTGCAAGCATCAGCGCGTTCAAGCAATCACCACTTCTTCACTTCGCCTCGATGTTCGAGCAAGGTGCTTGCTACCACTTCATCAATGACATCTCATCGATATCCACGCTCCGACGGTTCCGATAGATCAAGATCACGATCGCGAGCCCGACGCCGACTTCGGCGGCGGCGACCGCGATCACGAACAGCGCAAAGACCTGTCCCGGAACGCCGGCCTCGCCGAGCATCGCAGAGAAGGCGACCAGGTTGATGTTCGCCGCGTTCAGCATCAGCTCGACGCTTAGCAGCACCAAAACGGCATGCTGGCGGGCGAGTACTCCGTAGACGCCGATGCTGAAGAGGAGAGCAGACAACACGAGGAAGTAGGCCACCGGCATCAGCTATCCACCCGCCCTTCATCTCTGCGGGATATCACTACCGCGCCGACCAGCGCTGCGAGGAGCAACACCGAGACGATCTCGAAGGGGAGCACGTAGATCGAGAAAATCGCCTCCCCGATGCTCTGAACCTTCGTCCCCTCGGTGCCGGTGAAGTCGATCTCCTGACCCTCGAACGCCCCCACCATGATGAAACTCGTCACGGCGAACAGCAGCCCCGCGCAGACGGCCCCGACCAGACGCTGGTTGTTGTCGAAGTTCGCGCTGCCGATGGGAGCTCTCGTGAGCATGAGCCCGAACAGCATCAGGACGACCACCGCGCCCACGTAGACGAGAACCTGAACCCAAGCGACGAACTCGGCGTAGAGCAGAACGTACATCGACGCTGCGCCGAGGAGCGTTGCGACCAGATAGAGGGCTGCGTGGATGACGTTGCGAGTTGTGACAACTCGAATTCCGGCGATCGCCATCAACGCGAAGAAGGCCCAGAAGATGACCTGCAGATAGGTATCGGCCATCAGTCGTTCGGTCCCTTCGTGCCTTCTTGTTCCTGCGGTCCGGCCGAGCCCGCCCCGCGTCCCGCTCGCATACGAGCGGCTTTGGCGCGCGCCGTCGCGACCGCGTCACTCGATCCCTTGGCGCGCTCCTCCTCGAGCACTCGCTCGAAGACCGCTTCCGGATCTTCCCCGGGGGACGACGCCTCTGCCTGAGGGGCGGAGGAATCCGGCTTCTCCTCCGGCGTGGGGGCAACCGGGCCCTGTTCGGGCTCGGGCTCGGCAGCCCCCGGCGCCCCCGAGGGTTCGGGTGTCGGAGCGACCTCTTGCGGAGCGGCGGCTCTCGCCTGCGTCATCGCTCGTTCGGCTTTCACGCGCGCGACCTTGGCGCGCGCCTCGGCGACCTGCGGAGATGAACCCGCCTTTGATTGCTCATCGAGCACACGCGCGTACGCGTCCTCGGGCTGTTCGAGGTCCTCGATTCGGGGGGCCGGGCGAGAGGGAGCGGCCGCGGCCGGCGGCGGAGTCTGGGTCACGGCCGTCGACTCCGGTGTGCTGGGCGTTTCGGCCTCGGCTTTGTCCTCTACCTCGGCCTGGCTCCCCTCCGCTTCGACGGCTCCCCCCGCGTCCCGTTTCACCTCGGGTTCGGCCCGAGCCTCGGCAGTCGAGTCCATCTGCTGGTCCTTGACCTCCTCGGCAAGTCCGGGAGCCGGCTTCGCGGTTTCGGGGGCCGGGGTCGTCGCCGCATCCGGCGCACTGGCGGCGGGGCGAGCGGCCTCCGTGGCGGCCGTTCCCTCCCTGGGTGCGGTCTGTGCCTGCCCGGGACGGGCTTCGGTCGCGGACGAGGTGACGCTCGCCGGGGTGGCGGCCGTGGCCGCGGCCGTCGGAGTCGCGGTCTGGGTCGCAGCGGCCGCCGCGGGAGCGGCCTTGCTCGGCTGACCCGGGATGTCGGCGCCCTCCTCGAGCTCGGTCGGAGGCAGGACCGTCGCCATCCAGTCCGACAGCTTCTCCTTCTCGTGGGTCAGCTGCCGGATGTCGTACTCGGCGTACTCGAACTCACGGCTCCAGAACAGGGCGTCGTAAGGGCAGACCTCGACGCAGATCCCGCAGTACATGCACAGCGCATAATCGATGGCGAAGCGATCCAGCACGTTGCGCTTGCGCGGACGCCCGCCCTCGCGCTTCGGAGGCAACGTCTCCTTGTGCGAATCGATGTAGATACACCAGTCGGGACACTCGCGCGCGCAGAGCATGCACACGGTGCAGTTCTCTTCTTTGAGAGCGATCACGCCGCGCGTACGCGGAGAGAGATCCTGCTTGACGTCGGGGTATTGGATGACGGAGTTGCGCTTGAAGAGGTGCTTGAGCAACACGCGCATTCCCTTGAGCAACCCGATCCCGAAGCCGGGTCTGCGCGCCCTCTCGAGTCTCTGGTCGACGTCTAAAGCCATTCGATTCCTCGCATCACGGGCCGTAGAGAATCCACGCGCCGGTCGCCAGGATCAGCACGAGGGACAGTGGAATGAGGGCCTTCCACGCGAACTTCTGGAGCTGGTCTTCGCGCAGGCGCGGGAACGAGAACCGGACCCACAACAACAGAAAGACCATGAACGAGGTCTTGACGAAGAACCACAGCACGCCGGGGATTACCTCGAGCGGCTCCCATGGAACGATCGGTTTGTACCCGCCGAGGAACAGCGTCGTGCCGATCGCCGCGAACGCGATCATGTGCGCCGTCTCGGCGAAGAAGAACCCGAAGATGAAGCGCATGCCGGTGTACTCGGTGAAGGGCCCGGTGATGAGCTCGGACTCGGCCACGGGCATGTCGAACGGCGGGAGCGCCATCTCCGCCATCGCCCCCGCCAGGAACAAGAGGAACAGCGCGAGGCCGATTCCCGGCGGCCACACAATGTAGGGCCAATCCTGGGCCTCGACGATGCCGACCAGCGAAAGCGTTCCGGCGAGCATGGCAATGGCGGCGGCGCTGAGCACGATCGGCAGCTCGTAGGCGATGAGCTGTCCGGCGGAGCGCAACGCTCCGATCAACGCGTACTTGTTTGCACTGGACCACCCGGCCATGAGCACGCCGATCGAGCCCACCGAGCCGATCGCCAGCAGGAAGAACAGACCGACGTCGAGGTCCTCGACGATGAGATTTTGATCGATCGGGATCACCAGATAGAGCAGGAGAACCGGGACGAAGATGACGGCCGGAGCAAGCGAGAACACACGCTTGTCCGCGCTCGCCGGAATGATGTCTTCCTTGTAGGCGAACTTGATTCCGTCGGCGAGAGTCTGCGCCCAGCCGTGCCATCCACCGGCGTACATCGGGCCGAGACGGTGCTGCATGT
The DNA here is from genome assembly GCA_009379915.1 of Actinomycetota bacterium. Lineage (GTDB taxonomy): Bacteria > Actinomycetota > CADDZG01 > CADDZG01 > WHSQ01 > WHSV01. The sequence goes on along the minus strand of WHSV01000021.1, from coordinate 28,110 downwards.
GGGCCATCTCTTTGTGCAGGACATAGCCACCGACCAGCGCTCCGACGGGCACGACGATCAGGATGATCAGAAGCTTGACCAAGAGGATCTGCCAGTCCGTCAGAGTGATTTCGATCAACGGTCGACGTCCCCCAGCACGAAGAAGAAGGAGCCGAGGATCGCGATCATGTCCGCAACGAGCGTGTTCTGGAGGGCGTGGGGCAACGCCGACACGTTCGAGAAGGATGGGGTTCGAATCTTGATCCGGTACGGCCTCCGGCCACCATCGGAGACGAGGTAGAAGCCGAGCTCACCCAGAGGGTTCTCGGTGCGAACGTAGACCTCACCCTTCGGCGCCTCGACGACGCGCGGAACCTTGCCCATGATCGGACCGGGAGGCAGTCCGGCGAGAGCCTGCTCGACGATCTTGGCCGACTCGACGACCTCGTGAAGCAATACCCAGAAGCGGTCGAAGCAGTCGCCGTGAGTCCCATTGCAAACCTCGAAATCGAATTGGTCGTACACGAGATAGGGCTCGTCCCGGCGCACATCCATGTCGATCGACGACCCCCGGCCGATGGGCCCGGAGACTCCGTACGAGTACGCGACCTCCTTGTCGAGCACTCCGACGTTGATGGTTCGCTGCTTGAAGATCTCGTTTCCCGTCAGCAGGTCCTCGTAGTCGGGAAGCCGCTGGATGACCTTGCGAACCGCGGCGAGGGCCATCGCGATGAATCCCTTGGGCACGTCCTCCTTCAATCCGCCGGGCCGGAAGTAGCCGAAATGCATGCGTCCGCCGGTAACAGACTCCATCGCGTACTGGATGTCCTCGCGCTCCCTGAACGCATAGAAGGTGGGGGTGATGGCTCCGAGCTCCGCGGAGAACGACTGGAAGAACATCAGGTGGTTGAGGATGCGGTTCATCTCCGCAAGAGCGACTCGGAGATACTGGGCGCGCGGCGGCACCTCGATCTCCATGAGCTCCTCGAGCGCGAGGGCCAGAGGTAGTTCGTTGTTGATCCCCGAGAGCCAGTCCATGCGACTGATGAGGTTCGTGATCTGCCGGTAATCGCGCTGCTCGACGAGCTTCTCGTAGCCACGATGCATGTAGCCGACGACCGGCTCGGCCCGCACGATGCGCTCGCCGTCGATGGTCGCAAGCAACCGGAAGACTCCGTGGGTCGCGGGGTGCTGGGGCCCTACGTTGAGTAGCATCTCCTCGGTCACGAGCCTGCCCTCCGACACCTCGGAGGCGAACGCGCTCGAGTCCTGGAGGTTCTGGAGCTCGGGATCCATTACTCTCTGCGGTCCGGCCGAGCCCGCCCCGCGTGTCTCTGGCGGTCCGGCCGAGCCCGCCCCGCGGATGGCCCCCATCTACCGGCCCCCCGCCGCCGCTTCGTCCGGGTCCTTCGCTCCCGGCCAGTCCTTGACGTAGCTGCGCGCCGGAAGCTTGAAGGACTTGAGCATCGGGTGACCCTCGAAGTCCTCCGAGAGGTAGAGGGTCACGAGGTTCGGGTGATCGGTGAAGTGGATGCCGAACATCTCGGCCGTCTCGCGCTCGTGCCACTCGGCCCCCTTGAACACGCCGGTGATCGAGGGGCAGACCGGAGTATCGAAGTCGAGGGGGACGTGAAGGTTCACGTGCCAGATCTTCTCCGGGCTGTAGAGATGCACGAGAACCTCGAGACCACCCTGCTCGTTATCGTCGTCGAAGTTGAACGTCGAGCGATCGACCGCGGAGAGAAAGGTGAAGAAGCGACAGCCGAGCGCGATGTCGTCGCGCAGGATGGTCAGGACCTCCACGAGATTGGCCGGCTCGACGGTCACGTCCACCTGCCCGTGGTTCAGGTGCGCGTCCGTGACGCGCTCGCCCAATGCCCCCTTGACGCGGTCGAGCGCGTCGTCTGCCTCCAGCCTCACTAGACCCCTCCGGCCAGACCCGGCTCGGGGATGTGCGGAATCTCGGTGTCGTGCCCGGCCCACCGCGTGCTGACGTCCTCGGTTGCGATCTTCTGCTGGAGCCTGATGATCCCCTGCAGAAGTGCCTCGGGCCTGGGCGGGCAACCGGGGACGTAGACGTCGACGGGAACGATCTGGTCGACACCCTTGGTGACCGAGTAGCTGTCCCAGTAGGGGCCCCCGCAATTCGCGCACGCTCCCATCGAGATCACGTACTTGGGCTCGGGCATCTGGTCGTAGACACGCCTGATCGGTGCCGCCATCTTGTCCGTTACCGTCCCTGCGACGACCATTAGGTCCGCCTGGCGAGGCGAGGCCGGGAAGGGGATGACTCCGAAACGAATGACGTCGAACTTCGTTGCGATCGCCGCACCCATCTCGATGGCGCAACAGGCGAGTCCGAACTGCAGCATCCAGAGCGAGTACTGGCGACTCCAGTTGAGGGCCCAGGAGACGGGCTTGGGGAGCTTGACCTTTTCGATTACAGCCACTCGAGCACCCTTTTCTTGATCGCGTACAGAAGGGCGAGGGCCAGGACCCCGATGAAGATGACCATCTCGACGAACGCCTGGGTCCCCAGATCCTCGAAGACGGTCGCCCACGGGAAGAGGAAGACCGCCTCGACGTCGAAGATCACGAAGAGCAGTGCGAAGACGTAATAGCGGACGTTCGCCTGCGCCCAGCCCGTACCGATCGGGTCGATGCCGGATTCGTAGGTGAGGGTCTTGGCCCGGGTCGGCACATTGGGCCTCAGCAGGCGGGTGAGTGCGAGGGTCCCGAATACGAGCACGAGCCCGACTACGGCGAATACGCCGATAGTCACGTAGCTCCCGAAATAACCCTCAGGCACTTGCCCGTCTCGCTTCCGTTCGCATCGATACCGTCATCTCCGTGCGCGCCGGTCGAAACGCTCGACCGTACGGCACTGAGTGGTGGAATCCTGTGGCCTCCCCGGCTCTCGCAAATGGGTTCTCAAAGCCCACGGACACGCAGGAAAACCCCTGTTCACCTGCCGAAAACTATCACGCACGGGGCGTCCGCCAGGTGGATGGTTCGTTCGTTCGTGAACGCCAAGCGGCGGTTGACGGGCATTCATGGGAAGGGGATGGACGGGTTGGCCGAACCTGGGTGGGTGCCCCGACCGGCCCTTCCGCTGCGGCACGACTTGGTCTCCGCGTGTCACTCAGGCGGGTGCGGTGCATTCGACTCCAGAGCGCTCCTCGGGGGCCGTCCCCGCTCACGGCCTATTTCTCTACGCTCAACTTTCTATGTGGATCCGACGCGCAGCGATTGACGGGCGAACGTTCGTACCACCCCCTCTTCGAAAGCGATGGTCGGAGTCCAGCCGAGCTCCCTTCTAGCCTTGTCCGGAGAGCCGGTCACGTGGCGCACGTCGCCGAGCCGATAATCGCCGGTTATCTCAGGCACGAGCGCTGTGTCGAACGCGCCGGTGAGAACATCCGCCATGTCGCCGATTGTGTGGGGCTCACCCGACGCGATGTTGAAATAGCCCCGTGCATCGGGGTTGCTCAGGGCGACCAGGTTGGCTCGAGCCACGTCCTCCACGTGGACGAAGTCGCGCAGCTGCCGTCCATCTTCGAAGACCTTGGGAGCGCGACCGTGCTCGAGCGACGAGCGGAAGATGCTCGCGACGCCCGCATAGGGCGTGTCGCGCGGCATTCGGGATCCGTACACGTTGTGATAGCGCAGAGCAGCGACCGACACATCCGTTTCGCGCCCGAACAACAGAGCGAGGTGCTCCTGATGCAGCTTGGTCGCGGCGTACACGTTCCTCGGGTCGACCGTCTGCTCCTCGGTTGTGGGCGTTGCGGTCAACGCTCGCCCGCAACCCGAACAAAGGGGGTCCCACCGCCCCGCCTCGAGGTCACCGCGCGAACGGGGGCCCGGTCTCTGCTCGCCGTGCTCGTCGCAGACATACGAGCCCTCGCCGTAGACGGCCATGCTGCTTGCAATGACCAGCCGTCCCGTGAACCCTGTGGCGTACAACACCTTGAGCAGTTCGGCGGTGCCGAGGTCGTTGTGGCTCACGTAGTCGGTTACATCGGCGAAGACCCGCCCAAGCCCAACCATGGCCGCCTGATGTGAGACGGCGTCGCAGCCATCCACGAGGCGCATCAGCGCCGTTGAGTCGCGTACATCGACCCGGACAAAGGTTGCGGCTCGGTTTAGGTAGGTGGGCCGGCGTGCATGAGCCTTCGGAAGCAAGGAGTCCGCAACGACCACCTCGTGGCCGTCGGCGACCAGCGCGTCGACCACGTGGGAGCCGATGAACCCGGCCCCCCCGGTTACAAGGACCTTCATGCGCCTTGAACCCTCATCGGCAGGCGAACGGTGAACGCACATCCGCCGTTGTCGTTGCGCACGGTGATCTGCCCGTGATGCGCCTCGACGATCCCACGTGCGATCGCTAGTCCGAGCCCTCCCCTGCCATCGTTAGGAGTGCGAGCCGTCTGACCGCGAAACGCCGTTTCGAAGACGCGCTCGACATCAGACTCGGGAATGCCGCCGCATTCATCCGCCACCCTCACGTATGCATGACTTTGATCGACCCCGGCCTCCACGTGCACGAGGCCCTCGCTGGGAGTGTGTCTGATCGCGTTCTCGAGCAGGTTCCGCAATACGCGCCCCATCTCCCTGGCGGACAGCTCGAGCTGCGGCGATTGGCCGTCGAGCTGACCCCTTAGTCGCACCCCTTTGGCCGAAGCGAGGCTCGACGCCGACGACAGCGCGTCGGAAACAAGGTCGCCCAGAGAAACTCGTTCGAGCTCGAGATTCAGGCTGCCGGACGTGATGCGACTGAGCTCGAAGAGATCGTCTACGAGCCCCGAAAGTCGATCCACCTCCGTTCGAATGGCGGCGTGGTATCGAACGATCGTGTCCTCGTCATCGACGACGCCGTCCTCGAGCGCTTCCGCCATGGCTCTGATTCCCGCCAGCGGAGTTCTCAGATCATGGCTCACCCAGGCCACGAGCTCGCGGCGGGATGCCTCGAGCGCGCGTTCGCGCAACCGGGCCGTTTGCAAGCGCTCGGACATCTGCTCGAGCTCGTCGGCGAGCGCGGCGAACTCGGCGGGAGCGGGATGCTTCATCGAAGTCGAGAAATCACCTTCGCCGATTCTTCTCGTTGCCGCCGAGAGCGAACGGCGGGCGTCGGAGATCCGACGGCCGAGGACGAGCGCGAAAACGACACCGATGGTTCCCGAGGCTACCAGCACGACGGCCAGCGCGCTCAGGTCGTGCTGTGAGATGAACATCGCCCGAGAGGCGACCACGGCTCCGAGCGCCACCGCCGCGACGGCCGTGATCGAGGCGATGGAAGCGAGTAACGCGATGGACCGGTGACGAACTCGATGGGTGACGGCTCCGCCGAGAAGCCCGGCGGCGAGAGCTCCAAGTCCGGCGTAAGCGGCAAGGAGAAGGGAGTCGCGCAGCGGTAGGTCGAGCGCTCCCCCCGTAAGTACCGCCGCGAGGGCGCCACCCGCGAAAACGATCAGCAGAGTGCGCCTCATGGGTCGAACCTGTATCCCAATCCCCAGACGGTCGCCACATGTCTGGGCTGGGCCGGGTCGGCCTCGATCTTCTCTCGCAGCCGCCGTACGTGGACGGTAACGGTCGACTTGTCGCCGTACGAGTAGCCCCAGACTCGTTCGAGGAGCTCCTCGCGCGTGAAGACACGCTTTGGATGTGTCATGAGCCAAGCCAGCAGCTCGAACTCCCGGGAGGTCAGCACGATGGGATCGCCCGCTACGGCTACCTCGTGGGCGTCGAGATTCAGCGTGATGGCGCCCGCTTTCAACTCACCCTGCGCGACCTGCGGAGCCAGCGTTCCGGCGGCTCGTCGCAACACGGACTTGACACGAGCGGTCAGCTCGCGCGGTGAGAACGGCTTGGCGAGATAGTCGTCCGCGCCGAGCTCGAGACCCATGATGCGATCGCTCTCCTCGCCGAGCGCGGTCAGCATGATGATCGGGACGGCGCTTGTTGAGCGGAGGCGACGGCACACCTCGAGCCCATCCATGCTCGGAAGCATGATGTCGAGCACGATCACGTCGACTTTCTCGTCAAACCGGCTGACGGCGTCGGCTCCATCGGATACGACCTCCACGCGGAAGCCCTCGCGCTCCAGGTAGCGCTCGACCACCTCCGACACAGTCTCGTCATCCTCGACCAACAAGACCAGCGGTCTGTCACTTACCTCGGTCGAACCCACGTTCACCACGGTGTCCTCACTCCGGTTTGAATCGCAAGCGCCGCAAGCCCTTGCAGGGCAAGCATTCCACGGCAACGCCGCAAGTCGAAGGTGACGCAGATCGCCAGCACCCAGGGCACCAATATCAGCCAGATGCGCTCGACCTCGCCCTTCGACAGGCCGCTCAGGTCCGCAGCCACCACACCGATCAGGGCGGCGCAGGTGAGCGCCGCGGTTGGAGCTCGATGGAGTCGTCCGAGACCAACGGCCGCCGCCGGACCCAGAGCGAGAGCAAAAGCGGCCAGATTCGCGACGACGAACCAGGCAAACGGTCGTTGGGATGCAACACCTGCCTCGTATGCGGCGACGGTGTCGGACAACCCATCGAACCACCAGAATCCGGCCACGCCGAAGAGAGCCACGATTGCGAATACTCCTCCCGTCGCGACCAGTAGAGGGCGAAGACCTCGATGCGCAGCGGCCGCGACTACGGCAACGGGGGCCAGAGCCACCGCGCCGTAGGAGAGGAAGAGGGCCAGTCCGAGCACGAGTCCGCCCGCCAGAGACAGGTAGTCCGACCTGCGCTCCGCGCCGAGAGCGAGGAGCGCGATCCCCCATGCTCCCACTCCCATGAAGAACGCGTCGGCAGAGGTCGCTATCCAAATGGCCGCGGGCGAGAGTGCGAGGAAGGGGGCCAGCCTGCGCGCGTTCGTTTCGCCGGACATCGCCTTCACGGTGAGCAACGCCGCGGCGGTCGCAGAGACTCCGACGGCAATCACCAGGACCGCCGCCCACGCGGCCCCGACGAGACCCAGCCATGCCAGTCCCCAGAAAACCAGGACCATCCCCGGCGGATGCCCCTGCACGTGCAGGGAGTAAGTCTCCAAGCGATCGACAAAGGTCTCGAGAAAGGTCCCGGGCGAGTCGATCCGTTCCACGTTAACCAGATAGTCGTGAGGTCCACTCAGAGGCGCGCTCAGCGCGTCGACCCCATCCACCATCGCCAAGGACAGCGCCCATGACCCCGCCGCAAGAGCAGTCACCAGGAGCAATATTCGCCATGGGATGGTCGAGACGACTCGCGGACCGAACCAGACAATCGCCCATCCCATCGTCAAGACGAGAAGAGTTGCCGGTCCAACCCGTACGTCGAACCTGCCGAACAACGGCGGTGCCAGAACGTTGGTGGCGAAACTCTCGTTGACGACCTGACCACCTATCGCAACGCCAGAGATCAGAGCGAACCACCCAAGCAACGCCACGACGTCTCGACGCGTTACCTCCCTCTGCGCGGGATCAACGGCGATCTCGTCGCGCGGGTTCTCCAATCGAAGGCTCATAGTGCTCAGGGTACGAATGCGCGGCCCCACGAGAAGCCATACGCGCCAAAGTTCCGCACCTTGTAATGACTTTTCAGGTTCGAGAGAGACCGCCATCGGTAGGTTGCAGTCATGCCCGACGTCATCCTCCCGGTGCTCAACGAGGCGAACGTTATTCCCAGAGTTCTTGCTCGTCTGCCAGAGGGGTTCGAACCCTTGGTCGTCGACAACGGCTCCACCGATGATTCCGGTCGCGTAGCAAAGCGACTTGGTGCGCGCGTCGTGTTTCAACCGGAACCGGGGTTCGGGGCAGCCTGCTGGGCCGGTGTCATGGCCGCCAAGACCGAGGTCGTTGCCTTCATGGACTGCGACGGGTCGCTCGATGGAGCGCAGCTTCCTCGGGTGACCGATCCGGTCATCAGCGGCGCGGTCGATCTGATGATCGGTTGCCGTCGCGCAGAGGCCGGCGCCTGGCCCCCTCACGCGCGTCTAGCAAGCCTTGTTCTTGCTCGGGTGGTCAAAAGGAGGACTGGACTGACGCTGCGCGATCTGGGGCCGATGCGTTCGGCGCGCCGCGACGAGCTTCTCGCTCTCGATCTGCGGGATAGGCGCTTCGGTTGGCCACTCGAGATGGTGCTCATGGCGTACGCAGCGGGCTGGCGGATCGCGTCGACCCCTGTCACCTACGCGAAACGCGATGGCCGTTCCAAAGTCACGGGCACGGTGCGCGGAACGCTGAAAACCATCGCGGACATGACGAGGGTCCTTCAGCAGTCGTGAACTACGTGGACACCATCATCGTCATTGCGAAGGAGCCCGCGCCCGGGCGGTGCAAGACACGCCTCTCGCCGCCCTGCACCCCCGAGGAGGCCGCGGATCTCGCCGCGGCCGCGCTGCGAGACACTCTCGAGGCAGTCGCCGCGAGCCGCGCCCTTCGCAGGGTGGTCGCCCTCGACGGCGGGGCCGGCGATTGGCTTCCTCCGGGTTTCGAGGTCATCGAACAGCGGGGCCGGGGCCTGGATGTGCGCCTCGCGGCCGCGTTCGTGGACGTCGCCGAGCCCGCTCTTCTGGTCGGAATGGACACTCCGCAACTGACGGCGGTGATCCTGAACGACGCTCTGGCGGCCCTCGGGGATGCGGACGCGGTGCTCGGTCCCGCCTGCGACGGCGGATTCTGGGCCGTCGGGCTCAAGAAACCGCTCGCGGCGGCTTTCGTCGGCGTCGCGATGAGCACAGCCGAGACCGGGTCGGCTCAGCGGCGGCGACTCGAACGTCTCGGACTACAGGTGGCGACGCTGCCCGTGATGAGAGACGTCGACTACATCTCCGACGCGGCGAAGGTGGCGGCGAAGGCGGCCAACAGTCACTTCGCAGCAACCCTCAGAGCACTCGGCCTCGACTCAGAGACCAGCAGAGCATGACCGCCCGGCTGGTAACGGACGACGAGATCGTGATGAACTTCGAGGTCGACCGCTACATGTCCGCGCCGTCGCCCGCGGAGCGGGAGCTTCTGATACGCGCACCGGCCCCCGTGCTGGACGTCGGGTGCGGTCCGGGCCGTCATGTCATGGCCCTGGTGGAGAGTGGACGGCTCGCGATGGGAGTCGATGTCGCTCCGAGCGCGGTGGACATCGCCACCAAGCGGGGGGCTCCCGTCCTGCTCCGCTCGGTTTTCGAGCGGATCCCGGCCGCGGGTCGCTGGGCGTCGGCACTCCTGCTCGACGGAAACATCGGGATTGGAGGTAATCCCCACGCGCTGTTGGTTCGGCTGACCGAGTTGTTGCGTTCCGACGGCCGGGTCTTGGCGGAGGTCGAGGCACCGGGAACCCCCACGCGCGCGCTCAGCGTCAGGATCGAGTGGAGCGATCGCATCTCACCGGCTTTTCCGTGGGCGCGCGTGGGCGTGGACGACATAGGGAACGTTGCCTCGCGCGGGGGATATCAGCTCGAAGAGATTTGGTCGGCCGAGCATCGGTGGTTCGCTCACTTGAAGCTCCGATGAAGTCGCGGCCGAGGCCCCGGAAAGGCCCCCTCAAAGATGGAGCTTTCACCAGTCCGCTGCATTCGCCCCGAACCGCCGCGCTCCTCGGCATCGCGTTGGGAATCACCTTCACGGTTTGCTTCCTGACCGGAGTTCTGAGTCACTTCATCCAGCAACCCCCCGCGTGGTTCACGTGGCCCTCTCGGCCCGCCGGTCTCTACCGCGTGACGCAGGGACTCCACGTTGCGACGGGGATCATCGCGATCCCGCTGTTGCTCGGCAAACTCTGGACCGTCTATCCGCGACTCTGGCAATGGCCGCCGATCGAGAACCCGACGCACCTCGTCGAACGCATCTCGTTGGTTCCCCTTGTAGCCGGAAGCGTGTTCCTTCTCTTCACAGGAATCGCGAACATCAGCCTCTGGTATCCGTGGCGCTTCTTCTTTCCCGCGGGTCACTACTGGGCGTCGTGGATCACGATGGGAGCCCTGATCGTCCACGTGGGGGCAAAGGGCGCGATCGTCCGAAGAGAACTCCGGGGACGCGATCCCGCCGGACTTCAAGTGACACTGAACGGCGGGCTCAGCCGGCGCGGCTTCCTCGGCGTCCTCGCGGGCAGCGCCGGAGTACTTACGCTCACGACCATCGGGCAAACCTTTTCACCACTGAAGGGACTGGCGGCACTGGCTCCGAGGCGGCCGGACGTCGGGCCACAGGGATTCCCCGTCAACAAGTCGGCCGTGTCCGCGAAGGTTCTTGGGAGCGCGCTCGACCCCCGCTACAGATTGAGAGTCACCGGTCGGGTCGAACGACCGCTCATTCTTTCGCTCGATGACCTTCGGACCCTTCCCCGACATCGGGCGACCCTTCCGATTTCTTGCGTCGAGGGCTGGAGTGCAACGGTGGACTGGGAGGGAGTCAGGGTGCGCCGGCTCCTCGAGCTCGCGGGCGTCGCGCGTGGTCACTCCGTTCGAGTTGAGTCTCTCCAACCGAATGGTTTGTATCGGACCTCGGTGCTCAATTCCGTTCATGCGGACGACCCCGACACCCTGCTTGCGCTCCGCTGCAACGGACAAGTTCTGCATATAGACCATGGCTATCCGCTGCGCCTCATCGGCCCCAACCGGCCGGGCGTGATGCAAACCAAATGGGTGAGCGAGTTGGTCGTTCTGTGAACCGCCCCCGTTCGAGCCGGCGGGTCTTCTGGACCTGCGTAGCATTTGGGTGGCTCGTCATTGCTTATGGCGTCTGGGGTCTGTTCGACAACGCCACCCGTACGAATCCCGAACAGTGGATCCGTTGGTTCATGGGCTCCCTGGTGGTTCACGACTTCGTCGTTGCGCCGCTGACCTTCGCCGTCGGCGTGTTCCTGGTCGGTCGCATTCCCCGTCATCTTCGAACTCCGTCCCAGGGCGGCCTGATCGCGAGCGCGATCGTCGTCCTCACCACCTGGCCGCTGTTGCGCGGCTACGGCTTGAGACCGGACAACCCCAGCGCCCTGCCGAACGACTACCTCGCCGGCCTGAACATAGTGCTTTCGGCGGTATGGGCCGTCGTTGCCGTCGTCGCGATCCGAAGCTGGAGGCGCCGTCCTTAGGAAACACATCCGCTCTACGCGACGCCGCGTAGGATCGCTTGATGGAGCACCCATCAGAGGCCCCCATCCAGTTGCGTCCCGGGAGTCTCATCGCGAACGGGCTCAGAGACCTCTTCAGGCCTCCTCTCGGACTCTTGTTGCTCATCGATCTGCTGATCTTCGGAGCTCTGGCGAGCCTCTCCGACCAGGTTGATGGCGCTTCCTTGTTCGGAGCCATTCTGCTCACCGTCGTGTCCGCCTTCGTGCAGATCGCCCTGACCCTGGCCGCGGCGAGCGAGGAACGACGCTCCGCCGACGAGTGGGTGAAGCTGGCCTTCAAGCGCGGCGTGTTCTGGCGCTTCATCCTCACGGGCATCGTGACGATGGTGGCGGTCTTTGTCGGCCTTCTGGCTCTCGTCATCGGCGGACTGATACTCGGGGCCATGCTGGGACTGGCTCTAACGGTGGCGATCCAGGAGCGCGTGTGGCCGAGTCCCGCGATCAGGAGGAGCATTGCTCTGAGCAAGGGACACCGGATGCCGATCGGCTCGATCTTCGCGATCACGTTCATCCTGCCCAATGCGCTGCTGCAGGCGGGCGCCCAACTGCGGTGGGAACGAGAGCTGGGCCTTGCCTGGGACGCGCTGGGCGCGATCGCAACCATCCTGACCCTCGTGGGAGTGGTCGCGCTGGCGCGCGCCTACGTGGCCCTCGGCGGCCGACCGACTGAGATCACCCCGGCGGCGCCACCGCTGCGCTCGTCGAACGAGGGCTGACTTTCTCTACATTCAGGGCTCTCTCAGAGCCCTCACTGGGGAAAAATGCCCCCGATGAACTCGAAGGGAGGCTCCCTCCTCCAGGCACGGCGTCAGCATCCACCGAAATGCGGGGTTCCGCTAGCCTCCGGCTGAGAAGAAGAAGGTCGCTCGCTCGGCGAAGTCGATGAGGGGACTCCAGTAGAGGCCGAGGGCGACGGTCGCCAGAGCCGCAAGACCGATCACGCCCGTTGCCAGGCCGCCGTACCCGGACGTCGCGGGCTCGGCCCCCTCTTGTCTCTCCTGCATGTACATGACAACGAGGACCTTCAAGTAGAAGAACGCCGCGACGGCGCTTGCGAGCACACCGACGACGACCAACCAGGAGTAGCCGGCCTCGACGGCCGCCCCGAAGACGACGAGCTTGCCGACGAAACCCACGGTCGCGGGCACTCCGGCGAGCGACAACAGGAACAAGGTCAGTGCGCCGGCGAGCAACGGGCTCTCGTAGAACAGCCCGCGGAAATCGTCGACCGTGGTGCGCCTCTCGTCGCGGCCCCCGAGAACGGCGATGACCGCGAAGGCTCCGAGGACGGTTATGCCGTAGGTCGCCAGATAGAACAACGATCCCGACACTCCCCTGTCGTTGCTGGCGATGATGCCGGTGAAGACGAAGCCTGCATGTGCGATGGACGAGTACGCGAGCAGACGTTTGAGATCCTCCTGCACGACCGCCAAGACCGAGCCGACGACCATGGTGAGAACCGCGATTCCGATGACCAGTGGGCGCCAATCGCCCCGAAGGGGGAAGAGAATCGCGTCGAGCAAGCGGATGAGCGCAGCGAATCCGGCGAGCTTCGTGGCCGCGGCCATGAATCCCGTGACCGGGGACGGGGCCCCCTGATACGCGTCGGGCGTCCACATGTGGAAAGGAACCGCGGCGACCTTGAAGCCCAGGCCGACGACGAGAAGACCCGTCGCGATGACGAGCAGCGTGAATTCCCCGGCGGGAAGACTGACGAGAGCGGTGGCGATGCCCTGGGCGCCGGCCCCCGCAGCCGAGCTCCCGTACATCTGGGTCGACCCGATTGCTCCGTAAACGAAGGCGATTCCAAGCAGCAAGAACGTCGACGAGAACGCTCCGAGCAGGAAGTACTTCATCGCCGATTCCTGTCCCGTGAGCGAGGTGCGTCGGAACCCCACGAGCACGTAGAGCGCGAGCGAGAACGTCTCGAGCGCGAGGAAGACCATGATCAGGTCGGCCGCCGATGCCATCAGCATCATCCCGGCCACCGCGAACAGAAGAAGACCGTAGAACTCCGACTCCTCGATGCCGTCGCGGTGAAGGTAGCTGCGCGACAACCAGACCGTAAGGAGAGCGAAGACGGCGAGTGTGATCTTGACGAAGGCGGCGAAGCCATCGACTGCGATCATGTCGCCCATCTGCAGCTCGTTGCTCCCCCAGGCCTGCACGGCCAAGAAGATCGATACCCCAAGCGCGATCGTCGAGAGAATCCAGAGGTGCCACTTGTTTCCGCCTTCTCCGATGATGGCGTCGACGATGAGAATGAAGAGCGCGCCCACCACGAGTGCGATCTCGGGCGCTATTCCGAGGAGCTCGATCTCCGGAGTGTTAAGGCCCACCGGCTTCCTCCACTTGTCCGGGGATCATCGAAGAATCCTGGAGCTGCGAAACGACCTTCTCCGCCGACGGCTCGATGCGGTCGAGAAACGGCTTGGGGTAGACACCGATCAGCAGGATCAGCGCCATCACGGGGGCCAGCATCAGCCACTCGCGCACCTCCATATCGGGAAGCGCGGCGTTGGCCTGGTTGGTTACGGGACCATGAAAGACACGGCGGTAGGCCCATAACAGGTAGATCGCGGCCAGCACGACGCCGAAGGTCGCGGGCACTACCCACCACTGATAACCGAAGAACGTGCCGAGCAAGATCAGAAACTCGCCGACGAAGCCGTTGAGGCCCGGCAGTCCGATCGAGGACATCGTCACGAACAGGAACACCCCCGCCAGCACGGGCACCGTTTTGGCGAGGCCTCCGTAGTCCGCGATCAAACGAGTATGGCGTCGGTCGTAGAGTGCGCCGACGAGCATGAAGAGCGCACCCGTCGAGAGACCGTGGTTGACCATCTGGAGGATCCCGCCGCTCATCCCCTGGATCGTGCCCACGAACATTCCGAGCACGACGAAGCCGAGGTGGGCGATCGACGAATAGGCGACCAGTCGTTTCAGATCCTTCTGCATGATCGCGACCAGCGCGCCGTACACGATCCCGATGATCGCAAGAGTCATGACGATCGGGACCATCTCACGCGCCGCGTCAGGAAACAGCGGAATCGCGAACCTGAGAAGCCCGTAGGTACCCATCTTCAGCAACACGGCAGCCAGCAGAACGGAACCGGCGGTCGGAGCCTCCGTATGCGCGTCGGGAAGCCATGTATGCAGTGGAACGAGCGGAACCTTCACGGCGAAGGAGGCGAAGAATCCGAGGAACAGAAGACGCTGGACGTCGAGCGTGAGCGGCGTACCGAGGAGCTCTTGGTAGTTGAACGTCGGCTCGCCGCCGACCGCAAAGTACAGGTAGAGGATCGCCACGAGCATCAGCAACGACCCCGCCAGCGTGAACAGGAAGAACTTCATCGCCGCGTAGATGCGGTTTGCATATCCCCACATTCCGATGAGCAGGTACATCGGGACGAGCGTGACCTCCCAGAACACATAGAACAGGAACATGTCGAGCGAGGAGAAGACGCCGAGCATCCCCGTCTCGAGAGCGAGAAGGAAGATGAAGAACGGCTTCACCCGCTCGGTCACCGACCACGATGCGAGCACCGCGAGTGGAGTCAGGAAGCTCGTCAGCAGCACCAGCCACAGGCTGATGCCGTCGACACCCGTGATGTAGCCCACGCCCCATTCCGGGATCCACTCCGCGCTGCTCCCGAGCTGAAAGCCCGAGTCGCTGGTGTCGAAGTTCGCGAAAACCCCGAGCGATACCAGGAACGTCGCCGCGGTCACCGCCAGCGCCGCGTAGCGCAGAAGGGCGACCTTTCCTTTGGGGAGGAAACCCATCAAGAGCGCGCCCGCCAGCGGCAGGAAGACGACGATGTCGAGGAACGGGAAGTCCGACATCAGACACCCACCCTCAGGAACATGAAGGATGCGATGACGACGACCCCGAGCAAGAAGATGACCGCGTAGTTGCGCACGTATCCCGTCTGCACGTGCCGGCCCTTACTCGACACGCCGTTCACCACCCATGCGACGCCGTTTACGAGTCCGTCGAGGACGCGCTTGTCGAAGATGTCGGCACAGAAACCAGCGAAGGCCTTGCCGGGGGCAACGATCGCTCGGCCGTAGAACTCATCCACGTAGAACTTGCTGCGCGCCGCACCGACGAACCAGGGAGCGGTCTTCTCAAGGCGTTCGCGACGCGCGTCCCCCTCGGGCTGGAGATACAGCGCTCTGGCCACGAAGATGCCGGCGAAGGCGACCACCAGGGCCGCGCCCGCCAGTGCCCAGGCGATTACTCCGTGGGGCACCTCGGGCTCGCCGAGCACCGGGGCGAGGAAGTGCTCGAGCGTCAACACGCCCGGAAGATTGAAGAAACCTCCGACGACCGACAATGCACCGAGTGAAACGAGCGCCACGGCCATGGTCCTGGGCGCGTCGTGGACATGGATCCCCTCGGGCACCTCGAGGTCGCCCTCGAACACCCGGAAGTACATACGGGACATGTAGAACGCGGTGAGGGCGGCGGTCAGCAACCCGAGCGCCCACAGCGCGTATTCACCCTGCTCCCACGCGACGGCCAGTATGGCGTCCTTCGACCAGAAGCCCGCGAACGGGAAGATCCCCGAGATCGCCAGCCAGCCTGCGGCAAACGTCAGTCCGACGACGGGCATTGCTCTTCGAAGACCGCCCATCTTCCGCATGTCCGTCTCGCCCGCAAGAGCGTGCATCACCGCTCCCGCCCCCAGGAACAGCAACGCCTTGAAGAACGCGTGCGTCACGAGGTGGAAGATACCGATCGAATAACCCGCGACTCCGCTGGCGATGAACATGTAGCCGAGCTGACTGATGGTCGAGTAAGCGAGAACGCGTTTGATGTCGTACTCGAAGGCGGCCATGAGCGCCGCCCACAGCGCCGTCAGCGCTCCGATCCAGGCCACGACGGTGAGCGCGGTCGTACCCCCGGCCACGAAGAGAGGGCTGAAGCGGACGACGACGTAGACACCGGCCGTGACCATCGTCGCCGCGTGAATCAGAGCGGAGACGGGAGTCGGCCCCTCCATAGCGTCCGGCAACCACACGTACAGAGGAATCTGAGCGCTCTTTCCGGTTGCGCCTCCGAACAACAACAGAGCCCCTACGGTTGCAAGCGTGGTCCCCATGGTGGCGGCGCCCGCGTTTATCTCGGTGACGCTGAGGCTTCCGATCTCGTCGGCGATCAGGAAGATGCCGAGCAGGAAGGAGAAGTCACCGATTCGGTTGACGATGAACGCCTTCTTCGCGGCGCCCGCGGCCACCTCGCGCTCGAACCAAAACCCGATCAATAGATACGAGCAGAGCCCCACGCCCTCCCATCCAACGAACAGCAGGAGGAGGTTGTCGGCCAGGACGAGTATGAGCATGGCCGCGCAGAACAGGTTCAGGTAGGCAAAGAAGCGCGAGTACCTCGGATCACCCTCCATGTACCCGATGGAGTAGACGTGGATGAGCGTGCCTACCCCCGTCACCACGAGCACCATCACGATACTCAGCGGATCGAGCAGCAACTCGCCGTTTCCGTGGATGCCGCCGACATTCACCCAGTCGTACACCTTCATCACGAACGAGCGCTCCTCGCCCGGCTCGCCGAGCATGCGGAAGAACAGAATCAACCCGCTCAGAAACGACAGGGCGATCGCTCCCGAGGCGATGTAGGCGGACGCCTTGCTCATCCTCTTCCCGAAGAAGAGTAGGAACGCCGCCCCCGCAAGGGGCAGCGCGATGACGGCCGCGGCCAAGAAAGCGAAACCAGAGGGGGCGCTCAACGGATCACCACTTCAGAAGCCTGACCTTGTCGACGTCGAGAGAAGCCCTTCGGCGAGCGATGAGCAGGATGAGAGCGAGCCCGACGACAACCTCGGCCGCGGCGACAACCAGCACGAAGAACACCAGCACCTGACCCTGGAGGTTCCCTTGCATGCGCGCGAACGTGACGAAGAACAGGTTGACGGCATTTAGCATCAGCTCGATGAACATGAAGATGACGATTGCGTTGCGACGAACCAGCACGCCGACAACCCCGATGGTGAACAGGAGTCCGGCCAAGGCGAGGAAGTAGCCCGGAGATACCTCCGTCATACGGCCACCTCCTCGGCCTCGGTACCCGGGATGTCGGTGTCCACGTTGGGCGCCGCCGGATACATGCGCCTAGTCAGCACCATCACGCCGACGACGGCCACGATGAGCAGCACCGACGTGACCTCGAACGGCAGAAGGTAGCGACCAAAGAGCACACGAGCGATACCGAGAACGTTGCCGGGGTCGGAGTTAACCTCCTGAATTGCGGCCTCTCCGGTACCTGCGAACGCGAGGTCCACTCCCCGCCATGCAATGTAGAGCACCTGGGCCGTCAACAGCACCCCCAATCCAAGAGCCAGCGGGCGCTGCCCCCGGAGAGGCTCGTCCAGGACCTCTCGGCGATCGACTCCCAGAAGCATGATGACGAACAGGAAGAGAACCATGATCGCGCCCGCGTAGATGATGATCTGAATAGCCGCGACGAAGAACGCCCCCTGTAGCAAGAATGCAACCGCGAGCCCGATCTGGCTGAGCACTAAGAGCAGCGCGACGTGTACTGCGTTGCGCGCAAAGAGCATTGCAAGCCCGGCGCCCAGCGTCATCACGAACATCGCACCGAAGACGATGACGTCGAGGCTCACGAACTCGCTCCATCCCGTCCGGCCTTCTGCTTGGTTGTGCGGTCGGGGCTGTACTCGATCTTGGTGTCCCAGTGACGTTGGATCGGTGCATCGACGATCAACTGTTCCTTCGTGTAAACGAGGTCGTCGCGCGATGTCCCCGATATCTCGTACTCGGTAGTCATCAACAGGGCTTCGGTCGGGCAGGCCTCGACGCACAGACCGCAGAAGATGCAACGCAGGTAGTTGATCTGATAGATCTGCGCGTACCGCTCGCCCGGTGAGAAGCGCGCGCCGGGCTTGTTCTCGGCCCCCACGAC
Organism: Actinomycetota bacterium; assembly: GCA_009379915.1. Taxonomy (GTDB): domain Bacteria; phylum Actinomycetota; class CADDZG01; order CADDZG01; family WHSQ01; genus WHSV01. Next base: position 10,086 of record WHSV01000021.1, on the reverse strand, counting down.
GTAGATGGCGTCCGCGGGGCAGGCTCCCGCGCACAGTTCGCAGCCGATGCACTTCTCGAGCCCATCCGGGTGCCTCTCGAGAACGTGCCGGCCCTTGAAGCGGGGCCATGGCTGACGTCGCACCTCGGGGTAGGACATCGTCTCCTTGCCCTTGAAGACGTTGCGGATGACGACTCTCATCCCGGTCAAGATCTCAGGAAGAGCCACTCTTCACCCCCTGCTTCTGGGCCCGGCGCGACCGGGGACGCTCTGGGGTGACGACCTGCTTCAGTCTGGGGTCGCCCTTCGCGACGACGAACAGCACGAGCAAGAACAACGCTCCGAAGACGGCCAGACGGATGCTCCGGAGTGTCTGCTCGTCCACCCCCTCGGGGTTCACGTTGACCACCGCCGTGACCATGATCCACAGAAGCGAGGCCGGGATGAGCCGCTTCCAACCGAGCCACATCAGACGGTCGTAGCGCAACCGGGGCAGCGTCGCCCGCAGCCAGATGAACAGGTACACGAAGGCGATCGTCTTCACCAGGAACCAACCGACGGGCCAGATCCAGGGCAGGAACTCGTCCACGATCGGTCCGTTCCAGCCACCGAAGAAGAGAGTCACCGCCATGGCAGAGATGACGACGACATGGATGTACTCACCGAGAAAGAACAGTGCAAACCGAATGCCCGAGTACTCGGTGTGGAATCCGGCGATGAGCTCGGTCTCGGCCTCCGGCAGGTCGAACGGCGCCCGGTTGGTCTCGGCGATACCCGCGATCATGAACAGCAGGAACGCGGGCCACTGAGACCAGATATACCAGTTGGGTATGACCTCGAAGAGTTCGGACACGCCCTGCAGGAAGGTCCCGTCGAAGAGGTCCACGTTTCCGACCGAGCCGGCCTGGGCCGCGACGATGTCCACCGTCGAGAGGCTGTTCGTCACGAGGACGATTGGAACGAGCGAGAGGCCCAGCGCGATCTCGTAGGAGATGAGCTGCGCGCTCGATCGGATTCCGCCCAACAGTGGGTACTTCGAACCCGAGGCCCAACCGGCAAGGACCACTCCGTAGACGCCGATCGATCCGGCCGCGAGAAAGAAAAGCACGCCGATATTCAGGTCGCTGACGATGAAATCGACCCGCTCGCCCCCGACGGTGACGTGATCGCCGAACGGGATCACCGCGAAGGCGAGGAACGAGGGAACCGCGGCCATCACGGGGGCCAGTCCGTAGGTCCACCGGTCTGCGTAGCGCGGCCGTACGTCCTCCTTGAAGAACAGCTTGATACCGTCGGCCACAGTCTGAAGGACCCCGAAGGGCCCCCAGCGGTTCGGCCCGATGCGCGCTTGCATGTCCGCGATGACCTTCCGCTCGAACCAAATGGTCAACAGCGTCGCCACGAGAAGAGCCGCGAACGCAACGACGACCTTGACGATCGCGATGACGACGTCGGGACCTCCGAGGAAGTCCGCGATCGCGCCCACCTAGAGGTCCCTTGCCAGAGTGACGCGCGGTGCCGACGTCAAGGTGTTGGCCCGGAAGCCCTTCTGATCGTAGGGAATGAACACCGCGCCGCGTGCGATGTCCGCGAGACGCACCTCGAGGCGAGCCTCGGTTCCGTTCGCTCGCACGACCGCCTCGTCACCTTCGGAGAGCTCGAGCTCCTTGGCGTCTTCCTCGTTCAGCTCGACGAAGGGGCGGCGCGCAATGTGGCGCAGGGCCGTCGACTTGCTGATCATCGTGCCCTCGTCGTAGATCATTCGTCCGGCATAGAGGACGAAACCATCCGCGCTCTCGCCGTCGGGGGCGGCCGAGCCGGTCGAGGTCGTCGAACCGCTCGGCGAGGGACGGGCGCCGTTGGGCGTGCCGGCCACGATTCCAGGACGCTGTCTCGCCTCGAAACCTCGCAGCTCCCAGGACAGGGGCCAGTTCTGACCGGTCTGGAAGGGCGTCCCCGACCGGTATCCCTTCGGGTACTGTCCTCCCGGTCCGGCGACCACGCCTCCCGAATGCGAGGGATCCTTCTCGTACCCGCTCTCGTACTGGGGAGCGGGGGTGGGACCCCGCGCCGACAGCGCGTCGATGTCGACCTCTGTGTGAGTGCGCACGTTGCTTCTGATGTCGTTCCAGACGTCGACGAAGCTGTGCCATCCCCAGTCGTCGCCGAGCAGCCGGGCGAGAGCAACGCAGATCCGCCATGGCTCCCGCGCCACTCCGGGGGCCTCCAAGAGTGGTTCGAGCTTCTGGATGCGGCGCTCGAGGTTGGTGAACGTCCCCTCTCGCTCTGCGAAGGCGGCGCTCGGCAGCAGGACGTCGGACCGGGTTGCGGTCTCGGTGGGGAAGAGCTCGACCGTCACGACATGAGCCCCGCCCCCGAGCGCTCTCCCGGCGAGATCCGCGTCGGGGAAGTCGGCAATCACGTCGGCGCCAAACAACAAGAGCACGTCGAGCCGGCCGTCGGCCGCAGCTTGGAGAATGGCCCGTGTGTCCCGTCCCGGTTCCGCCGCGGTCTCGTGCCCCGCGTCGAGACTCGGATGAACGCCCATATCCAGCAGTCCCTGAGAGCCGGAGTGCGGCGGGCACATCAGCACCTTTGCGTCGCGAGCGGCTCCGAGCCTGCCCAACGCCGCCACCACTCCCGCGTCGTCCCTGCCCGGCGACGACGGTCCCCAACAGATCACCATCGGATCGCCTATGTCGTCTGCGGCAGGAGACGACATGAGCTCGTCCACTGCTCGGGCCTCACCCCCGGCCTCGCTTCTGACGACGTGGGTGGCGAAGCCGTCGAGCGACAGCCGGCGGGGCGAAACCACGATCAGCTTGGCGTTGTGATCGAGCACGGCCCCGCGCAGCTTCAGGTAGAGAACGGGCAGGGCCTCCTTTGGATCCGGTCCCATCCACACGATCGTCCGGGCCGTCGCGAGGTCGTTGATGGTCGCGCTCGAGCCCGCCGCCGGCGACAGTCCGCTGATCATCACGTCCGCGTAGGGCGCCCCGGCGTCCGCCACGCGCGAATCGACGTCGCGCGTCCCGATCACGTTCTTCGCCAACTTGCCGATCGCCCATGCGTCCTCGGTGGTGAGATGTCCTCCCGCGATCACGCCGACGCGCGCTCCGTCCCTTAGCTTCGCCGCAACTCGCTCGAGCGCGTGGTCCCACGACACGTCCTGGAACTCGTCGTTCGCGCCGCGTTCGAGGGGTGCCGTCAGCCGCTCGTCGGAGTCGACGTAGTGGTAGCCGAACCGGCCCTTGTCGCAGATCCAGAAATCGTTGACGTTCTCGTTGGGGAGTGCCTGGCAACGAACCAGCTTCTCGTCGCGCGATTCGTTCGTGATGGGACAACCGACCGAGCAGTAAGAGCACACACTCGGGGCGCTCTTGAGGTCCCAGGGGCGCGCCACGAATCGATAGGGCTTGCTCGTCAGGGCTCCGACCGGACAGATCTGAATGGTGTTGCCGGAGAAGTAGCTGTCGAACGGTTCGTCGTTGAACGTGAGGATCTGGGTGCCCGGCCCCCGGTCGACGAGTTGGATGAACGCGTCACCGGCGATCTCGTCGCTGAACCGTACGCAGCGCCAACACAACACGCACCGCTCGCGGTCGAGCACGACGAGGTCCGAGATCTCGAGCGCCTTCTCGTAGGTGCGCTTTGGTTCGACGTAACGAGAGGATCCGGGCCCGTGCTTGTAGGTCTGGTCCTGCAGCGGGCACTCGCCGCCCCGGTCGCAGATGGGGCAATCGAGGGGGTGGTTGATCAGGAGAAACTCGAGCATCCCCTCCTGCGCGTCGACCGCGCCGGCCTCTTGCGTGTTGACGACCATGCCGTCGGCGACGGGAGTCGAGCATGCCGGCTGAAGCTTGCGCTGGCCCTCGATCTGCACCAGACACATCCGGCACACCGCCACCGGCTTCATCCCAGGGTGGTAGCAGAAGCGCGGCACGAAGACGCCCAGTTCCTCGGCCACGTCGATCAGGAGACGTCCCGGCTCGGCGGCGACCTCCCGACCGTTGATGGTCAGCGTCACGGAGTCGTTGTCGCTCAAGAGCTCGCCTCCGAGTCGGAGCCGATGCCCTCCGACGGTTGTGGCGTGACCCCCGCATCTCCGGGCCCGATCGCGCGCGCACCCACCAACGTTCGATGATCCGTCTCGTAGGTGCAGCGGCCCTCGTCGATGTGCGCCTGGAAGTCCTCGCGGAAGAGCTGCAGGTTGCTTCGCACGGCCCACGCGGCCGTGTCTCCAAGCGGGCAGAAGCAGCGTCCGTCCATCCGCTCGCACATGTCGAGGAGCAGGTCGAGGTCCTCCTGGCGGCCCTCGCCGTGCTCGATGCGCTCGAGCACCTTCACCTGCCACCACGTGCCCTCACGGCAGGGCGTGCACTTGCCGCACGACTCGTGCTCGTAGAACTCGGCCGCAATCAGTGCGTTCCGCACCATGCAGGTCGTGTGGTCCATGAAGACGATCCCGCCCGACCCGAGCATCGTGCCCGCGGCCTGGAGCGTCTCGAAGTCCATCGCGATGTCCGTGATGGTTAGAAGCGGTGCACTGATTCCGCCGGGAATGACGGCCTTGGGGGCGTTGCCGTCCAGCATCCCGCCGGCCAGCTCCAGCACATCGCTCAACTTCGTGCCGAGCGGGACCTCGTAGTTTCCCGGGTTGTTGACGTGCCCCGACACCGAGAAGACCTTCACGCCCGGAGACTTCTCGCTGCCCCACTTACGAAACCAATCGATTCCGTGGTTGAAGATGTGAGGGAGCGTCGACAGCGTCTCCGTGTTGTTCACCACGGTGGGCTGCCCGTAGAGGCCCTTCACCGCAGGGAACGGCGGCTTGAGTCGCGGTTGCCCGCGGTGCCCCTCGAGCGAATCGAGCAGCGCCGACTCCTCGCCACAGATGTACGCGCCTGCCCCCCGATGGAGCACGACGTCGAAATCGAAAGAGGAACCGAAGATCCCGCTACCGAGATAGCCCTTCTCGTAGGCCGACCGGATCGCCTGGTCCATACGCCGGGAGCCGAGCGCGAACTCGCCGCGACAGTAGATGAAAGCCTTCGATGCACCGACGGCGAAGGCGGCGATGATCATGCCCTCGAGCAATTGGTGCGGATCCAGTTCGAACATCTCGCGGTCTTTGAACGTCCCGGGCTCACCCTCGTCGTGGTTGATGACGAGGTATTTCGGAAAGATGTCCTTCGGAACGAACGACCACTTCATGCCGGTCGGGAACCCCGCTCCGCCCCGCCCGCGCAAACCGGAGGCCTTGACCTCTTCGAGCGTGTCCTCGGGGCTCGACGTAGTCACAACTTCCCGAGCGGCCGCGTATCCTCCGGTGTTCTCGTAGATGTCGAGCTTCCAAGGCTCATCGACCTCGACGAGTCGCTTGCGCACGACCAGAGCTTGGCTAACCGCCATGAGTGCCCTCGTCGTCACGGAGCTTGGGGCGGTCGCCTGCTTTCATGTCCTCGGGCGGCGACTCGCCGCCTACGGTCCGGGCCTCGATGTCGCCCGCCGTGCCCGGCAGACGGGCCCCCGCCACCGCGGTTTCGTAGCTCACCTCGCGCTGAGTCCTGACGGTTTCGCCGCGTTCGCCCGCCACGGTCTCGCCGCGCTCGATCCTATCGACCAAGTCGACCGCGCTCTCGGGCGTGAGGTTATAGAAGTCCTCGTAATTGATCTGCATACTCGGAGCGCCGTCGCAGGTAGCGAGACACTCGGCGGTCTCGAGCTCGAACCTTCCGTCGGCCGTCACGGCGCCTGGATCGATGTCGAGTCGCTCGCTGAGCGCGTTGATGACCTTGTGGGCCCCGCGGTGAGCGCAGGACACATTGCGGCAGACCGAGATCAGGTACTCACCCGTGGGCTTCTTCTTGAGCATCGTGTAGAAGCTTCCTGATGCAAGCACCTCTGCCGGTGTGAGCCCGAGGATTCCCGCGACATCACGCATTCCCTGATCGGTCACGTGACCCTCGATTCCCTGAACGAGGAAAAGAAGCGGGAGCACCGCCGAGCGGGAATTCGGGTACTTCGACACGATGGACTTCGCGACCTGGTAGTGCCCGCCCACGAGGACCTTGGTGGTTCCGTTCGAGGAGATGTCGGCCATCAGCGGTCGACTCCTCCCATGATCGGATCCAGCGACGCGATGCAGGCGATGAGGTCCGCGATCAAACCGCCCTTCGCCATAACGGGGAGCGACTGGAGGTTGTAGAAGCTCGGGTCGCGGACATGACACCGGTACGGCGAGGTCCCTCCGTCGGATACGACGAACGCGCCGAGCTCACCGCGCGGCGATTCGACCGCGAAGTATGACTCGCCTTTGGGGACCGCGTAACCCTGAGTGACCAGCTTGAAGTGGTGAATGACGGCCTCCATCGAGCGATTGAGCTCGCTGCGAGGTGGCGGAGTCAGTTTAGGGTCCATGTTCTTGTAGTCGCCGTCGGGCATCTGGTCGACGATCTGTTCGAGGAGAGCGACGGACTGCACCATCTCGGCCATCCGAATCTGATAGCGCGCGTAGACGTCGCCCTGCTCCTGAGTCGGCACTTCGAAGCTGAGCTCGTCGTAGGCCTCGTACGGCATGTCCCGACGAAGGTCCCAGTCGATACCGGAAGCTCGAGCGATCGGACCCGTCACACCGAGGGTGTCGCACTCCTCGGCGGTGATCGTGCCGACTCCACGCGTGCGCTCGATGAAGATGGGATTCTCGCTCAAGAGATCCTGGTACTCGTTCAGGCGTCCCGGCATGACATCGAGGATGTTCGCCACCTGTTCCTGCCACCCATCGGGCAGGTCCTCCCACACGCCCCCGGGAACGATGTAGCCGTGGTTCATTCGGAGCCCGGTGACCATCTCGAAGAAGTCGGTGATGATCTCGCGCTCACGGAATCCGTAGAACATCGCAGACATGGCGCCCATGTCGAGGCCCTGGGTGCCGAACTGCACCAGGTGGGAGGTAAGCCGGTTGAGCTCGGACATGAGCATCCGGATGTACACGCCGCGCGGCGGAACCTCGATGCCCAGCAGCTTCTCGACCGCGCGCGAATACGCGTGCTCATTGTGAAACGGTGCCAGATAATCCATGCGCGTGACGATGGTCACGGCGCCCCGCCAGTTCTGGTCCTCGCACTCCTTCTCCATGCCCGTGTGGAGATAGCCGATCATGGGCTTGCAATCCATGACGGTCTCACCGTCGAGCTCGAGGAAGAGGCGGAGCACTCCGTGGGTCGCCGGGTGCACCGGCCCCATGTTGATCGTCATGACCTCGGCTTCGGCATCGTAGGACTCGACGAACGCACCCTGACCGTCGCCCTCTATGCGCTGGATGAGCTCGTGCTCCTCGAGGGTTCTCTCGGTCTTACTCATCGGCGTCATCCTGCTTTATCTGTCCGAGCTCGTCGGTCCCGACCTCGGACTCGCCGATGGTCGGCGCCTGTCCGGGGGTTTCGATCTGAAGGAAGGGCTGCGGCTTGAAATCGATGGCGATCTTGCCGACGTCGTAGTCCTTACGAAGGGGATAGCCCTCCCATTCATCCGGCATGAGGATGCGCGAGAGGTCATCGTGTCCCTCGAACACGATGCCGTACATGTCGTACGTCTCTCGCTCGGCGAAGCCGGCGGTGCCCCAGACTCTCGTGACGCTCGCGATCGCCGGTGGGTTTCCCTCCGCTGCCACGTGAACGGTCATGCGGCTCTTGTCGGCTCGCTTTAGGAGTTGACAAACGATCTCGAACCGTCCTCGCTCATCCTCCTCGGTGAGCCCGAGCCGATCAACGCCGTGGAGGTCGAGAAGAATCCAGCCTTCGTCGCGGAGCACCGGAGCGCGCGCGGCCCACTCGGCGGAGGACAACGTCTCGTGTGTGATCGTTGTCACGAGACGGCGGCCCTGGTGGTCGTGTACTCGCCCTTACTGATGCGATCGTGCAGCAACATGATCCCGTCGATCAACATCTCGGGGCGAGGAGGACATCCCGGCACGTAGACGTCGACGGGCACGATCTGATCGACACCCTGTACGAGTCCGTAGTTGTTGAAGACACCACCCGTCGATGCGCACGCGCCCATCGAGATGACCCACTTCGGTTCCGACATCTGGTCGTAGACCTGCCGCAGGACGGGAGCCATCTTCTGCGACACGCGTCCGGCGACGATCATGAGATCGGCCTGGCGCGGAGAGGCACTGAAACGCTCCATCCCGAAGCGAGCGAGGTCGTGACGCGGCATCGTCGCCGCCATCATCTCGATCGCGCAACAAGCGAGCCCAAAGGTCGCCGGCCACAACGACGACTTGCGGGCCCAGTTGACGAGCTTGTCGAGCTTCGTGGTGACGAAGTTGGCGCCGTAGTAGTCGCTCATTCCGCCCACTCGAGTCCACCTCTCTTCCACACGTAGACGTAAACCGCGACGAGCAGGCCGACGAAGACGCCCATCTCGATCAGCCCGAAGAGGGCAAGCTCCTCGTAGGCGACGGCCCATGGGTAGAGAAAGACCGTTTCGATGTCGAAGATAATGAACAGCATCGCTACTAGATAGAACTTGACCGGGAACCGCTCGTTCTCCGCGACACCCTCCTCGGGAACGATTCCGCTCTCGTAGGGCTGCAGCTTGGCCACGGTCCACTTTCGAGGACCCAGCTTCGAGCTGACCCAGATGGACGCGACCGCGAAGAGCGTCGAGAGCACGAGCAGGAAGAGGATCGGAAGATAGGCCGGCAAGCTCACTTGCTTCCCCTTTGCGGTTTCAGCTCCGCGAGTAGCTTGAGGGCCTTCAGGCCCCTTTGCTCGTACGTGGTTGCCTTCGAGTCCTCGAGGTTTGCGAGCATTGTGAATGCAAAACTCATAACACTCTTGCTGTTCATTCCAATGGATACCAGCTTCTCCATGAGCCACGGGTACCCGATCAGCTTCACGAAGCGCCGGCCCAGACGATAGTAAGGCCCGTAGATCCCCTTCAGTTCGTCCGCGTAGCCGGCCAGGGTCGGAGAACCTCCGTGGCTCAGCGCGTCGTCGATGTGTTGTGCGGCGATGCGACCCGTCTCGTACGCGTACGCAATGCCCTCGCCGTTGCAGGGGTTGATGAAGCCTGCCGCGTCCCCCGTCAGCAGGAAGCCCGGTCCGTGCGGAGGACGAACGCTGCCGCCCATGAACAGCCGTCCCGCTCGGGGCTTGCTGCATACCGTTCGCTGGTTGATGTCCCACTCGGCCGGTAGCTGCGCGACGAAGTCTCTCTGCAATTCGTTGAGGTTCACGGACTTCCACTGACCGTAAGTCGACAGCAGCCCCACGCCGGCGTTGACCGTCCCGTCGCCAACGGGAAAGACCCATCCGTAAGCCGGAAGTGAGTCCGCACCGACGCGCACGTCGAGATATGCCTCGAACCAGCCCGAGCTTTGCATCGGCGAGGTGAAGTACTGGCGGATCGCGAGGCCCATCGGATAGCTCGGGTCACGATCGCGCGCCAGGGTGCGGGTGAACTTCGTCGCGGAACCCTCGGCCGAGATGACGAAGTGTGCGCGGACCTCTTCGATGTCGCCGTCACGCTTCGCCTTCAAGCCGCTTAGAACACCCTTGTCGAACACCGGCTCGGTAACCTGCGTCCCGAACAGAACCTTCGCCCCCTGCGCCTCGGCGTGGCTGAGAACGATGCTGTCAAGATCTTTGCGCGGCTTCACCAGTCCGTAGTTGCCCCAGTCGTCGAGCGCGGGGAAATCGAGCTCCATGGTTTTTCCCGCCGCGTGGGCCCGCAGACCGCGCACGCGCTCCCATGTGTCCAGTTCCTTCTGAAGACCCATCTCCTGAAGCGCCTTGACGGCACGTGGCGTTAGGCCGTCTCCACAGGTCTTCTCGCGCGGGAAGGTCTTCTTCTCGCACACGAGCACGGAATGGCCGCGTGAAGACAGATAGTGCGCGGCCGCCGCTCCGGACGGCCCGCCGCCGACGATGGCGACGTCGACCTCGGTGGGCACGGGAGGCTACTCCTCCTCATTCTGTGCTCGGACGGTGACGTTTGTAGCGCTTGTGAAAACTTTCACGAGCCGACCAATCCTAGTACGTCGGCGGGACTCTCGAACCCTGGAGACCTTGCCCGCCCGGAGGGCGGGATTCCGAGCCT
>WHSV01000103.1 GCA_009379915.1 Actinomycetota bacterium | reverse complement strand
GTAGCCGTAGCCGAACACCTCCCGGAGGAGGAAGACCGCGCGCTCGACCGGACCCAGACTCTCGAGCAGGACGAGGAACGCGAGCGACAGCGAGTCCGCGGTTTCAACCTGTCGGGCACCGTCCGACTCCGTATCGGTCAGGAGGGGCTCGGGCAGCCAGGTGCCGACGTAGCTCTCTCGGCGCACGCGCGCAGACTGCATGTGATTGATGGCCAGTCGGGTGGTGACCGTGGACAGCCACGCCTTGGGCGATTCGATCTCGGTCCCATTACCCGACTCGCGGTGGAAGCGCAGGAACGCCTCCTGGACGATGTCCTCGGCGTCGCTCGCGCTGCCCACCATTCGGTACGCGATCGAGAACAGCAACGATCAGAGATGTTCGTACACGGTCTTCCGTTGCGTCTGTGGAGCGCTTCTGATGTTCATCTTCTCTTATTAAGTTTAAGACAAGACAGGGGGCCGATCTGTGACAGCTTCCCGAATTCCCAATCCGGCGTCACAGGAAGACGCCTCACCTTGTCTCAAGGGTTGACAGACCGAACAAGGAGGCACACATGAGACTCACCCAACGATCGACCGTCTCGCAGCAGCACCGCGGGCTCGCATTCACGCACCCGCATCTCACGCTCGCCGTGCTCGCCGGCCTCGTGGCGCTGGCGCTCAGCGCGTGCGGGTCGGGAGAGGCATCGACTGCTGCTGCGGAACCCGACGTAGACAGCCCCACCGTGACCATCGAAGACATGGCCTTCGCGCCCAAAACGCTCGCGGTCGAGGAGGGTGACACGGTCACGTGGGTGTGGAATGACGGGGCCATTGATCACAACGTGGCGGGAGACGACTTCCAAAGCGAGATCATGTCCGAGGGGTCCTTCAGCTACACCTTCGACGAGCCGGGCACCTATGACTACGCCTGCACGCTGCACCCGAACATGACCGGCACGATCGAGGTGACTCGCTGATGCTGTGGCCTACTTCTCGCAACCTCAGAGGGGCACGGTCTTACGTCCCCGGCGAGCGCGTCTACGGATTGCTTCGTAAGGTCGTTCCACTTCTTCTTCGGGGCTCGTTGGGCGTCACGTTCGTCTGGTTCGGCGCGCTCAAGCTCGCCGGCGAGCCGACGCTGCCGGCGTCGTTGATCGCCGCGATCACGCCCTTCGTGGACCCAGGCTTGTCGGTGCCACTCGTGGGCACCTTCGAGATCGCGCTCGGCGCAGGGCTCCTGATCGGTCGCGCGATGCCGGTCTTCTTGGGCGCGGCGGCGTTTCATTTGTCGGGGACGTTCCTTGTGCTCCTGCTGAGGCCCGACGTGGCCTTCGTGGAGGACAACCCCCTGCTGCTGAGCGTGGAGGGCGAGTACGTCGTCAAGAACCTCGTGCTCCTGGCCGCCATCGCGTCCTTGGCCCTGCATTCGTTCGGCACGCCGCCGACCAAGCGACTTCGTCTCGCAGAGGGTCGGGGTTTGGACCGCGAGACACCCACAGAGGACGCGGCATGAGCCGCGGATTTGCGCTACGTGTGCTCGTGACCGTCCCCGTCTTTCTGCTGGCGATTCTGCTGATCTCAATAGGGGCCAAGCTGGCACCATGGGGACTTGGGATAGTGGTGTTCGCGATCGGCCTGGCGCTGCTCCTGCCGGAGGAATCGCTGAGGGCGACCCTCCACACCGGCGGAGTAGCGCACCATAAGGTCGGCGACCCCAGCGGACCTGCCGGCATCGGCGCAGTGCTGCACTCGGAATCGGGCGAGGTCATCGGCCAGATCGCCAGAAGCATCGGCGTCGTGACGAACACCGTCGCCGACTACATCGCTCTAAGCGAAGGTCTCCAGATGGCGCTCGACAGGGGAGTCAAGGATCTCAACGTGTACGTCGACTCGCCGCTGGTCGCCGGACATCTCGTCGAAGGGTACAGAGTAAGGGCCGATCACCTGCGTCCACTCGTAGAGCACGTACGCCAGCAACTCGACCAATTCTCGACGTGGTCGTTGACGCGCGTGCCCCGAGAGTTGAACCTCGAGGCCGATCAGCTCGCCAGCCGGGGAATCGACGAGGCGATCGGCGAGGTGCGTTTCCCTGAGCTGATATCACTGCCGAGCCCCGCGACCAATCGATGACGCAGGGGGTTCCGCTAGTAATGGAGACGGGCCTCCGTCCAAGCTCGGAGTAGGTCGCATGCCCACCGCTCGAGCATCGCAAGGGCGGCAAGGACATGACCGTACGGAGGAGATTCAGATGGATCCTATTTTTGGTTTCAGGTGGTACCGGCACGCTCGGCCGTCTCGTTGTGCGCCGGCTGATAGAAGCGGAACGCGAGGTTCGCGTCCTCACGCGGGGGACGGGCACGGACGAGGACGCCGTCCGGTTCGTGACGGGAGACCTTCTTTCAGATACCGGGGTCGACGCGGCGGTCGATGGCGTCGCGACGATCATCCACTGCGCTGGGACCAACAAGGGCGATGATGAAGCAACGCAGGACCTCGTCGATGCCGCAGCGGGCAGCGACCGGCCGCATCTCGTGTACATCTCGGTGTTCGCGCAGAGCGGATGCCGGTCAGCGGACGGATCGACCGGATGATGTTCAGCTACTTCGACATGAAGCGGAAAGCCGAAGAGGTCGTTGCCGACTCCGGGCTTCCCTGGACGACGATCCGGGCGACTCAGTTCCACGACCTCATCCTCATGGTGTTGGAGAAGCTGACGAAGCTGCCCGTCGTTCCCGTTCCATCCGGCGTCGCGTTCCAACCGGTTGACGCCGACGAGGTGGCGGCGCGTCTGGACGGCCTCGCGCTGGGGCAGCCATCGGGCCCTCGTTCCGGACATCGCAGGTCCGCGCGTTGTACAGAACGGCGGTTCCCCCACGGTTTTGTGACACCAAGACGTCAAATGGAGAAGTCGAAGAACGATCAACACCACTCGTCGACCTCTCGTAGCTGCACTGTCACAAAGACCGGGTCACCGGTGTCTTATGTCCGACCAGTTACCCCGGACAGGAGTGGGACCCCCATCGCCACTCCCTCTTCAAGACGAGAGTCGCCTACAACTTCAAGGAGAAACCTCATGAACCTCACTCTGTGGATCGTTGCCGGACTGCTGGCCGTTGTCCTACTGCTCAGCAGCGCCAAGCTGTTCGTGCCCAAGGAGAAGATGGCCGGCATGTCCGCCTTCTCGAGATGGGTCGAAGACTTCAGCCCCGGTGCCCTCAAGGCCATCGGAGCCCTCGAGCTCCTCGCCGCGGCGGGCCTGATCCTGCCCGCAGCGCTCGACATCGCGCCGGTTCTGGTGCCGCTGACTGCTGTGGGTGCGGCGTTGCTGTTTGTTGGCGCGGTGATCACGCGCCTCCGCCGTGGCGAGAAGGTAACGATCGTGGGCGACCTGGTCTATCTCGCCATGGCCGCCTTCGTGGCGTGGGGCCGCTTCGGCCCCCAGTCCTTCTCCGGCTGAGGGGGGTGCGGTGTCTTCTGGATGCCGAGCCCGAAGTAACCAAGCTGTCCTTGCGCAGTGAAGGTGATGCGGCTCAGTAGAGCTGATGCGGATCGCCAGGTTGGCGCCTGAACGTAAACTGCCGCGACATATCCGAGCTCTTAAGGCCGCGGGAACTGTTCCGTCGGCGAAGAGCTTCTTACCGGTGCCGAGCACGACTGGATACACCCACAAGTTGAGCTGATCGACGAGGTCGTGGCGTAGCAATGACTGCACGAGGTCCGCGCTGCCACTCACATGGATCTTGCCGTACTGCTCCTTGAGCCGCGGGACCTCGTTTGCGATTTCGCCCTGAATGAGATTGGAGTTGTTCCATTCGACGGACTCCAGTGTCCGCGAAGCGACGTACTTCGGAGCGTTGTTCAGGAGCGCAGTGAACGGAATCTCCTCCGGGCCCCGTGGCCAGCAGGCAGCAAAGATCTCGTAGGTCTTACGGCCGAGTAAGAGGGCGTCGAGATTGGCCATGTCATCGAACATGACCCCGCCCGACTCCTCGTCGAGGTAGGGGGCCTGCCAGCCTCCGTGTTCGAAACCGCCTTCGACATCCTCGCTCGGCTCGCCCGGTGCCTGCACGACTCCGTCGAGTGTGACGAACATGTTGACGATGACTTCTCCCACCATGTCCTCCCTTGGTGACAACGGTTGTTGACTTAATTGGACCGGTTGATCTGGAGAAAGTCGTCGCGGGCGGAGTGGCGTCCGGCCGAAGAGTGAGACGCCTGCAGGCCGACGGAATCAGATCGCCGTGGGGTGCCGAGGCTCGTAGAGCATGATGTCGACGCCACCCGGCAAGAGGAGAGTCGTGGTCATTCCCCAGCTCTCATCTCGTGGCTCGCCTCGTGCCTCGATGCCCTTGCTACGCAGCTCGGCAATCGTCGCGCCGATGTCGTCGCACATGAGTGTTAGCCGGTGGCGGACGCCGCTCTCGAACGTTGGCCCCTCGGCGAGGTGGATGCCGAGCTCTGCTGGTGGCAGGGCAAAGATGAGCCATCCCTCCCCAGCATCGACATGCTTGAAGCCGAAGTCGTCCCTGAAGATATCGCGCAACGCTCTGGCTGTGAGGTCTAGAGGATGGCGTGTGCCCCAGTGATAGTCATCTCGTGAGTGTACGGAACCAACCGGACGAGGATCGAATCGGATCTAAACGCAAAACCCGATCGTCCAGAGATCTATCTGTTTGGCGCAGCCAAGGGCCGAGACACGGTGACGGATGAGAGCAGTCTGACGAGGAGACCGGGGGTCTCGAGCTGAGTGGTGTGCTCGGCGTTGTTTGCCTTCTCCCTCGGGGCTCCACTTTTCGGCGGGTCGTGTCGCGGACGCGAACGTGGAACCACCCTACGGAGCCTTGGACGCCGGCAGTGCCTTTAGAACGAAGGCATCGACGGGTTCGCTCTTGCCCTTGACCTCCAGTCGCGGCAGTGATTCCACTGTCGTTCCGGTCGGCAGCAGCTCGTAGGTATCTTTGCCGATCACGACCTCACCCACCGGCGCCTGCGCCTCGAGGCGCGCCGCCAGATTGACGGTGTCTCCCACGAGGTCGTGTTTGCGGTGTCCGCGGGCTCCACCCACGACGCCCACCAGCACCGAGCCGCTGTTGACCCCCACGCGAAAGCGCGGCCACCCGGGATGAGAGCCGGCAATCTCGGACGCCTCTTTCTGCAGCAAGAGGCCAGCCCGTGCCGCCATTACTGCATGGTCCGGTTGATCTCCTCCCTTGTTGAACACCACCATCAGTGCGTCGCCGATGATCTGATGGACCTCGCCCCCGGAATCCTTCATCGCCGGAACCAGGCGTGCGAAATAGGTATTGAGCATCTCGGCGACCGCCGCGGGGTCGGATTTCTCTGAGAAGGCCGTGTAGCCTTGGAGATCGGCAAACAGGATGCTCGCCTCCTTGGCCCCCGCCAGCGTTTCGTCGAGATAGAGCGCGCTGAAGCGTTCCTCGCGCCACTCGCTACGGGCCGACCATGCGATCACGCAGAAAGCGGCGAGCATGAGAACGTGCCACTCCCACCACGAGATGCGCCAGTTGACCGCCACGCCGATGACCACCATGGCCTCGGCCAGCAACGCGAAGGCAAGGGTCACCGCGAACACGAAGCGCGCCCGCCTGCGACGATAGATGAGGAAGTACCCGTAGGACGCGGCCGCGTAGCAGGCGACGCCCGCGGCCCCGAGCAATCTCTGCCAGCCCTCGAGTTCCTCTTGTTCCAGAACCTGATCGAGCGGTTCGACGCGCGCGAGGGATGCGACCGCCCACGCGGCCAGCACGACCGCGACCGCGCCCACCAGCACCGACCATCTGCGGATTAGTCGCAACGAGGTCGCCGGACTCAATTCCAGGGACGAAGCGGCCACCAAGGCGCCGCCGAGGAGCAGACCTACCGGCGTGGCGAGCTCGAATCCCGCGTTGGAACCCAGCAGAACCCCAGGGGTGGCGAGGGCATGCAGACCCAGAAAGCCGGCGCTCACCATGAACGCGAGCGACACGAGCAGCAGGCGAGCGTCGCGCCGTGCTCTTGCTGTGGCGGTGATCGTGTAGCCGAGAGCAACCGCTACCGCAGACGCAGACAGAACCAGCCAAAAGTGGGCCGGATGGCTCTCCCACTGGGAGTCGAGAGCGGGTCGCAGTCGAAGAGCTGCCACCACGAGGAGCGGCAGCACCGCGAATCCGATCCATCGCCCCCACGCCTCGCGGCGCAGCGGCCGCCATGGATGCTGGTCGCCGGAGTCACGCGCCGCCTCGGCGCGTTGCACGCTCGAGTCAGGTGCACCCTCCACAACCCGGTCCTACGTCATACGGCGGTAGCGTGCAACCTCCTGACGCTTTCGCGATCGCATCTGCCACGCGAGGTATGCAGGATCGAGGGGAATGCAGTGACCGCCGACGCCCCACCCGGGGTAGAAGGGCATGACCCGAAGGGCTTGCTCGCTGCGGCTTCGATCACCTCCCAGACATCGATGTCCGTCTCGCGGCATAGCATGGCCATCTCGTTGACAAGGGCGATGTTCACGTGCCGGAACGTGTTCTCGAGCAACTTCACAAGCTCCGCCGCCCGGCATGATGAAACGGTTACGACCTCCTCCACGAGCTGCTGATAGAAGAGTGAAGCGAGCGCGGTCGACTCTTCGTCGATGCCTCCGAGCACGCGGGGAATCGCAGAGAGCTCGAACTCGTCATTCCCCGGATCGATTCTCTCCGGGCAGTAGGAGGCGAGCCAGAAGTCGCGACCGGCCTTCAGACCCGACGATTCCAGGAGCGGGCGAACGAGGTCCTCGGTCGTCCCCGGATAGGTGGTCGACTCCACAACGACCAGCGTTCCGGGCGTGAGATGTTGGGCGATGGTGGCGGACGATTCCTGGACGAAGGACAAGTCGGGAACGTGGTCCCTGACGGGGGTCGGCACGCAGATCACGACCACCTCGGCCGAAGCGATGCCGTCTGGGTCGGACGCGAAGCGCAGGAGCCCGGAGGAAACGCCCATCGAGAATGCTCGTTCGTTCACTCCAGGAACCCTGAGAAGGCCCGCCCCTCAGTTCTCCGACGCGATCCTCGTCGATGTCTATGCCGACGAGTGCGAACCCCCGTTCTGCGGCCTCGCAGGCAAGAGACAGCCCCACGTACCCTTGGCCTAGGACCGCAACCGCGGCACGTCCGTCAAGGATGCGCTCGACCAGCTCCGTTATCGCGCTAGCGGAAATGTCCCCCATGGTCATCCTTGGGCCCCTCGATCCCGGTCGCTCGGCTCGCCCCGCGACGCCGTCCGGTCCCTCAGCGGGGTCCGGTTCTGACGCAAGGCGCCGGAGGCGTCACGGCCCGGAGGGCTCCATCGGCGATCCGGATCCTGCGATCCAGACCCGGCGCTCCCCGCCGAGCCAATCTGTAGTGCTCCTTACGGTTTCCTCCTTTCAGGGGTCAACGTGGCTCACCGGCTTTTCGTTACGCCGCTATAGCGCGAAGGGGACAATTTCGGTTTACTCGTGGGGCGGGGCAGCAGGTGGCGCCCGGCTCGACTCGATCCGTTCGGCTCGGGCTGCATCCCGACCACGCACTAACGAACCCGCGCCATAGGGAAATGACCGTGGCCTGGTCCCGACCGATCGGCGCGGATGACGTCATCGACTACAGGTGATACCCAGGGTGTTCTTCACAGGAAGGAGTGATGGACGGTGCAGCAGGAAGGAACCAACTATCCGATCAGCTTCAAGGTGGACTATCCGGACCGGGATCTCGACCGACTGACCACGTTCTTTCGCCTGTTCGCGGCGATCCCCATCCTGATCGTCCTGGGCAGCGTTAACGGGGGGACCTGGCAGTGGAGCTATGAACGAGGGTCTGAGGCAGCCGCGGGCGCGGGTGGCCTCCTGTTCTTCGGACCTTTCCTCATGATCCTGTTCCGCCAGAAGTACCCGCGGTGGTGGTTCGACTGGAACCGCGAGCTGGTGCGGTTCTCGAACCGTGTCGGTATCTACCTCGGCCTCATGGACGACCATTACCCTGCAACCGACGAGCATCAGTCGGTCCACCTCGACTTCGATTACCCGAACGTTCCCCAGGACTTGAATCGCTGGCTTCCGCTGGTGAAGTGGTTCCTCGCCATTCCTCACTACGTCGTGCTGTTCTTCCTCTACATCGGCGTGGTCGTGGTCGTGGTGATCACATGGTTCGCGATCCTGTTCACCGGCCGCTACCCACGCGGCCTCTTCGATTTCGTCGAGGGCGTGATTCGGTGGCACAACCGGGTGGTGGGATACGCGTTCCTTCTGGTGACCGACCGCTATCCGCCCTTCAGCCTCGCTCCGTGACGGCGACCTCAACCCGCGATCGGCTCCAAGCGCCGGGTACTCGAGCGATGGGGGCATCGCCCTCCTCGGTTCGATTGGCCACTCGAGGCAGGCCAAGACGTCTGGTCGCGGGGGCGGAATCGAGTAAGTGCACCCTTCATGGAGGGAAGGAAGGGCGATCTTGGTTCTCGCGTACAACGGATTTCTCGGCCGGCGAGCAAACCGTAGGCGGCGATTCACCGTAATACTCGGAAGGGGGAACATCCGATGAGAAAGGAGCAAGAGCGGTGCGACGATTTGTCATGATGCTGGCCTTGGTGCTGTTGGTGATGGGCGCCACTCCGGCGGCAGCCGACGTGCATGGAGTCTCCAACGCCGAGTGTGCGGCTCCGGGCGCTCCGTCCGGCGCGACAACGGAGGCGTCGCGCAACGCTTCCGGCCGGCCCGACGCACCGATTCCGGTCACTGCGAGTGACGGTCGGACGCAGGGGCAAGGCAACGAGGCCGATGCCCAAGGCACCAACTGTTAGGGGGTCATCGCCGGGAGAACGGAGTTCGGCAACCGGGACACGCTTAAGGGGGCACCCACCCAGAGTTCCTCACGCGACGGAGCTCGTATTCGTGGAGCGCTCGTCCGAGCCGGTCGATAGGCTGGTGGCAGTGTCAGAGATCGGAGCAGGTGAACGGGCGTGAAGATCGAGGCGGCACTGTCCACAAAACCAGAGGCACGCAGCGCTGCAATGGAGGCGTCCCTGCAGGCAGCGCGCGGCCTCGGCGAGAGAGAACCGGACCTGGCCATTGTGTTTGCGTCTGCTCATTTCGCGCCACAAGCAGAGGCAATAGTCGACGCAGTTCACGAGGCAGCGGCCCCCCAAGCCCTGGCGGGATGCGTGGCCGAGGGAGTGGTGGGAACCGGCAAGGAGGTCGAAGAGCAGCCGGCCGTCTCGGTGTGGCTCGCGAGCCTAGATACGAGGGTGCGCACCTTTCACTGCCAGTTCAGTCAAATCGATGGCCACGCGGCCTTTTCCGGCTGGCCCGAAGGTCCGGCAGGGGCGTACTTGTTGAT
>WHSV01000020.1 GCA_009379915.1 Actinomycetota bacterium | reverse complement strand
GCACCCGACGCCGCCCACGTCTTGCGGCGACGCGCCGCTTCGAGAAGGCGTTTGCGCTCGTTTTGGTACCGCTCGTAGGAAGCCCATTGGGCGCTCCGTGCCGCCCGTCGTTCCCGCAGGTAGGCCCCGTACCCACCCGCGAACTCAGCGGCCGCGCCGGTTACGCCGTCGAGCTCGAGCACACTCGTCACGCAACGCTCGAGGAATGCCCGGTCGTGACTGACGACCATCATCCCGGCCGTAGAAGCATCGACGAACTGCTCGAGCAGATCGAGACCGGCGAAGTCGAGATCGTTGGTCGGCTCGTCCAACAGGAAGACGTCGAAGCGGGCCAGCAACAGACCGGCCAGAGCAGCCCGCGCCCGCTGCCCTCCCGAAAGAGACCCGATCGGCCGGGCCAGGGCCGAGCCCTCGAGCCCCAGGCGGTGCAGAACCGCGGCGGCGCGCGCTTCGAGGTCCTCGCCGCCCAGAGACGAGTAATGCTCGACGCTCTCGGTGTAGGCCTCGATCGCCGGCAGGGATCGACTCGACTCGCCGGATGCCGCCACCGCGTCCTCCATGGCCCGGGCGCGCTCCTCCATGGTGCGAGACGCTTCGGCCACGCCGGTGCGCGCCGCGAGCCAGTCGAGTAACACCGCGTCGCTCTCTACGGTCGTTTCCTGTGGCAGATAGCCGACGGTCATGGTGGTGTTCGACGGCTCGATGTGGCCCGACGACGGCTCCTCGAGTCCCGCGAGGATCTTCAGCAGTGTGGACTTGCCCGCTCCGTTCGGGCCGACGACGCCGACTCGCTGCTGCGGGGCGACTGTCACGGACACGCGCTTCAGCACGGTGCGCGCCGCGAAGCTCTTGGAGACTGATTTGGCCGTGAGCACGGCCGGCGGGACGGAGGAACGAAGAGACACGACTACCCCTCGAGACGACTTGAGAAAGGTTGGAGCCCGGGATGCCCTCGGGCGCGTGGGAGGGTGAGGTCGCTACATGCCCGCGAGTCTACGTCTCTAACCCAGGCGTGGGCCACAATGGTTCGGATGTCCTCCCAAGAAGAACTCTCTAGCGACTCGTCCTCAGGGCTCGTCGGCGCGGCCGCGCTGCTGCTGACCCTGGGCGGCGTTCTGTTGTGGCTCGTCATGCTGTCGGGTCCGGTGAAGCTCGGCACCGGGCTCCTCGAGGCGAGCTCGCACCTGGACGACGCCCAGCAGACGCTCTCGGAGGGTAGGTTCCGCCCGGCGGTCTATCAGACCTTCGCCGCGAAGGCGGGAGCCGCCAAGGCCCGGGAGGGCTTCGACTCGAACAGCCCCCTGATGGATCTGGTCACCCTGGTTCCGCAGGTGAACGACGCGATGGGCGAGCTGGATCACGTCCTGGCGGGGGCGTCCCACGCCACCGAAGCCGCCTCGGGAACACTCGAGATCGGGCTGAGCGCTCTCAGGGGCCCGGACCGGATCATCGGGCCGGACCCCGACGGCGACGGCTCGATCATTCTTTTGGATCGCATCGAGGAGCTCGGCGGGGTCGTGGCCGAGGTCCGTCGCGACATCAACGCCGCGGGTGACGAGTTCGCCGCAATCGACCTTGCCAGATTGCCCAAGCGCGTTCACGAGGACATCAGAGACGGAATCGAGCAGGCGCGCGAGACCGACGAGGTCCTGGCCGACGCCGAAGCGGGCTTCGAGCTGCTACCCGGGATTCTTGGGGGGAACGGCCCCCGTACCTACATGCTGGGCTTCCAGAACTCGGCCGAGCTCCGGGGCTCGGGTGGCGCCATGCTGCAGTTCGAGTTCCTTACGATCGACAACGGCAAAGCGGAGCTGGCCGAGGAAACCGGATCGATCTACAAGCTCGACCGGAAGAGGCAGACGATCGACATCCCATTGCCGGACGACGCCTGGTACGTCGCGGGGATCGAGGACGCTCAGAGGTTCGGAAACTCGAACTGGTCTCCCGACTGGCCTCTGTCGGCCCGGCTTGCGGTCGACTACGGCCGGGCGAGCGCCGAGCGGTGCGTGACGAGGGGCGACAACGCATGCCCCGAGTTCCCGCACCTCGACGGCGTGCTGGCCATCGACCCGGTGGTGGTCCGGAACCTGCTGCCGGGTATCGGTCCCTACGCGCAGGGTGCCTTCTTCATCAAGCGCAGCACGGTCGTCGACACCCTGCTCAACAAGGCCTACGCGCGCTTCCCGCTTCCGTTCGAGCGCCGCGGCTATCTGGGACGCTTCGTCTCGAAGTTCTTCGAGAAGATGTTCGACCCGGAGCGACCCACCGAGTTGGTCCAGGCTATGGGCAGGTCGCTCGGCAACAAGAACATGCAGATCAACATGGCCGACCCCGCCGAGCAGGCGTTCGTCGAACGCATGAAGTGGGACGGCTCGATCGCACGCGCCGACTCGGGGGACTACTTTCAGGTCGTCGAGCAAAACGTCGGCGGCAACAAGCTCGACTACTTTGCGGCCCAAGTCAACAGGATGAACATTTCGATCGACGGGCGCGACGCACGTCATTCGACCTCGATCGAGGTGGGAAACAACGTCGTGCTGCCTCAGCCGCGCTGGTTCCTCGGAGACTCGAAGGCGGCTCACAGACCGATGCTGAACCTCTACGTTCCTCCCGACGCGGAACTGATCTCCGCCGACGCGGGCGAGCTGTGCCCCGGTCCGCTCGACCGCCGATGCAACGGGAGGATCGACGCGCCGCCAGGACTCGCGACGTGGACCGGTGGAACTCCTCCGGAACACTCGGAGGGGGGCAAGAAGGTGTGGTCGGGGACCCTGCAGATTCCTCCCGATGAAACCGGCTCGTTCGATGCGGAGTACCTGGCCCCGAACGCGGTGGTCGAGCGTGAGGGCCGCAACGTCTATCGCTTGATGGTTCAGCGCCAGGCAAAGTTCCACCCAGAGCGACTTCTGGTACAACTCAAGCTGCCCGCCGGCGCCTCCGACATCCAGGCGCCGGGTTTCAAGAAAGACGGGCGCAGGCTGACGGTCGACCGTCGGCTGATGTCGGACACCGTACTGGAGGTTTCGTGGCGAAGCTAAGGGCAGCCGTTCTGGCTGCGGGGCGTGGCGTGCGTATGGGTGGGGCCAAGCCGAAGACGATCATGACGCTGGACGACCACGAGCCCCTGCTCCACTTCATACTCAAAGGTCTCAAGCAGGCCGGGGTCGACGACCTGATCGTGGTGACGGGATTCATGCCGCAAGCCATTGCCTCCTTCGTGACAGAACACTGGGGCGACGAGGGGGTTAGCTACGTGCGAAACACCCGCTATGCGTCGTGGGGCAACTTCCATTCCGCACGCATGGCTCTGGATCAGTCTCCGGGCTTCGATCTCATGATCGTCAACAGCGACATCGTCGTGCATCCCGGAGTCTTCACGCGCGTAGCGGAGAGCCCGGGGGATCTCGTCCTCGCCGTTGAGGAGCGTTACGGGCTGGACGCCGAGGACATGCGCGTAAGACTGCAGGGCAAGCGGGTGATGGACATCGGGAAGGATCTCGAGATGCAGTTCAGCGCGGGAGAGTTCTGTGGCGTTTCGCTCCTGCGCGAAACCGCCCACACCGCCTACCGCGATGTGGCAACCGCGGTCGAATGGGAACGGTCGTCGCAGATCTACTACGAGGATGTGTACAGGCGCATGCTCGAACGCGTCGATGCGCGCGCGGCCGAGGTGCGGCCGGGCGAGTACGCCGAGGTGGACACTCCCGAGGACATCAAGGCGGCGATCGAAGTCATCGAACGCCATCGGGGCGCCTTCGACGGCGAGCAGCAGCCAGCCTAAGGTGGCCCGCCCCACAAATACACATGCGTTTTGGCGGCGAGAAAGCTGCGCCCATGGGGCGGACCACTAGGTGGCGTCGCTCGATTCTCCGCAAGTTTTCGTCTTCGAGGCAACCGAGGACGAGCGAGACGCCGCCGACGACCTTGCCGCAAACGTACGCCGGCTAGGTGTGTCGACGCCCT
The DNA here is from genome assembly GCA_009379915.1 of Actinomycetota bacterium. GTDB lineage: Bacteria > Actinomycetota > CADDZG01 > CADDZG01 > WHSQ01 > WHSV01. The sequence continues at coordinate 41,960 of WHSV01000020.1, read as the reverse complement.
TCGTCGTGGGTTCGATTCACGGAATGAGACTCGCGGCTCAGCTCGATCCTGCCGTTCCGCCGATCACTCCCCCGCCGGGCGCGTCCACGCACTTCGCTACCGAGTTGGGATCGCGCATCCGGCGATCCGGAGCCGACGCGGTAGTTGCCGTTGGCGGCGGCCGGGTGCTCGACGTCGCAAAGCTGGCGGCCGCACGCGCAGGGCTTACGGTCATCGCCGTTCCCACGCAGTTGAGTCACGATGGCATCTGTTCTCCGGTTGCGGTCGTCCCCGACGAGTCGGGGCTCACGCAGAGTCTGGGCGCGATCGCTCCGCGCTTCGTGTACTTCTCGATGCCGACGCTCAAACGAGCGCCCGTCGAATCGGTGAGAGCCGGGCTGGGTGACCTCATGGCGAACCCGCTCGCGTTGCGCGACTGGGCACTTGCCGCCGGACGGGGGCTCGCCACCATCGACCAGCCGGCCTGGGACCTGTCGGCTCGGTCCTTTGAGATCGTCCAGGGCTACCTCACGGGAGATGCCGCCGAAGTGGCCGGCGACCCCGCCTTCCTCCGTCATCTCGCCGACGCGCTCGTCCTGTCGGGCATGTCGATGATCCTCTCTGGCACCTCGCGGCCCGCGTCGGGCGGCGAGCATGAGGTAAGCCACGCTATCGACGCGATCTTCGGGGGCCGGGCGCACCACGGGGCCCAGGTGGCGTTCGGCTGCATCATCTCGGTCGCTCTCTACGGCGAAGACCACGCCGCCTTCAGGCGCCAGCTCGAGCGTGTCGGGCTCCCCAGCCACCCGCGGCAGCTGAGCCTCTCGGCCACCGACACGGTGAGGGTGCTTCTCGAGGCCCCCGAGACTCGTCCCGGGAGATTCACAATCATCGAGGACGCCGACCTCGACGAGACGAAGGCCCACGAGCTCGTCGCCTCGATCTGGGGCACCTGAGCCCTCATCCGGACCCCGAAACCGCCCCGCTCGAGGCACCTCCCGCCTATCATCTGGTGAAAGCCATGCGAACAACCGAGGTAGCTCCCGAGAGCCAAGAGGTCGAGGAACGGCGAACGACCAAGCTCCACAGCGCAAAGCGAATCGCTCTGCGCGTTCTCATCGACGCGATGGCAGTGATGGTCGCTCTCTTCAGCGCGTCCATCATCCGATTCGAGATCATGGGCGAATCGCCGGCGCTCAGGGATGGCTGGAGCTATCCGCTTCTGACCCTTGTGTGCGTGCCGGTCTGGCTCTCTCTGTTCTGGCTCTACGGGCTCTACGAGCCCCGGCAGGTCCTGAGCCCCGTCAATGAGTTCAAGCAGGTGTTTCACGGTGTCGTCGCCGGAACCGTTGTGCTGTTGATAAGCGACTCCGTGCTGCGCCTGAACCTTGCCCGCGGATGGGCGCTTCTGGCGATGTTTTGCGGGTTCGTCGTCCTCGGAGGAGAGCGCCTTGCCGTCCGAAAGTCGCTGCACTTCCTGCGCCGAAGAGGGGGCGACACGACTCGAACGCTGGTGCTCGGCGCAAACCACGAGGGTCGCACCGTGGCGAATACCTTGGAGCGCGAGGGATGGTTGGGCTACGAGATCGTCGGCTTCCTGGATGACGACCTGCCCTCGGACGAGAAGATCGACGAGAGCCACAAAGTTCTTGGTCCGGTCGCCGACGTGAAGAAAGTGATCGCCCAGCGCGACGTCAATCTCGTGCTCATTGCGGCCACGGCCTTCGAGGCGACTCGCCTCAACAAGCTCTTTTGGGAACTACAGGACTGCGACGTCGATCTGCAGATCACGTCGGGGACCGTCGACCTTCTCGCCTCCCGGATGACGGTGCAGTCCGTCGCGGGAGTCCCGTTGCTCTACGTGCGCCGAACGGGCATCAGCGCGCTGCAGCAAACGATGAAGCGGGCGATGGACTTCGCCGGCTCACTCGTTCTCATCGCGCTGCTATCCCCGTTGTTGATCGGCATCGCGCTGTGGATCCGGACCGATTCCAAGGGACCGGCAATCTTCAAGCAGATGAGGGCGGGCCGTGACGGCAAACCGTTCGTGTGTTGGAAGTTTCGGACGATGGTCGCCGACGCGGAGCAGCAACTTCCCGAGCTCGAGCATCTCTCGGAGGGACCCGGTCTGTTGTTCAAGCTGAAGGAGGACCCGCGGGTCACGAAGACCGGCAAGTGGTTGCGGCGTTACTCCCTCGACGAGCTGGGGCAGCTGATGAACGTCCTTCGGGGCGAGATGAGCCTCGTTGGCCCGCGACCGGCGCTGCCGTCCGAGGTCGAGCAGTACGACGACTGGGTGCGCAACCGCCTTCGAGTCAAGCCGGGAATGACGGGCCTGTGGCAGATAAGCGGCCGCGCCGAGACGAGCTTCGCCGACTACATCCGCTACGACCTCTTCTACATCCAGAACTGGTCGTTGAGCCTCGACCTCTGGATCCTATGGCGCACGTTCAGAGCGGTCCTCTCCACCGAGGGAGCTCACTGAGGGCTCTCGGCTCCCCCGAAGCTGAGGAACCCGATCCCTCGGCCCACGGAGCACGCAAGCGCGCAAACCCGGCCCGCATATATGCCCGTCCGTCTGGCCCGTCCGTGTGCCGCCCCTGTGGCCCGTCCGTGTGGCCGGTCCCCTATGGGCCGGTTCGTGTGGGCCGTCCGTGTGGCCCCCTGTGGCCTGCCCAAGTGGGCTCCCCGTGTGGCCCGTCTCAGTGACCCGCCCAACTGGCCCGCCATGTGCCTCGCCGGGGCGACCGCCCCTGTGGCCCGCCCTGAGCCTCTCCCAAGCGACATTCCCTGCGCAAATGTTCCATCGCTTCAATGCGCTATCTGAATGCTTCATCGCTCTCTTGCTATCGGCCACGATCCGAGCTCTCTTGCTATCGTCCCTCATCCTCGACTGCATAGCCCGCATACTTCATCGCATTCCCGAGATGCGGCGCATGCTTCATTCCAGCTCTGCGATAGGCGCATGCTTCATACCTAAATGGCGATCGACCGCATGGTTCAGGGCGTCTCGATATGAGCGGCATATCTCTTGACCGCTATCCCCATTGCAAGAAAGCGATGAAGCATGCCTCCAGGGAATGGGGCGGAACGCAACCTATCGCTTCGGAAGTGTGACGCGGGTCACAGCGGGCGACGCCGTGCCGTTGCCAGAATGAGGCCATGGACAGAGAGCGTTTCAAACAAGCGCACGAGGCGGCGGAGCTCAAGAACCTCAGGCAACGACGGCGAGAGCACAGGGAGTGGATCAATCGCACCCGTGGGGTCGGCTACCTTATCTGCCGGGCCCGGATGTACGCCCGCCTCAGCCAGGCCAAGCTGGCGGAGTATCTCGGCACGACGCAATCGACTATCTCTCGATGGGAGTGCGGCCATCAGCTTCCCAGTCTCTTCACGATGGAACGCATCGCCCTCGCAACGGGCCTGCAGGTGGAGATCGCCTTCGAAAGTCGCGACCAGTCGGGCGACTTCGTCTGTGCCGCCGTTCTGCGGGACGAGGGGAACCTCACCGAGCTCGAGATCCTGAAGGACTTCTCCCGGGAGGAGCTCACCTGGCCCCCCGACTGGCGTCCGCCCTCCCGAGTGGACACCTTCAGGGGCCGGCCGACCGGCGACGGCTGGTAACGCCGGCGCGCCTCGCAGCCCGAAGTAATACGCTTGGCTCATGCTGGAGGAAATAATCGTCACCATTGACGATCGTCCCGGCCTCCTGGCTGAGCTAGGAGAGCTGTTGGGGCAGCACAGCGTCAACATCGAGACGCTTGCAGCCTCTAGTCGCGACGACCGAAGTGTGATTCATCTCGTTGTCGATGACGGGGACGAGGCCGCCGAGATCCTCGCCTCTAGCGGCTTCAAGGTCGAGGGGGCCAGACCGGTTCTCACCGTTACCCTCGACGATCGACCCGGTGAGTTGGGACATTACTGCCGAAGATTGTCCAAGGCGGGCGTCTCGATCTCTTCGGTCTACCTCGCCCACCGGAACGGCGGCGAGACCGAGCTCATCTTTGCGGTCGACAACCTCGAGGCCGCGACAAGAGCGTAGCCAGCAACAAGAAAAAGGGGGGGCACCCAACGGTGGCCCCTCTCCCGGTTGTGAAGTCGCTAGGCAGTGCTCGTGGTCCGATCATCGCCGGACCCTGCGGTCCCAAAATAAAGAGCCAAGGCCGCGGTCGCGAAGTGCAAGACCGTGCCTGCAGCGTTGTTGTTCAGGTCGATGGCCTGGCCATCCTCGATGAGAAAGCCGAAGAGGCCAAGAACCCCGAGTAACAGGTACACGATTCCGACCACCAGGTTCACGATTCTGGCAGTATCAGGAGCGCGCGAACCGAACAGCAGCAGAGCACCGACGGCGAGGTGCGCGACGTTGTGAAGCGGCGTGATCCCGAAGATACCGAGAAGCCTGTCGTCGTCGCCGACCAGTGGATCGATAAACCCCAAGATCCCCACGAGGACGTAAACCGCCCCGAAGACCAGGCCGAACAACTGACCGGGAGTCTTGGCCGCACCCGCAGCCCGACGTGCGGTCGACATTTCTCCGTCCCCTTTCACCCTACGAGACTGCTTCTGACGAGTTGTATACCTGAAAGCCTCAAACCCACACGGATCTATCCGTAGGTCTGAGCAGAGGACGCGCCGATCCGGGTACCCTCCTTTAGGTGGCAGGCCAGGGGTCGGAGGCGACGGACGCCCAGCGGCGCACACTGGTGGTCGTTCCCACCTTCAACGAGCGGGACAACATCCTCCAGGTCGTCGCCTCGCTGCTCGAATCCACCCAGGCCGACGTCCTGGTCGTGGACGACTCGTCTCCAGACGGAACCCGCGATGTCGTGGAGCCACTGGTGGTTTCGAACGACCGCGTCCACCTCCTGGTTCGGCCCCACAAGATGGGACTGGGCTCCGCCTACATCGCGGGCTTCGGTTGGGGAGGGGCTCGGGGTTACGAGATCCTCTGCGAGATGGACGCCGATCTGAGTCACGACCCCGCACAGATCCCGCGTCTCGTAGAAGCACTGAAGGATGCGGATCTCGTGATCGGCTCGCGCTACGTGCCGGGAGGAGGGGTCGCAAACTGGGGGCTCACCCGCCGTCTCCTCTCTCGCTACGCAAACGTCTACGTGAGACTCTGGCTTCGCCTCGGAGTGAGGGACGCAACCTCTGGCTTCCGGGCTTTTCGCACCGAGACCGTGCAGGCGCTCGACATCTCTACCATGCGATCGGAGGGTTACGGGTTCCAGATAGAGATGACTCGGCGATTGGTGAGGTCGGGCCGACGCGTGACCGAGGTTCCCATCTCCTTCGTCGAGAGGGCGGGTGGCGACTCCAAGATGAGTTCAAGAATCGTCCTCGAGGCGCTGATCAACGTCACGGTGTGGGGGTTCCGGGATTCGCTGCGCTTGATAAGAGAGCGGATGTAGCCTTTCCGCGCATGCAGGCTGCCCACTCCTCCCTCCCGCGCCGTGTGCCCTCGTCGACCAAAACCCTCCTGGTGTCGGGAGCCATCATCGGATCTCTGATCTTTCTTCTCATCGTCGAGTTCGGTTTCAGTGCCGGAAGAGTTCACCCCGGTGTCACGGTAGCCGGCCACGACGTCGGAGGCTTGTCTCTCACCGAGTTGCAGGACGAGCTTGCGATACGAGCGCAGATCCTCAACAGCGAGCCGGTGTGCTTCGTCCGCGACGTCCTGCGGTTGTGCATCAGCCCCACCGATGTCGCATGGCGCCCCGAGACGCGCGCCACCGCCGACCTGGCCTACCAGGTGGGGCGAGCGGATTCCCTCTGGGCGGCGCTGGGTGAAAGAACCAGGGCCTGGGTGGGCGGCGTGAACGTGCAATGGGAGGGAGGTCCCAACGCAGCAAGAGTCGGGCGGTTGCTGGACCGGTGGGAGAGGATCTTCGCGGCTCGTGACCTCGAGTTGAAGAGAGGAATCATGCGTTATCGGATCAGGCGCGCGATCATCACGTATCCGCGCCAGACATTCCGCATCCCGGTGCAGTGAGACCCTGCGCTTCGCAAACCATTTAGGGTTCACCGCATGATTCAACGGTCGGTAGTAATCGGTTTGGATGGCGTCACCTGGCGCATCCTCGACCCTCTCATCGAAAGCGGTCACATGCCCCGCTTGGCGTCGCTGAGGCGCGCGGGGGCCTGGGGAGTATTGGAGTCGACGGTGCCCACCTACACCCCTCCGGCATGGACCTCGGCGGTCACCGGCGTGAACCCGGGGCGTCACGGAATCTATGGGTTCGTCGAGGGCCACGCCCAGAACGAACGGCACGAGCTCGTGCATTCGGGCCGGATCGAGTCCCCGACCATCTGGGAGATGGCCAAAGCCCAGGGCCTGCGTTCGGGGATCTACAACCTTCCTCTGACCTACCCACCGCGCGAGCTCGATGGCTGGATGGTCTCCGGCATGATGACCCCGGGCTGGGGCGAACGACAGCGGGGGTTCACGTCGTGGGACAAGGGCTCCGCCGATCTCGAGGCCCGCATTCTCAAGTGGGTACCCGACTACGCCGTGGACATGAGCGCCGACTGGGAACGGGATTGGCGCGATGTCGCGCTCGCCGAACGAGCTCTGGCCATCCTTCAGCAGCGCTACACCGTGCTGGACCGGCTCATCCAGCTCGACCCACCGGACCTGCTCTTTACGGTTATCGAGACACCCGACCGACTCCAGCACGTCTACTACCGCTATCTCGACCCCGCGGATTCTCTGTACGACACCGAGGCCGGACGCGCGCTGAGGCCGCAGGTGATCGCGTGCTACGAGGCCATGGACCGCATCGTGGGCTTGCTCGACGACTACGCGGACGGCGGCGGAGCGGTCGTGTGCTCGGATCACGGATTCACCGCGTGGGAATCGAGCGTGCACACCAACACGCTGCTGCAGCAGTGGGGCTACCTGAAACTGAAAGCCGGCGCGCGCCTCATGCAAACCTCAGCCGCTCGTAAGGCCGTTCCCCTCGCCAAGCGAATACTTCCGGCGCGCGTTGCAAGAGAGGCCAAGAATCGCACTTTCGCTGCGGTCGACTGGAGCAGGACTCGGGCCTTCGCTTCGCCCATTCCGCAACAGGGCGTCTTCATCAATCTCAAGGGCAGGGAGCGGTTCGGAGTTGTCGAGCCGGATGACCTTCAAGGCTTGAAAGAGGAGATCAAACGCGACTTCGAGGAGCTGCGCGGGCCAGACGGGCTGCCGGTCACCGATCGGGTGCACCTGGCCGAGGATGTGTTCGAGGGAAATGCTCTCGACGGCGCGCCGGACCTACTCCCCGTGATGCGAGACCATCGCTTCGAGCTTGACGACGAGCTCTTCCACAAGCAGCCGATCACGGACCTCAGCCATCTGCCGCGCGGGGTTCACCACCCCGACGGAATCGTAGTCGTACGGGGGCCGGGTGTGAAGCAAACGTCAGAGCTCAAGGGCTCGGTCATGGACGTCACGCCGACCATGCTGTACCTGGGCGATTTCGCGATACCCGACGGATTGGACGGCTCCGTGCTGGCGGACGCGTTCGAGGACCGCGCCATCTCGCAGCGTCCTCCCCGCGGCACCGCGCCGCCCACCTCGGGACCGCGCGACGAGGGCTCTCCCTACTCGGAGGACGAGGAGAAGCAGATAGAGGAATCCCTGCGGGGTCTGGGCTACATCTAAGTCTCGCCCCGCGGGGAGTCTCAGAGGTAGCCGAGGTTGCGGAGCGACTCCTCGATCTGGGCCTCCTCCTCGGCCGAGTAGGGGGCGGCCTCGGCCCCCTCGCCCGCGAGCGGGAGCTCCATGTCCTCGATAACCGGCGGGCGATCGCCGGTCAGGAACTCCCCGAGCACCCGACCGTCCATGCGCGGGATCTTGAGCCCGGCGAGGTGCAGCGCGGTGGGCGCTATGTCGTAGAGCGACGCGCGCGCACCCGACTGCATCCTTGCATCGGGTCCGGCGATGCCGAAGATTCCGTCCATGTGGTGGAACCCGCGGGGAAGGTCCCTGTAGTCGGTCAGGACCGACGGCGAGAACAAGCCGTCGGACAACTCGTAGGAGTAGTCACGACAGACCGGGAACAGGTCCGGCGCGCTCTCGGCGAGTGGTCCGTGAATCACGTCCTCTCGCTTGTGGATGTGATCCAGCACGGGCCTTCCGTCGTCCGGATCGACGAGCTCGCCGAAACGCTCGATGATCTCGTCCCGCACCTTGTCGTAGTCGCCCGGAGGCACGATGCCGTGAGGTTCGCGCTCCTCGAGGTTGACGTAGATCCCCTGCTGCGGGTTGGGGGCCGAGAACGCCTTCGTCTGGGACCAGTTGATCGTGGAATGAGCCGCCCCCTTGGCCTTCTTCCACAACGACTTCGGAGCGACCTTCTTCACTCTGCGCGCGATCTTCCTCAACGACGCGGACTGCCCTATGGAACCGGCTCCCGCGATGCCGAGCAGCCCCCATTCGTGCAGGGCCCGGTTCACGTTCACCGCCTTGTCCTTGGGGCCGAAGCCGTGGTCGGACATCGTCAGGACATGACCGTCGGGTCCCGCCCACTCGATGAGATCGCCCATCGCCGCGTCCATCTCGTCGAAGAACGACCACGCGCGCTCGCGAATGGGTCCGGCCTCGGGACGCGTGAAGTGCTCGCAGCGCGGATCGATGTACTTGTAGTGGACGTGCATCAACCGGTCGGGAGCCTCGAAGACCGCGAACAGAAGGGGAACGTCGCCGTCGGATTCGAGCAGCGCGTTCAACGCCCGTCGCTTGAGGTCCAGGTTGCGCGACAGGCGCTCGGTGATCGCGGTCGACTTCCAGTCCTCGTCGTAGTTGACCTCGATGTCGATCTCGTAGGACCCCACCACGTCCGCGATCCGCTTGGCGATCGATTCGGGATACGTGTAGTCCTGTGGGGTCCCACCGCCTCCCTCGGGCGTGAGCATCCCGGAGACCGACCACCCGTCGACGACCGGGGGCGGGAAGGTCATGGGGATGTTGAACAACCCGACGCGGGCGTCCTGAGCGTTGGCCGCATTCCAGATCGCGGGGGCCTGCACCCGGTCGAGTCGCACCAACCCCTCGTTTCGCTGCACGTTGCCGAGGGTGAATCCGAAGATCCCGTGCTTGCCGGGATTGACGCCGGTGAAGATCGACGTCCACCCGGGGGGTGTGTAGGGCGGCACCGTGGAGGTGAGCACACCCGACGTCCCGCGCTCCAGCAGAGCCTTCAAGTTGGGCATGTGGCCGGCTTCGAACGCCGGATCCAGCATCGAGAACGCGACTCCGTCGAGCCCCAACAGGAGTGTTCTGTTCATGCGGTTATCGCTTTGAGCAGCACCCGAGCAATTCCGATCACGACCAAGACGATACCTATCCACAGTGCGGGAACGACCCAGGGCGTGAGCGGTCCGATCACGTACACGATCGCGGCCACGTCCGGCATCCCCGGATTCGGCAGCAGCCGTCGCCGGGCAAGAGCTTGTGCGATTGACCCCGCCGGCTCCCCGCGCTCCGCACCACCCGAGACCTCCATGAAGTACGCGGCGAGGATGGCGAACACCGCGGCCCACAACCAGTCACCGTTGTCTCCCGTCCGCCACAGGTAGTAGGTCAGCCCGATGCCGGCGCTCGCCCGGCGCGCTCCGTCTCCGATTCGGTCGAGCAACACCCCCTTGGGACTCGATATTCCGGTGGCGCGCGCCAGCTTCCCGTCGACGCAGTCGAACAAGAACGACAGGTAGAACAGCACCGCGCCTGCGATCAACCCGGCGCGCGTCGCGGTCGCGAACACCGGTCCGACCGCCAATCCGATCACCAACGAGAGAAACGAGACCTGGTCGGGCGTCAGCCACCCTTTCCGCGCAAGCAGGCGCACGACGGGGAGCGCGACTGGGTCCACCGCAAGCACGGTCCACCAGTAGTCGCGCGGCTTGGCTCCGTGCGCGGTGATGCCGCCGTCGCCCTGCGGTCCGGCCGAGCCCGCCCCGTCGCCCTGCGGTCCGGCCGAGCCCGCCCCGCGGCCCTGCGGTCCGGCCGAGCCCGCCCCGCGCTCGCCCACCTACGAGCCTTCCTCGAGCGCCGGGTCGACCAGGCCACGGCCGCGGCCCTGCTCCCACGCGCCCACGATCATGCCCGTGACGAGCCCCGGATCGCTCTTGAAAGTCGCCCGCCCCACGTTGAGAACGAACAACCCCAGCAGGCCCCACCACAGGGCGAACCGGTACTTGAACGTCTGGGGCATGTTCTTGCGGTGGAGATAGAACTGGTTGGCGAGGTTCATTCTCATCAGTTGGTGCGACGAGAGTCTCGATGTGATGGTCTGAAAGTGCTCGCACTTGGCTCTCGGCGTCTGGAGCAACGTGTAGCGGCGCGATACCCGGTACGTCATGTCGACGTCCTCTTTGTGCGCGTATCCCGAAAGGGCTTCGTCGAAGCGTTCGTGTTCGAGCACCTCGCGCTTGAACGACATGAACCAGCCGGTCATGTACTCGACCTTGCGGACGCCCGCGGAGTCCGAGATGCCCTCGACCCAGAATCCAGGCCGCATCCTGCCGCTAGCCTCGGGCCACCAACCGCCGATTCCGAACAGCTTGCGCCACAGAATCGAGATCATCGGGGGACGAGCCGGGTCCGGGTTCGTCGCGCGAACTCCCCCGAGCTCCGGCCCCCATCGGTCGTACTCCCTGAGGATCTCCTCGTGGCAGTCGGGGGCCAGATAGACGTCATCGTCGATGAAGAACAGGATGTCGCCGCCGACCCGGTCGATACCGACGTTGCGCTGAACGGTGAGTCCCTTCGGCGCGGGGTGGTGGTAATCGAGCGGGAGGCCGACCTTGTCGCACAGCTCCTCGATCTCCACGCGCGCCGGGGTCTCCTCGCTCGAGTCGACGATGCAGAGCTCGCGCGGGAGCACGGTCTGCTCGACGAGGCTTCTGACGGTGACGACGAGCTCGTCGGAACGGTTGCGCGTCGCGATGATGAAAGAGGAGTTCGAGGGTCTGTCGTTCATGAGGTCTTCGAGCGTATACCGCGGCGAAGGCGAGTCCTCAGCACGCGCCAGACGAACAGCGGGTTGCCGAGCAGGTAGCGGCGCCACATCCGGCGCGGCTCCTGGGTCAGTCGATGAAGCCACTCGATCCCGATGCGGTTCATCCACGCAGGAGCACGCGTTGCCTCGCCGACCTGAAAGTCGAGGTAGGCACCGACACCGAGACCGACGCGCGCGCCCGACTCCTTCAGCCGGCGGGCGAGGAATCGCTCCTGCAGAGGATTGCCCATTCCCACGAGCAGCAGGCCGGGGTTCGCAGCCCTGATCCGGGTGACGACGTCGTCCTCGTCGTCGGCCGAGAAGTGACCGTGCATCGTTCCGGCGATGGTCAAACCGGGATGCTTGGCCTTCAACACGTCGGCGACCCGCTCCGCGACTCCGGGCCTTGCACCGAGAATGTAGATGGACCATCCGGACGCGGCCGCATGGTCGAGCAGCAGCGGTGTGAAGAAGTTTCCGTTGAGGTCCGCCGGAAAGCGGCGGCCCAGAATCAGCCCGGCGAGCAGAACACCCTTCCCGTCGTTGAGGACGAGTTCGGCGCTCCTCAATAACTCCGCGTAGGACGAATCGGAGGCCGCCAAGTTCAACGTATGCGCGTTGACATACGTCAGCATGGCCGGGGCGGCATCTTCGTATAACCTTTGCGTCTCGTCAAGGGCCGACCCGGGATCCAGTCGAGCGATCGGAACGCCGAGGACCTCGGACGTGGAGAGTTGATTCCTCACGGGGCAGCATTATAGGTGTCCCCATAGATCGGAGAGAAAAGAGAACGATGACCGATACCCCGCGCGTTGTGATCATTGGAGCAGGGCCCTGTGGTCTTGGGTGCGCCCGCGAGCTCAGGCGTCTCGGTCACGTCAACTGGCTGCTGGCCGAACAGCAGGATGTCGCCGGGGGACACGCCGGCTCGGTGATCGACCCTCAGGGATTCACCTGGGACTTCGGGGGGCATGTCGTCTTCAGTCACTACGGCGAGTTCGACACGCTGCTCGAAGAGACCATGGGAGACGAGGTCTACCAACACGAGAGGTCGTCGTACATCCGCTTCGGGAACAACTGGGTCCCCTACCCGTTCCAGAACAACCTGCGCCACCTCCCACCCGAGCCCGCTTACGAGTGCATTCTGGGGCTCATCGAGGCGCCGGGGGGCGACTCCAGCCAGGATTTCGCGCTGTGGATGGAGGCGACGTTCGGCGGCGGCATCACCCACCACTTCATGCGTCCATACAACTTCAAGGTGTGGGCCACCCCGCCAGAGCGCATGGCCTCCAACTGGATCGCAGAACGCGTCAGCGTCATCGACTACAAACGAGCGCTGAGGAGCCTCACCTTCCAAGAGGACGATGCCGCGTGGGGGCCGAACAACATGTTCACCTTCCCGGCAGTAGGAGGGACGGCCGAGATCTATCGGAGGCTCGCAGTCAAGCTCAGCGATCAGATCCAGTACAACAGGGAGATCGCCTCCGTCGACCCCGAGCGTAAGACCGTCGCGATGGCGGACGGAACCGAGGAGACCTACGACAAGCTCGTGTCGACCATGCCGATCGACGTCCTCGTCTCGAAGCTGGTGCACTGCCCGGACAGCGTGCGGCGCGCGGCCGAGGACCTCGAGCACAACGGAGTTCTCGTCGTCGGAATCGGCTACGAGTCGCCGCTCAAGGACGACAAATCCTGGATGTACTTTCCCGCCGAGGACATCCCGTTTTATCGGGCGACGAACTTCGCCAAGTACTCGTCGGCAAACGTGCCGGACGCCGACACGGGACGCTACTGCTCCTACATGACCGAGATCGCTTACTCGCGCTACAAGCCCGTGTCGAAGGAAGGCCTCGCCGAACACGTCGAGGAGTCTCTGCGTCGCGCCGGTGTCATCGAGGGGTTACCCGAGGTCGCGTCGATGCACATCGAGGATGCCGCTTACGCCTATCCCGTGCCGACCCTCAAGCGCGACGCAGCCCTCGAGGTCATCCAACCGTGGTTGATGCACCACGACATCTACTCGCGCGGCCGGTTCGGCTCCTGGCGTTACGAGATCGGCAACATGGACCATGCGGTGAAGATGGGCATCGACACTGCTCGTTTGATCGTCGAGAAAACCCCCGAGGAAATCTGGCCCAGCAACGATGCGTAGGATGCGCGCCGGCTCAGAAGACAGGACAGGGGAGTCACGGTGACCACTCCTAACGTTTTCATGTTGTTCGTCGACTCGCTGCGGGCGGATGCGATCCTCGATGATCGCATCCCCACTCCCACCTTTGACTCCTATGCCGCGCGGGGAGTTGACTTCCAGGAGGCCGTTTGCACCGCGACCACCACGACCCCGTCGTTCTCGTCGATCCTCACCGGCTGCTACCCGCCGAAGCACGGCGTACGTGGTCTGCAGGGCTACCGGCTGTCACCCGAAGTCACGACGATTGCGGAGGCGTTCGGATCGGCCGGATACCGAACCTACGCCGAGGTGACCGGCCCTCTCCTCCCCGAGACGGGCGTGCTGCGCGGCTTCGACGAGGTGCACCACCGCGAGGGCTACCGGGCCCCCTTCTTCGGTTGGAGAGACGAGGTGCTCCGACGCATGTCGGAGTACTCGGAGCCGTGGCTCATGCTGCTCCATATCTGGGAGGTGCACCGGCCGTTCCGCCCGCCTCCGAATTACACGAAGCAGTGGGACCGGGCCGGCTACGAGGCAGTGGTCGCCGCGAGCGACGAAGGCCTCCGGCCGGTTCTCGACGCCCTGCCCGGCAACACCATCGTGGCGCTGTCCGGCGATCACGGAGAGGAGTACCCCGATGGCCAAATCGAGGTGCTGTTGAACAGAATCAGCAGGAAAGCCCGAAAGGTCCTCAAGCCCAAGAGCTGGTTCCCCTACCTCGATCGCAAGCTCTCGGCCCAGGCCGTGGGGCACGGCTTTGCCCTGCACGAGCACCTGGTGAAGGTGCCGCTGATCCTCAGCGGTCCGGGCATCGGCCCGTCGGTGGTCACCGATCAGGTGAGACACGTCGACCTCCTGCCGACCCTCGCCGACCTCGCGGGGATTCCGGTCCCCGAGTCGGTTGACGGGCGCAGCGTTCGCCCTCTGATGGAGGGTGGCGTTCTGCCGGAGGAGCCGGCTTACATGGAAGCGGTCGGGGTGAAGCTCGAGGGGAAGCGCATCGTGGGGGCCCGGAGGCCGGACTGGAAGCTCCTGGTGCCGGGTGGCGGCAGGCCGGCGCTCTTCAGACTCAACGGGGGCACGGGCCCTGGGGGGGCGGGCCTGCCGGACGAGAAGCACAACCTCTACTCACGTCACCCCGAGGTCGCGCGGGAGCTCGAGAAGTACATCGAAGAGGTGGCCTCTTCGACGGTGGCCTCCTCGGGGATGAGCCAAGAGGAAGAGGCCACCGTCGAGAAGCATCTCAAAGATCTGGGTTACCTCTGATTCCGAGTCCCGGACGGCCGTCGCGGACTCGCTGACAGCGCCATACGGCCCTAGTTCGAGCCGAACCAAGGAGAGAAACCAAGGCGGCGCCAACGGGGCCGAGTTGGGATGATGCGGTTTTTTCTTGCCGCTGTGGCTGGGTTCCGGCCGAACTCTTTGCCGATTCGGTCGCTATCCGACCATGGCGCGCGCGAACAAACGAGCCCGGGGCACAGTTTCGACCATTAGCGACGCTGAGGAACCTGTTGCGAAAAGTCGAGCAGTTTGCAAACGCGCAGGTCACAGGCCTGGAACATCGCGCGCGTTTCGGACAAAAGCGGACGTATCTCAGGTTTGTGCGACAGGCTCTGAGCGTCGTTCGTGGTCGAAAGTCCGCGACAGGGCCTGAGCGGACCGCGAAAGTCGGCCACAACACCAGCCCGACCCCGTGGATGCCGGTCTTGTCGTGACTTCAGCCAGAACCCAGTCTGCCACTAGTCTGGTCCAGGTCTCATCTACTCCAGGGGATACCCCAGCGCCTCCATGGTCGGCTCGACCAGCGGCAGGATCGACTCGATGGCCGCCGGGTTCTCCTTGCGCCATTTCCCTCGTTCGGGCGGGGTGACCACGTTGATCGGAGTGGTCGTGGTCGCCCGAGCCCGCCGCCTGACGCCCTCCTCGTAGGGCAGCTCGAGTGCCTCCATCACCCGTCCGATCACGGGTTCGGGATCGTCGACGAGGTCCTCGTAGCGGACCTCCGTCCACCGCTCGGAAGGGATGGTCTTGGCTGCCGCAAGGGCGTGCTCGTTGCAGATCGCCCATTGCTTGGCGCACACGACCTCCAGCGGCGCCGCGGTGTCGTCGCGCCACCCCGGGTAGAGGACGAACTTCCACCACGAGGGGTCCACTCCCGGAATCGAGTGAGGTTCCTCGAGCTTGTAGGTTCTGTATCGAGGGGTTCGCCACGCGTTTATCAACGAGTTCACGTTCTCGCGGCCGTCCCGTTGCAGGTAGACGTAGCGCGCGTCGGGAAACACGGCCTCGAGAAATCCGAACCGCAACGAGTTGCGCGGCGTCTTGTCGATGAGGTGACGTCTCGAGCCCGCGATCAGAAGGAACTGCCGTCGGATGTACGCGGCGGACTCGGGGGTCACATCGCTTGCTTCGAGCACGTTCGAATCCCAGCCGCGCAGCGCCGGATGATAGTAGGCCTCCCACACTTCGTGCGCCTCCCCCGGCCAGTGAGCGAGACGGCCGGAGGAACGCAGAATCGCGAAAAGCAGCGACGTTCCGGACCGGGGCGCCCCGACGATGAACACGGGTTTGTGCAAGCGCGCGCCACCGAGCAATGTCGGAACGTGCAATGCCTGTCTCGCCCGCAGCAGACCTCGCTTGGCCCACCAACGGGGGCCGGGTTCGAACGTAGTCCTCAGGCTCTTTTGAATCTCTCGCCGGGTGGCCACGCGCGCTCCTACGAGGTGCCGGCCGAGACCCGCGACTCCGCCTTGGCGCGCGCCTTGCGCCACGGAAGAACCGATGTGGGCAGCTCGGTCGCACCCGCCACACCGAGTGCAAGCAGCAACGACACCGTCAGCGTGTATGTCGGTTCGACGTAGAGACTGAGGATGGCGGCGTGAGCGGCCAGGCTGAATATGGATCCGGCGAGAAGGGTGCGGAAGAGTCGCTCGCGTCCCTCCATGGCGTAGGCACCCGCGCGAGCATGAAGCCACGAGATCGCGTACAACGCGACGATGCCGAGCCCGCCGATGAGCCCCGCGCGGAACAGGTAGTTGAGGTAGGTGGAGTGAGTGCCCGCACGGGGAACGTACCGGCCGCGCTCCCTGCTTCCCTCCTCCGCACGCGATGTCGTCGTTCCGTAGCCGAGAAGGAAATGCTTGCCCCGAAGGACGCCGACGGTCTCCTCATAGACGGTCGTACGCGTGCCGATGCTTCCCGGAGCCCCCGCTCTACCGGTCGCGGGATCGACCCCGTAGCGCGCCACGAAGAAGGCGGTGACCATTACGGCGGCGGCCACAAAGACGCCGAGCATCTGACCCTTGCGGCGCCACGATAGGCGTCCGTCCACCAGCAGGTAGAGGATCGCTATCAAGATCGCGATCCACGCTCCACGGGCCAGGGAGAATCCGGCTCCGAAGAGGCACGAGACGACCCCCGCCCATCCCAGAAGGCGCCTCCGGCTGTCCCCCGTCCAGACAAGGAAGAAAGCGAGCGGAAAAAGCGCCACGCACACACCTGCATAGGTAAGAGCGTTGCGTGGAAAGGACCGCAGCCGGGGCACCGTCACCATGGGGGCCAGGCCCGCGTTGTCGTAGAGAAGTTCGATGTCGAGGCCCCGCAGCACATCCTCGAACGCGCGCGCCGATCCTTCGAATCTCACGACGATGCTGGTGTCGAACGCAGTGAATGGCGGGGCGTAGACCGCGGCGGCGGGCAGCCCCGGCGTGCGCTCGGCCAATCGATCGACTCTCCTGCGCAACTCCGCGGCTCCTGCATTCTTAGCTCGCACGTAGTTGGTCATGCCAATTGCATTCGGGAAGACGTCGAGTCCGTAGGCCTCCTCCACGCGGGTGCTCACCTCTCGGTTCTGCATGTCTTCGACCGGAAGTCCCACCCATTCGAAGAGCACACCAACGGACAGAACCACGACAAACACCGTCAGCGCCGAAACCACCTGAACGCGATCGTCCAGGGATCTGAGCGTGTCTACGACCGCGAGCATCAGGCCGCTGATCAGGCCCTGGATCGCCACCAGCAACAGAAAGTGGCGAAGGTCGGCCGCGGGCACCACCGCGACGCCCAGCATGGTCCACGCCACCAGTCCCAGGAGCAGCCACATCCAGCGGCCACAGCGGGGCCACCTTCGCTCGCGCCACAGCATCAGGGCCCACCTCAGCACCACGGCGGACCAACCGACCAGGATGATCGTCGGCAGCATGTCCACCAGCCACCCGAAGAGTCCGAGAAAGAGAGGAGAGACGAGCGCGAGAGGCAGGGGCAGAACGAAAGCAACCAGGACGGCGGTGAACATGAGCGCCCACCACGCGAGGACGCCTCCGGCCAGGGTGCCGGTTCCCCATGCGACCAACCCGAAGGCCAGGGACGCGCCGGCCCCCAGCCACAACAAACGGGATCTGTCTCCTGGGTCACCAGCCGGCAGCCGATCGATCATCTGAAACCCGCGATCGGTCTTCACCGCGGGCATCCTACGTTGGCCTCCATCCAATGGATCATTTGGACTTCCCTCGGTTCTTGAAGGCTCGCGCCTTGACTCGGTCGATCACCATGCGCTCTTCCGCGTCGAGTCCCATCGCTCTTAGCGTCACGAGATACACCACTGCACCAACCGCGAGACCGGCGAGCTCGCTCGGGATCGACGATCCGAACACGAGCTTGAACGCACCGAGCACTGCCGCCCCCGCGAGGGTCGCGACGACCGGTTTGTAGAAGGTCCTGCCGAAGGGTTGAACACCAACCAGGATCTTGGCCTGGATCACGCGCGCGCTGTTGATCAGCGCGGTGACGATCGAGTCGGTTATCGCCATACCGACGACTCCTCCCAGCGGACCGTCCATCGGCACGAGCCACGCTCCCAGTGCGATGTACAGGACCACCGATACGATCGAGTTGATGAAGTTGAGGCCGGGGCGGCCCGTCATCGAGATCACGTAACCCGTCGGCCCCGTACCCGTGTAGAAGAGGTTTCCGATGACGAGAATGGCCACCACGTCCTCGGCGCCCTGGCCCTCCGGTCCGGCAAACAACCGGACGAACAGCTCGGGGACGATCAGCAGTGCAGCGAAGACCGGGAACGAGAAGGTCGCCACCCAGCGGTTGATCGTTTGGTAGAGCGAGCCCAGGCGTTCGATCTCCCCCTTCTCGTGGAGATCCGAGACCACGGGAGCCCAGATGTTCACGATCCCACTGAGAAAGACGGTGCCCGGCCCCTGCAGCGACACGGCTATGGCAAACAGCCCGACGTCGGAAGAGGATCCGAAAGCTCCGAGGACGAGAACACCCAGGCCGATGGACTGCACCCCCAGGAGTGAAGCTCCCGCCTGTGGAAGGGCGAAGCGGGTCATCGGTCCGTATTCGGTCACGGCCTCGGCGCGGCGCTCCTCCGCCGTGAGCATGCGCCGCAGGTACCAGCCCGCAGTGACCATGCCCAGGCCCGCGCTGACTATCAAGGTGGCCACCGCCGCAACGAGAAGATCATCGCTCTGCGCGTCGAGTACGAAGTAGCCAACTCCGAGAGCCGTTACGCCGATGAGGAACCGAGCTGAGGGCTGAACGATGTTGCCGGCGATGACCGAGGGCCCCATCGTCTTGTAGCCCTGCGTGCAATAGCGAAGAACCTGCATCATCGCAAACAGCGGGACGTACAGCACCCCCACACGCAACAAGAAAGCCAGACTATCGACCTCGGATGCATCGTCGCCGAAGACCGATGCAATCGGTTCGGCGAGTAGCAGAACGATGAGGACGACGACGATCGAAGCTCCGCCCGCGCAGGTGAGCGCAACCCGCGCGGCTCCTTTCACTCCTCCGTGGTCCTCGGCCGCGCGCGCTCGCGCCACCCACCGCATTGCTGCGTAGTTGTAGCCGATCAGCCCAAGTTGGGCGCCGATCGTAAGGATCTGTACGACCTGGCGGTAGAGACCGAACGACAACCGTCCGAGGATGCGAAACGCAATGAAGGTAAAGCCGTAGCTGAGAACGCGTTGCGAGATCTGCCCCACGATCTGAATCGCGCCTCCGCGCGCAACGGTGGCAACGTCTTCGCGCTGAGCTTCGGTCAGCCCCTGCTCCCGAAAACCCTCCTCGGGGCTAATTTGCCGTCACCGTGGCCAGCTCGCCGCCGATCCCGGCGAAGGTTCGACAAACAGCCCACCGAAACGGTGGCTGAATGTCGATGGTTCGACGTGTCTTGCGCGGCGCCTCCAACTGGCCTCGCGCGACCTTCATGCCAAGTGTGGGCGCCGCCGGCCAAGCACAAGGAGTCCTGCGCAAAGCAGCGTCGTGATCGCCAGGGTCGTCCAGGCCACGGGTGAGTCGAACGGTGCCCGGATCACGGCGACCAGCACCATTCCCACGAGCGACAACGCAAGAAGGCTGAGCGCCGGCGCCATGCCCAGTGATTCGGCGACCGGATGACCGTCGGGGAGAAAGAAGCGAAACGCCAGCGCCCCTGGAAGGAGCAGCAGGAGAAATCCGATCACGACCCGCAACAGGTGCAGGGCCGATGCATCGTCGTCCGGTGGCTCGGCGGCGGGTGGCTCGCCACCAAGGACGTTTGTGACCTCGCCTTCGGCGACCGCCCAAACCTCTCCCACGCCGGCTATGTCCGGGGCTCCCTCGAGCGCGCCCGAGGCGATCTCCGCGTTGAACCCGGTTGCGTTGAAGGCCCGGGCGACGACGATGATGGGCGCGCCGGTCGCGTTGTTCTGCACGTCGCACAACGTTTCCCGCGAAAGGGCCGTGTAGACATCGCCGGAGAGCGCTTCCTCGGCCTCGTCGGGGTCGCACGAGCCCTGCTCGATGGCCTCACCCTCGGGATTCGTTGGTGAGTCCTGTAACAGGTTTTCGAGCGAGCCCAGATACATGTATCCCTGGTCGATCATTCCTCCGGGCAGTCCGTAACGAGAGATGTTGCCCGACAGCTTGGTGTAGCCCCAGATCTGCTGGCTTCGATCCTCTTGATCGATCGCGAAGATGACCGGGGTATCTTCGTCGACCCCGGCGAGGCGCGCCTCGAGTGTCTCGAGATCGGTGCGTGCCTGAGCGTTGATCCAGCCACGCTGCGCGTCGTTCCAACCGGTGAGCTCGAAGCCGGTGGTGAAGTTAGTCGCGACGAGGAGACCGAGAAGCACGAGACCGGCGCCGGCCGCAACCATCGACTTGGACATCAAGAAGCGAATCAGGAAGTACGCGCCCAGGCCGACGAGCAGCAGCCAGGCCACGGTCGTGTTGAAGAACCGGTAGTAGGGATAGGTGAGGCCCCCGATGAACCCGACCAGACCGGCAAGCGGGGCAAGCCACAGGATCGAGACGCGCGCCAGGTCCTCGTCGACCCAGCGTTTGCCCGCCGCCAGGATCCCAACCACACCCACGACGAGCAGCGGCCCGTTGAGCCACGGTCTCATCGCCTCGATCCACGCCCCCATGCGGGTCAGGAAGAAATCGTCGTCGTAAGGAGGTGCAAGCGCAGCATCCGTCAGCGGCGCCGACTCTCCCCAGATGCCCACGGTCCAGATGGCGATCGTAACGATTGCGGCGGTCAGAGCACTCAGTAGCATCGGCAAGTCCTCGCGCAATACCGCTCGTAGGTCGAAGCTGCGGAACACCAACTTGGCGAGCGACATCAACCCGAGTGATAAGCCAAAGAACACGAGAGTCGTCGGGTGGGTGAGACCCGCAGCAAGCAGGAAGCCCGCGAACGCGATGCGCGCGGGCCAAGAGGTGCGCGCCTCCGTCAGGAAACTCAACGATGCGACCAGGAAAAACAAACAGAGCACGTTGTCGAGGTAACCGACGAACGGCGGCGTGAGATAGAGACTCGCAGAAAAGAAGGCAACCGCGTGCCACAACAACGGGTCCCGTCGATGCCTGTAGGCGAAGCTCGCGAGAAGCAAGGAGGTGAGCACCGGGAGCAAGACCATGAGGACAACCGTGATGTGTAGCTCGGCCACTCCCGGAATCGCGCGCAACAGAGCTCCCGATATTGGCTCCGTCACTCGATATCCGGAACCGAAGTACTGGTAGGGACCTTTTATGTCGAGAAGCGTCTGAGGTGTCTCGGTGGTAATGAGCTCGGTCCGCCAGGTGTAGTACGCGGGGTCCCTGGTAGGCGCGACGCGGTCCGGGTTGGCGAGAAACGTTCCTCCGAATAGGGCCAGCAGGATCACCGCTGTGGCGATAAACGCAGCCGGCGAACCAAGAATCCGCTGAATCGGAGTGTTCGCCTCGGGTAGCTCGGTTGGCCCCTCCGGGGCGCGGTTAGTTTCGGTGGTTGAGCTCATGGATGCGGGATTCTACCTTCCCCATAGGAGGGCAATGGCGGACTCTGGAACTCGCAAAGGACCGAGGTTGGCATCAGCAACCAGCCCGGGAAGTCGCTGAATCCCGACCCACTACACTGACAAACTCACCGACCGCCCTAACAATGAGGACCTGTTGAGTACGTCCGGGATGTTCTTCATCGTCGGATCGGCTCGCTCGGGCACAACTCTGCTGCGCATGATGCTCAACGCGCATCCCGAGGTAGCCGTTCCGCCCGAGTCGCGCTTCGTCGTCGAGCTTTACAGCTCGGACGAGGTGCGTGTGGATGACTTCCTGTCCCGCCTTGGATCCCACCGGCGCTGGATCTCCTGGGACACGCCGATCGAGGACGTGCGCGCCCGGCTCGCGGGGATGTCGACCGTGCCCTATCCCGAGGCGATCGAGGCGGCCTATATGGCCTTCGCCCTGAGCCGCAACAAGAAACGCTACGGCGACAAGACCCCGCGCTACATCGAGCATCTCCCATTGCTGGCCCGGCTCTGGCCCGACGCGAGGTTCGTGCATCTGGTGC
This sequence comes from Actinomycetota bacterium, assembly GCA_009379915.1. Taxonomy (GTDB): domain Bacteria; phylum Actinomycetota; class CADDZG01; order CADDZG01; family WHSQ01; genus WHSV01. The sequence continues at coordinate 19,990 of WHSV01000020.1, read as the reverse complement.
GCGACGGCAGGGAGGTTGCGCTGAGCTACGCCGACGTCCCGTTCGGCCCCAACACCGTTGCGAAAGCGGCCGCGCTCTGGAGGGAGCGGGTCTCGCTCGGCATGAAGCAGGGCCGCCCGCTGGGTTCCGAGCGCTACGTGGAATTGCGCTACGAACGCCTCCTGGAGAGCCCCCGTGAGGAGATTGAATCTCTGTGTGCCTTCCTCGACCTGGACTTCGATCCCGCGATGCTCGACTACTCGGAGCAGGCGCGCTCCGAGGTCCTCGACCGGGCGCGTCTCTACAACCCGAACGTCACCAGACCCATCACGAAGACCCGCTCGTGGGACGAGCAGATGCCAAAGTCCCAGGTCGAGGTGTTCGAAGCCATTGCGGGAGACACCCTCTCCGAGCTCGGCTACGAGCGCCTCTTCCCGGCCCCCGGTCTGGGAGCACGATTGGCCTCGCTCGCGGGGCGGGCCGGCCTGCCTGTCGGTCGGTTGGCGAAACGAACCGCAGGCGGCGCTCAGGAGAGCTGATAGTGAAGCTCCTCGAGCGTGCGCTCGAGGGCCAGCTCCGCTGCCGACTGCTGATAGCGATCGCTGAGATCCTCGTTGGCGAACCCGTGTGCCGCGTCGTAGGAAAATGCCTCGGCCTCCGCCAGCGAAGCGATGGCCCTGAGCGCCGAAGACGCGGGCCCGAAGTCGTCTCGCCGCGCGAAGTGCCCGAGCAGCGGCCGCGCGTCCCAAGAGCGCTCCAGTCCGGCTCCTCCCCCGTAGTAGACGACGGTCGAATCGACCTCGACCTCGCGCGCCAGCATCGTGGCGAGAGACGCCCCGGTCGAGAAACCGACCACCCCGAGCCGGGGGTGCCAGTTTCCAGAGAGATGCTCGGCCGCGGCCGAGAGACGTTTCATCGTGTCTGCCATATCGAGCCCGGCCGCCAGTGCACCGGCGGCGTCGGCGTTCTCCGCGGTCCTGCCCTCGTAGAGATCCACGGCGAGTGCCGTGAACCCCGCAGCCACGAACCGGTCCGTCAGCGAGCGCACGGACGGCAGCAGACCGTAGGCGTCGTGCAGAAGCAGAACGCTCGGGCCGACTCGTTCGGAGTAGGCCATGTATCCCGTGCCCCTGTCGCTCAGCCCGCCGAACGTGATGTCTTTCCCCGCGCTCCACGAGGGCCCCTCCGGCGGGGGCTCTGTGGGGTGTTGCAAGGACCTCACGAGACGTCTCCTCGACCGGCCGTGTTGAATCCTCCTTATGCCTCTGCGGTCGCGCCGAGTGCAGTGACGGTCGTCTCCTCGTTAAGAGCTTAAGTCGTTGCAGCTCGCGTCTAGTTTGCAGGCAAGTGGTTCGTCAACAGAAAAAGTCCGAGCAATTTCTCGGACGGGCTCCGCGAGAAGGAAAGTTGTCACACCTCCTTGCCATGATCAGGGCATGGAATCAAACATCCTTCATGACGCGGTGACGTTGCTCGAAAAGGCCAACGCGAATCTCGAACCCGGGCTCATGTCTGCGGAAGCGGCCCGCGCGCTGCTCGCCGAATATGCCCGGGCCGAGAAGCTCGCGGCGTTCGGAAAGGCCGTCCTCGCTCGCAAGATCGACGATACGTCCGAGATCGCGCGCGTGACGGGGACCTCCATCGGCAAGGCCAAACAGACTGTCGAGACCGGCAAGGCCCTTAAAGATGCCGACGATGTTCGTGACGCCTTCGCGGGCGGCGCCATCTCACTCGATCAAGCAACCGAGATCGTCCGGGCCGAACAAGCCCGTCCCGGGTCGGCGCCGGAGTTGTTGGAGGTCGTCGAGACCGAGGCGTTTCACGTGCTCAAAGACAAAGCCCGCAAGATCAAGCTCGAATCCGAGCAGGGTGGGGACCTGTTCGCTCGCCAGCACGCGGCCCGCAGCGCCCGCACCTACAACGACGAGCTCGGCTTGGTCCACATCCACCTCGCATTCGAGCCCCATGTCGGGACCGCGATCGTGAACCGGGCCGAAGCCGAGGCGGGGCGTCTGTACCGCAAAGCGAAAAGGGACGGCACCCAAGAACCCTTTGGAGCGCCATCTCGCCGACGCCTATGCCGGGTTGCTGAATGGGTCCCGGAGAGGCAAAAGACGCCCCCCTCGCCCCGAACTCGTCGTCGTGGTCAGCCACGAGGTCACCCAGCGGGGCTGGACCGACGTCAAAGACGGCGAGGTTTGCAAGATACCCGGGGTCGGCCCGGTCTCCCCCAAGTCGTCAGAAAGACCGCCGCCGATGCGTTTCTTTCCGGCGTGTTCTACGACGGAGTAGACCTCCGCCACTTTCGCCGCTGGACCCGCAACACCCCGGTCGAGGTCAGAATCGCCCTGCAGCTCGGTCCACCCCCCGATTTCGACGGGATTAGTTGTGTGGACTGCGGCAACCGCTTCGGGAACGAAAACGACCACGTCGAACCCCATACTGCGTACGGTCCCGCGTCGACCGGCAACCTGAGGCCTCGCTGCTGGACATGCCACCAGGCAAAGACCGAACGGGACCGAAAGGCGGGCAAACTCACGCCGCCGCCTCCCGGCGCGAAGCGGGCACCGCCGTGACGACATGATCGGCGCCGCGGTCTGGAACCGGAGCCTTAGCGACACGAGCTAGAAGATCCTCATATCGAGCTGCAGGGAGGTAGCCCGTAATGAGTCTCCCCGCGAGAAAATGGCCGAGCAGGGTTATAGGGAGACTCCTCGACCAGCCTTGTTGGAATCCTGCCCATACCTCTGCGGTCTCGCCGAGCCGACCCCGCTTGTGCCTCTGCGGTCTCGCCGAGCCGACCCCGCTACATCATGTCGACGAGGAGTCCGATCGCTCCCCCCGCCAGGATGAGCCACGCCGAATTGACCCTCGCAACGACGAGCAAGCTCAAGGCCACCACTGCTATGACAATGGTCGTGATGTCGACGATAGCCTCGCGCGCGAGCTCAATGGTCACGCCCGCCATCAGGCCGACGGCGGCCGCATTGACCCCATCCAGCAAGCCAGAGAACCACTTCGACGCGCGCATCCGTTCGATGTAGCGGTGCGAGACCGCGACGAAGATGAAGGATGGAAGGAAGATGGCGAGCGTCGCGAGCAAGGCCCCCGGCACACCCTTCAGCACGTAGCCGATGAACGTCGCCGTAGTGAAGACGGGCCCCGGAGTTACTTGCCCGACGGAGACGGCGTCGATGAGCTGCTGTTGCGTGAGCCAACCGAGACGCCCTACGAAGTCGTTCTGCAGGAACGCGAGGATCACGTAACCGCCGCCGTAGAGGACCGCCCCGATCTTGAGAAAGGTGAAGAAGAGCCGGTCCAGAGTTACGGGAGCGCTCGCATCCCGGGCCAACAGAATGAGGGGCAGAGGCGAGAGTATCTGGATCCCACCGGGCTCGAGCGACGCGACCCTTCTCACCAACATGACGAGAACCCCCAAGCCGAACAGGATCAGAATCTCGTTCACGCCTGCGAGAAAGAGTGCGATCGATGCGACGACGATCCCGCGCAGCAGCCAGTCCTTAGCCGCGGTGGGCGCGAGTTTCGCCAGAGCGTGCGCCACGATCGCAATCACCACCGGCTGCACTCCGTAGAGAAGCGCTTGGCCCGCCGGCGTCGAGCCGTACTCGACGTAAGCCCAGGCGAAGGCCATGACGATGAACATCGCCGGCAGGATGAAGCTCGAACCGGCCGCGAGCAGCCCGGCCCAGCCGGCTCGCTCGTACCCAATGTGGATCGCAAGCTCGGTCGAGTTGGGGCCGGGAATCAGGTTGGTCGCCCCCACCAGATCGAGAAAGCGCTGTCGGCTGAACCACCTGCGTCGGTCCACGACCTCGTCCTGCATCATCGCGATGTGCGCCGCGGGGCCACCGAACGCGATGCTTCCAAGCTTGAGGAAGAGTTGCGCGAGCTCCCTCAGGGAGGTCTCGCTCACCCCTCCAGGAGGGAGAACCGCACCTTTCGCTGCGGGTTGTCGCGGTTGAGATCCACGAGCACGATGCTCTGCCACGTGCCGAGCTGCATGTGCCCGTCCAAAATCGGGATCGAAACCGACGGAGAGATGAAGGCCGGCAGCAGGTGATCCGCGCCGTGCCCGGGCGAACCGTGTCGATGGGTCCACCGGTCGTCGCGCGGCAGAAGACGGTCGAGTGTCGCCTCGAGATCGGACTCCGACCCGGCCCCGGTCTCCATGACCGCCACACCGGCGGTCGCATGAGGAACGAAGACGTTCAGGAGGCCCTCGCTCGCACCACCCAGGAACTGCTGCACGTCGGTGGTGATATCGAGAATGGGTGAGGCGCTCGTGTCGTAGGTGTGAACCTCCGTCTTCATCGCGCGGGCAGCCTATCCCGCGACGGACGCTCGTCGAAGACCCAGAGCGGGGGCACGACCGAGTCGCTCCAGGGGCAGGAATGCGAGCAGGCACACGACGTGCGGCAGGAAGATGATCGAGATGGTCAAGAACGTCACGACGTGAAAGAGAACCGCAAGGGTCAAGAAGGTGTGGCCCACGCGGCCGCGCACGAGTAGCAGCGGTGACGACAACTCGAAAACGATTATTCCGAACTGGGTGGCGCGCAGGAGCGCGGGTACATCGGTTAGCCAATCGGCCAACCCGGTGCCGCGGCGCACGACCGCTCGCGCCAGCGTCGCTCCCGTCGCCCAGTTGAGGCCTCCGAACCGCAACTTGGCGAAAGTCGCCAGGAAATAGGTGAGCACGACGCTCACCTGGATGCAGCGAATGGCCCACCCGGCGGCCTCGCTGGAATCCTCTTGTCTCCAATGGGCGCGACCCACCGTAGGCAGCACGAACAGCGCCACCAGGAACGCGAACCGGTCGTGGTCGACCTTCCCGTACGAGAAGGCGATCACCATCCACTCGAGGTAGAGCAAGGCGACCGCCGTTCCGGCGAGGCGCGGCCAGTGGCCCGTCGCGGCCACGCCCGCCCCCAAGAGCAGGGCGATGCAAGTGGTGAAAACGACTGCGCTGGTGGGGTCCGGCAGAGGGAGCGTCCGCCCGATGAAGAGCGGGTCGTAGAGCTCGGTCGATACCTGCCCGTGACGCTTCACCCAGGCCGTGGTCAGGAACACGTCGACGAAGATGAAAAGGTAGATGAAGGTCCTGAGCCAGGCGATGCGCGCGACGGGAAGAGGTGCGAACCACCAGCGCCGGGCGGTGTCCACCATCAGCGTTGCCATGTGGCGAGTGTCTGTTCGACGGGTTCCCCCGACGGCCGGCCGTCTCTCAGCTGCACGATCACGTCGAGCATCCGGACCCCAACGATCGGGGGCGCCTCGGGATGAAGGCTCTCGTAGGCATCGGCGAGGTGCCTCAGCAGTTGCGGGCGGGCCTCGAAGCGATCCTGTTGACCCTCGATCTCGGCCCGGCGAAGACCCACGGATCTCGGGGAGATCCCGGTTTCAACCACGTCACCGTTGGCGAAGCTGAGCTCGAGCCGGGCTGCATTGACGCGCCCTTCGAGAGAGTTTCTGGTCGAGTACATCCGAAAAGGACCGAGGGGGAAATGGTCGTCCTGCCCCCAGAAGGTTCCGAGCAGGAGCAGCACGACGATCGTGGCCGTCGCGACCGTTCGGATGTTCCGCCCCATTGCGCTCATCACGCGATCACGATATCCACTGCGATACCGGGATGAAAGCTGGGAGTCACCGCACCGGGTCGGTTGTGGCCCTGGCAAGAACCAAAAAAGCGGCAGTTTGGGGGATCGATGGGCGGGCGGCTCGGTTTGAGAGTGTCGCTTCTGGTGAATGCGGGCTTCTCTTTGCCGATTTAGTCGCTATTCGACCATGGTGCGCGAAGGAAGGAGCGGACAGGCATACAACTGCGCTTGAGACGTAGTTTCGACCGGGAACGACGCCAGGCGTCGCTAATGGTCGAATCGTTCCCGGTCAGAAGCGAAGCGGGCACGGAAACGGGGGCCCGGCGCCCCATCGCCCTCGTAACTGCCGGTTTTCGCCTTTGAGTCAAGCGACGCACGACTCATGTCAGCACTCGGCCTCGGACAGCATGTCGGCCGGAACGGCCAGGTCGAAGAGGCGGTTTTGTGACTCGAACTGGCCGGTGAACGGTTCCCCCTCCGAGAACCGAAGGTTGTCCGACAGCGTATGTCCGCCGAGAAAACGAGCGATCTCTTCGACCGTCACGTCCTGTTCCTCCATGGCCTGCTCGAGCAAGAACACCTCGGTCGGCCAAACCGCGCGAACGACGTCTCCGAACTCCTGCCTGATCGCAGCCTCGACGGCGCGCGGGTTTACTCCGTACGCGTCGATGTCCTCGGCGTCGGGCTGCTGGCCGTGGTCTGCGGTCAGCGCGATGACCCATTCGCCTGGTCCCACGATTCGATCCAACTCGTCGATGATCCGGCCGAGCTCCTCGTCGGTTCGAACGAGGACGTCGTTCACGTATTCGGAGTCCATGTTGTAGTAGTGACCAACTCGATCGATCTGCTTGAAGTTGGTGAACAAGAGGTCGGTGACCTCGTCCTCGCCGTACCCCTCTGCTTCGATCATCTGGAGCATCGCGTCGACATGATGGCTCACGAAGGCGGGGGTTTCCTCGGTGCGTCCGGGATCGTCGAGGGGCACGTCGTCGCGCCAGGTGTCGTCGGCCTCGCCGTCCGCGGAGTCGAGTTCCTCTATGTGCGCCTCGAGTCCATCCGTGGCAGGAACCGAGCTCGGCAAAATGTAGTGCTCTTCGTTGGTGATCCACTCGTTCGTCTCCGTATCGAGCCACAGCGCGTCGTCCTTGTCTCCCCCCGCTCTCTCGGCCCCCTGGCCGATCATCCCGAGGTGCCACGGCTCGTAGCCGAACATGCCGATCTCGGCGCGGTTGCCGTTCCGCTCGTCCCACAGCTCGGCGAGAGCGGGAACCTGGAGAAAGTGCGACGACTCACCCTCCAAGAACGAGTCCACGACCTCACCCTGCTCATCGCGCACCGGAACGCCGGTGATGCCGTGGGTGTCGGGGAAGACTCCGGTCCCGATGGTGCTGTGCACCGCGGGCGTAACCGAGGGATTCGACCCGACCGTCGCTTCGCTGAAGGAGACCCCCTCGTTCATCAACTGCTCGAGATTGGGCCATGACTCGTCCCAGAGATCGAGCGTGTTCCAGCCACCCCCGTCCCACACGATCGTAAGGATGAGCTTTGGTGCCGGCCTCTCGATCGACTGCGCCTCGGATCCGATGACCTCGGGCAGGGCCTCGCCGTCGCTCTCGCCCAGCCGTCCTTTGAGCAGGCCCGCAATCGTGGGGGCGATGTCGGCCGTCGTGACCGGCCGGTCCGAGGTGATGCCCTCGTCGATGATCCCGGGTCCGTAGAACACGAGGGGGACATCCTGGAGATACGGCCACGGGCCCGAGTGACTCCAGCCCCCGCCCCCCGACGCCATATAGGCGGGTGTCCGTGGGAGCAGCGCGATCTGACCGGATCGCTCTTCGAAGTAGCCGCGCTGCGTGCGGAGCAGCCACTCGGAGTTGAGCCCACACGCCTGTTGCTCGAACGACGGAACGACCTCGCGCGGCGGGCGATTTGCAGCTGCGAAACCGAAAACGGCAATGAGCACGAGCACGAGGGCGAGCAGCACCATCGTGAGCATCCTCCTGTCCGCCAGCAGGCGCGTCACCGCACGCTTCTTGGCGCAACCGCGCTGAGAAGCCCCGCGTTGCGATACCACGCGGCGATGCCGGCGACACCGACCAGGAACACGGCCCCCATCGCGGCTATGAGGAGACCCTGGATATCGGGGGAATAGAACACCTTGAGTCCGCCGGCGGCGATCACCCAGGCGAGGTTGTAAGCGATGTCGTACAGGGAGAAGGCCCGGCCTCGGAAGTCGTCGCCGAGGGCCTCTTGCACCATGGAGTCGAGTGTGATCTTCGCAAGGAAGAACCCGAAACCGAGCCAGAAGGTCATGATCGCCAGAGCAACGTTCATCTCGATTGCTCCGAACACCATGATGGCCGCGCCCGCGACGAGCGATGCCCCCAGCACGAGAGTTCCGGTGGTTTTCACCCGTTCGACGAGTCGCGGAGCGAGCACGAAGCCGAGCACGGCGCCGATTGCACCCGCCCCGCCCGTGATGACGAGGATCGTCATCTCCTCGTTCCCCAGCAGCTCGCGCGCCACGAAACCGATCGAGACGATGGAGAAGCTCCACAGCAAGCGCAGCCAGAAGTAGGTCGTGATGGCGGCACCCGCCTTGGGCGTCCGGCCCACCTCTCGCAAACCGTCGGCGATGTTGCCGACAACGCGGCCCAGCTCCTGGCCGAAGGTCAGCTTCGCGCGCGCTTCTCCCGCGTGCCGAATCTTCAGGGCGAATATCGCACCGATCCCGTAGACGAGGGCTCCGGCGATCGCGATCGGATCGGGTTCGACGTACTCCGCCGCGACGAAGGCCACGCCCGCGCCGCCGAGCTGGAAGAGCGCGCCGCCCAGCTGCGACACGGCGTTTGCGTCGACCAGGTCGGTCTCGCCGACCGTTGCCGGAATGGCCGCGGCCTTGGTGGCGAGCACGATACGCGTCGACGTCAGGGTGAGAAGAAACGCAAGAAACACCACGAAGTCGGGTAGCCGATCGATCGTCACCAAACCAATGAGCAGGATGACGACGGCGCGCAGCCCGTTGGCAAGCCACAACAGGCGTCTCCGGTCCCAGCGGTCGATGACCACGCCGAGGAACGGACTGAGGATCGTGTAGGGCACGAAGAGATAGAGCGCGATGCGCAACAACTCCTGAGGATCGCGCGCACCCTCCAGGTCGAATCCCTCCTGGCCTCCGAACACGATGAACTTGGCCAGCGCGGTCTGGACGATTCCGTCGCCCGCCTGCGCCAGGAGCTGGGCGCTCATCAGGTTCCGGAAGTCGGGCTTCTTCAGAATGAGCGCGAGACCTCGCTTGACTGCGTTCACGGATATCTCTATCCCTCGGTTCGCTCACTCGGCGGGTCGAAGATACGGCCCTCGGGATAGTCCCCTTCGCCGAACGACTCGATGTCCTCGGGCGCGAGATCCTGCAGGTAGTCGAAGCTGAACGCTCCCGCGAACACGGTCTCGCCGAGAACTGCCTCCGCCACGCGGTCACTGCCCGGCGCCTGGTCGGGAATGTTGTCGGCGACCGTATAGTTGCCGAGCCATTCCGCTATGTCTCCGGCTTCGACGCCCTCGGATTCGACGACGTCCATGTCGAGGTAGATGTCCACCGGGGTCGCCTTTTCGAGCACACCCTCGCCGAACTCCGCAACAATGTCCCTCTCGAGCTCTTTGTTGTTGATGCGCCAGCCCCCGGTGTACTCCGCGAGTGGTTGCTGGCCGTGATCGGCCGAGACAACGAAGATGTAGTTGTCCTCACCGACCTGACGGTCGAGGGTGGCCTTCATTCGGCGCATCTGCCTGTCGGTCTCACGGAGCACGTCGGCCTGCTCGGGCCCGTTCATGTTCCATGCGTGGCCCGCGTAGTCGGGCATCTTCATCTCCACCCAGAAGAGGTCGGTGATGTCGTCCCGGCCGAGCTCCTCGTTGCGGATCACATCAACCACCGCATCGCCGGTGAACTCGACGAACGCGGGAGTTCCGGGGCGTGTCAGCGGTGCCTGTAGGTCCTCGAGCGTCTTGCCGAACCACAGGTCGTCGACGATGCCGTCGCGCGCATCGAGCTCAGCCTCGTACGACTCGAGCGTCGCCAGGTCCGTTTCGGCAAGATAGCTCGGAAGCTCGTAGAAGTCCTCGTTGACCCACCACTCGTTGAGCGGCTCGTCCGTGCCCGGATCGGCGGCCTCCCACAACACCGCAATATCTTTATCCGCGCCCTCGCGCTGCGCGCCGTGACCGATCATCCCTAGATGCCAGCCCTCGTAGCTCACCGTTCCGACGACCGGCTCGTTGCCGTTGGCCTCATCCCACAGCTCGGACACCGTAGGAACCTGGAGATAGGCGGGGTCGGCGTTCTGCTGCCACGTATCCGTGTTGGCACCGTCGGGGCCGCGCATCTGGTTGCCGGGGATCCCGTGCTTGTTGGGATAGACGCCCGTTCCCATCGTTGCGTGCAGGGCCCCCGTGATCGAGGGGGCCGAGCCGATGTTCGCATTCGTGTAGGTAACACCGGAGTCCCGCAGGGACCGGATGAACGGCCACGACTCGGGATGCTGTTGGAGGGTGTTCCAGCCCCCTCCGTCGATGACCACCGTGAAGATCAGCTTCGGTTGCTCACCGGCGCCCTCGACTATCTCGGCGAGAGGCTCTGCGTCGGAGTCGAAATCCATCCCCAGGATGGCCGCGTACGTTGGTGCAAGCGCAGCGACGTCGGTAACGTCGTCGTTGGTTGCGCCGGGCTCGATGTCTGAACCGCCGGCAATGATCGGCACGCGCGTCAGGTAGTCCCAAGGGTTCGGATGCGAGGTCGACGATTGCGGGGTGTCGGTTCCCAGCGTCCTGAGATCCCAATCACCGAGGAGATAGTTGTTGGGTTTCGGCACGAGCATGATCTCGCCCGAGCGACCCGGGACATGTCCCCTAAACACATGCTCCATGACGGGAGCGCCAATCGACGTGGCCATCTCGTCCTGAGTCGGCGTTTCGCCGGGCTCTCCGGAGGACGCGCCGAGTGCATAGGCGGCGACCGCGACGATCGTCGCCACGGCCACGATAACGAGGACGCGTTTGGTCAAAGCTCGATCCCTTTCATACTTCGCTCCGGCGGTGTCCAACCAGGCTCGGCCCCGTAGGACTCAAACGGCGGCGACCGCATGGACGATCGGATCCTCAGAGAGGTTGGCCCGAGAACGGAGACTAGTACAGGTCACCCAACAGGGGCGCCGGGATGTCCCGCTCAGTTGAGGTAGGGCTATCGGGTTCGTCGACCTCCTCTATTGCTCCCGCCGCCAGCTTGAGCTGGTCGCCATCGCTCTCGAGCACTCCGTCCACCCGAAGCCAGGTGTTGTCCGGATAATCGCCCCCCGGTCCCAGCACCCTCACCGAGTACGGGACCGCATCCGCCGCACAGCACGAAACGTAGAAGCGAGTGAGCGTGAACTTGTTCGGACCGTTGGTGGCCGAGACAAACCCAGTCAGGTTCAGGGCGGTGCCTTCGCCGATCCCGAGTGCGGCCTCACCGAGCTCGAGTTATCCGAGGACCTCGTCATCGAGGAGCTCGGGCGCTTGCGGGGGCCGGGCGGGCGACCTCTTCGCAGAAGTCTTCCCCGCAATCGCCGTGACCTTTGCGAGGTATTGCTAAATGCAAGCGCCCGCTGCCCGGCTAGGTTACCGCCATGCGGGGTTCGTGGCGCTTGCCCTGGTTGCTTTCGGAGCGTCCCTCTACGCCTTCGATCCGGCGAACGTCGCCGGAGTCCAGAACTTCTTTTTGGTGTTCGGAAGCCTTCTCATCGAGGCGATCCCCTTCATCCTCCTCGGCGCCCTGGTGTCCGCCGCGATCGAGGTCTTCGTCCCGGTGCCGGCCTTCGAGAAGCTGGCGCTTCTGCCGAAGCCGCTGCAGCTTCCGGTATCGGGCCTCGCCGGCGCGGCCTTTCCCGTATGCGAGTGCGGCTCCGTGCCGGTCGCCCGGCGGCTCATCGTGAAGCGCGGTGACCTTCATGCTGGCGGCGCCCGTGCTCAACCCCATCGTCATCGCCTCGACCGCAGTGCCTATCGGGGCCGCGACATCTTCTGGCCGATGGTTCTCGGCCGCGCGGGCCTCGGGTTCCTGGTCGCGATGGCCGGCGGCTACGCAGTCAGCGACGAGTCCAAGGAGCAGTTGCTACGGCGTCGCTCGGGAAGGTCGAGAGTCGTCGTGCACGAGCACGATCATCACCACGAGCCGGAGCCCAAATCCAGGGCGATCTTCGGCCTCTCTCCAGTGACTTCGTCTTCATGGGCCGCTTCCTGGTCATCGGCGCGATGGTGGCGGCGGCGCTTCAAACCTTCGTCCCTCAGTCGATCATCGGTGGCGTCGCCAACACCCCGGTGATCAGCATTCTCGCCATGATGGCGCTGGCGTTCCTGCTGTCTCTGTGCTCGGAGTCCGATGCGTTCGTGGCCGCGTCCTTCGTGCAGTTCGGGGTCGGTGGTCAGCTCGCGTTCCTCGTGTTCGGACCGATGGTGGACACCAAGCTCGGCATCCTCTATGGCGCCACCTTCCGTCAGGGCTTCTTCCGTACGTCGTGGTCGTCGTCACGGCCTGCACCCTCGTGGGCTGTCTGTGGCTCGAGGTTCTGTTCGGATGAGAGCCACAGGATGAGCGCCGTCAGGACCTCCGAGGGACTTCAGCCGCGCGAGCGAGCGGCCGAGTCCACCTGCTCGGCGCGCGTCCTCGACTGCCCGGCGCTCGGCTCTTGGGCGGGAGTCTTCTGGTGGCTGTTGATCGCAGACCGCACGTCGTTGTTCCTGTCGACGCGCACCGCCTGGGTCGTCCCTGCGGGAGCGATCCTTCTGGCCGTGGGGCTGCTCGGCCGCCTGCTGTCGGTTCGTACCGAGGAGCCCAGCCCATCACGGCGCGCTCGGCCTGGGGGGTCGGTCTGATCGTTCTGCCGGTCATCACCGTGCTCGCGCTGCCGCCGGCCTCCCTCGGGTCCTACGCGGCTTCACGACGTTCGACCTTCAGCAGTGGTGGGATCGTTGCGTCCGCCGGGGATATCACGTCCGGGGACCTCTCTCTCCCGGACGTCGCCGGAGGACTGCGCTCAAGCGATGGGGGTGCGGCTCTGTCCGAGCGCGCGGGAGAGGAAGTGGACTTCACGGGTTTTGTGACCAAAGACCCCGGCGCGCCGGCCGATGAGTTCCTTCTCACTCGGTTCCTCGTGAGCTGTTGCGTCGCCGACGCGCCCAGCGTGAACGTTCGGGTCGTGGGCGCCCCACCCGGCCGATTCAAAGCAGACGACTGGGTCCGGGTGTCCGGCAAGTTCTATCCCTTGGGGCGCGACGTCATCGTGGATGCGAGCGACATCGTTGCGGTCGAGAGGCCGAAGCGTCCCTACCTGAGCCCCTGATCGCCGCGACGGCATCCCCAGGAACGGCAATCGACCCTGCTGGCCTCCTAACGACTTCGGGCCGCCCGCTGTTTACAGATGTGGGAGGCTTTCCCGTATGGGGCTTCGGATTTTCGGCGCGATCGTCGCCGTCCTGCTCGCAGCATTCGCAATCGCTCGCTATCGCAAGGGGCAGCTTCGACGCGGTGAGTCTCTACTCATCGCAGCCGTTTCGACCGCCCTGACGGTGGCGGCGGTCGCCCCCAACCTCCTCGACCCGGTGCTGTCCGCGCTTGGCTTCGAAGCGGGCCGGGAGCGTCGCATCATCGGTTTGCTCGTCCTCTCGAATCTGTTCACTCTCGCCCTCGTCTTTCGGGGGTTCACCCGCGACGACACGCTCTCGACCGAGATCGGCGATCTCGTCGACTACGTTGCGCTTCGCAGGTTGTTGGACGAGGGACACCCCGAGCTCAGAGGTGCAGCCGCCGTCGTGATTCCCGCGTACAACGAGGCCGACAACCTACCGAGCGTGCTCACCGAGATGCCGGATGAGGTCGGGGGGCTCCGCGTTCAGCCGATCGTGATCGCGGATGGATCAACCGACGTAACCGAGACCACCGCTCGTAACTTGGGGGCGACCGTCATCCGACGGGACCTCCGGCGGGGCTCGGGCGCGGCGGTTCGACTCGGTTACAAGGCAGCCCTCGAAGGTGGAGCGCGCGTCATCGTCACCCTCGACGCCGACGGGCAGCACGACCCGGGTGAGATGGAGCAACTCGTGAAGCCGCTTCTCTCGAACGATGTCGACATGGTGCAGGGGTCTCGGATTCTGGGCGACTTCGAGGTCGAGTCGAAAGCCCGCAAGTACGGCGTCCGGGTCTTCGCGTTGCTCTTGACACTCCTGGGGAGCACGCGGATAACCGACCCCTCGACCGGCTACCGGGCGATGACGGCGAGCGCGCTCAAGCGGCTCGACCTCCGCCAGGACCAGTTCTACGTCTCCGAGTTGATCCTCGACGCGTCGCGTAAGGGAATGAACGTGGTCGAGGTGCCCATCACGATCCGAGCCCGCGCCTCGGGCACGAGCAAGAAACCGACGACCTTCCGCTACGCGTGGGGATTCAGCAAGGCCATCATGCGCACCTGGCTTCGTTAGCTTCCCCGCCTCCATCTCGATCCACTTGGTAATCAGCCCTCGTCGGGTCCTCCCACCTTGGGGCTAAGGTTGCTGCCATGGACTACAGAAGTCTCGGAGCGGCGGGGGTAAAGGTCAGCGAAATAGCACTCGGCAATTGGATCACCCACGGGGGCCAGGTCGGCGACGACGCCGCTCGCTCGTGTGTCGAGGCCGCCTTCGACGAGGGGATCAATTTCTTCGACACGGCCGACGTCTACGAGCGGGGACGGGCCGAAGCGGTGCTGGGTGAGATCCTCAAAGGCGTCCGTCGCTCGTCCTACGTCCTGGCTACGAAGGTGTTCTGGTCGACGGGCGACACCGCCAACGACCGCGGTCTGTCGCGCAAGCACATCATCGAGGCCTGTCATGCCTCGCTCGAGCGGCTTCAGACCGACTACCTCGACATCTATCAGGCGCACCGGTTCGACTCCGAGGTTCGGCTCGAGGAGACGTTGCAAGCGTTCGAGGATCTCGTTCGTCAGGGCAAGACCCTGTACATCGGAGTGAGCGAGTGGACCGCGGGGCAGATCTCCGAAGCGCTCACCATCGCGGACGAGATGGGCTTCGACCGGATCATCTCCTCGCAACCGCAGTACTCGATGCTATGGCGCGTACCGGAGGCCGAGGTTATTCCGCTCTGCCGGCGCGAGGGCATCGGCCAGATCGTGTGGTCTCCGCTGGCGATGGGCGTTCTCACCGGTAAGTACAAGCCGGGCGAGAGACGCCCCGAAGGTTCGCGCGGAGCACATGGAAGCGGAATCAGAAGGGACTACCTGAGTGACCCGACCCTTGCCGCCGTCCAGAACCTGAGGCCGGTCGCCGACGACCTCGGCATCTCGATGGCCACGCTGGCGCTCGCATGGGTGCTGAACAACGACAACGTTGCGGCTGCGATCATCGGCGCAACCAAGCCGGAGCAGGTAAGAGAGAACGTGAAGGCCTCGGGCCTGAGGCTCGACCCCGCGGTATTCGAGCGCATCGACGAGATCCTGGGAGACATCCCGGCCACGGACCCGAGCCTGACGGGCGGCTGACCCGCCGGGCTGCCTTTGGAGATTTGACTTCGCGGGGCGGGGCCAAGGCTCCTGAGAGTGCGTGGGCCCGGAGTTACTTCACGGTCGAGAGGTAGTAGTCCTCGTCGTCGTCTCTCCAGGCCATGTCGACTATGCCGCGTGCGGCGGCGGCCTTGACGAACTGAAGGAAGCCTCCGTAGCCGTAGTTCTTCTCGCTGAAGCCCTTCTGGCGTTTGCGCAGCTCGTTCTTCAAGCTGGACAGGGGCGGCGGACCGTTCTTCTTCTCGAGGCTCCCGACGACGTCGCGCAGCAAATCGAACGCCTTGGCCTCGCCCCCGCCGTCGGCCGGAAAGTCGACCACGGGGTCTCCCCCGGCGCTGCCCTCCTTCAACTCGATGACGCCGAGCCCTGCGAGGTGACGCATGAGCTCGCCCCACGCCCTGAATCCGTAGTCGTTCTCGGTGAAGGTCGGGTCCTTTCGAAGGATGACCCGCTTGACCATCGAGGACAGGATCGGTCCGTCGGTCGAGCGCTGCAAACCGCTCAGCGTCGTCGCTACCAGGCGCGAGACCTCCGCCGTATCCGACGTCGTCTCCTCCTCGTCGCCGTTCTCCCTCTTGCGCCGGCGGCGCTTCGGAGCAGCCTCGACGGTGCCCGGCCCGGCGAGTCGCTCATAGAACAGAAACTCGTCACACGCACCCGGGAGCAGCTCGGAGGTCGAGCCCTCGACCCCGACGCCGATGACGCGTTTGTTGAGCTCTCGGAGCTTGAGCACGAGAGGAGTGAAGTCGCTGTCGCCGGAGCCGATGACGAATGTGGTGATGTACTCGCGTTCCAGCGCAAGTTCGAGCGCGTCCACGGCCAGTTTGATGTCCGCCGCGTTCTTTCTGACCATTCCCGTTCGTTGCGGGATCTCGATCATCTCGATCCGTTGAGACACGAGACCCTGTCGGTGCTCGGCAAACAAATTCCAGTCGGCGTAGGCGCGCCGCGTGACGACCCGCCCTCGCTCCGACAACGCGTCGGTGATGACCGCCATGTCGAGCTTCTCACCCCGGTCGCGCGCGCCGAGCGCGAGATTCTCGAAGTCCAGATACAGGGCTATGCGTTCTTCTTCTTCGGCCACGGGCCTTCCTCTATCGCTCGTCGTCCAAAGGGACTTCCTGAATGTACGGTACGCGGTCGATCGCCTTCAGGGCAATGCGCCCCCGCGCCAGATCGAGGACCGCGTCCCCCGCCAGATCCCGGCGCCATCCGTTCAGGATCCGGTGACGGGACGGCTCGAGGCTCCCGTTTACTACTTCGGCGAGAAGACCCTCTAGCTCGGTGCGATTGGTGACGAGCTCGGTGGCGATCTTGGCTTCCTCGCATCGAGCCCGCACGACCGCGTCGGCCAGGCCGGACAACATCCGCGCTCGAGCCTGAGCGCTCTTTGGTGGAGTGGGAATTGATTCGATCGCCTCCCCCCGTCGCCCCGCATCGACGGCCGCGACGATGGCGCGCGCGCTCCGATCCGCTTCACGGGCATTGAACCCGCGAATCCCTTTCAACTCGGCTGGTGACGACGGACCCCGCCGGGCGATCTCGATCAAAGACGGATCCTTGACCAGCCAACCTCTGGGAACGTTGCGGTTGGATGCGGTTTCCTCTCGCCAGCGCGCCACCTCCCTCAGAATTGCGAGCTGGCGAGAGGAGAGGGATCCGCGGCCCGATACCTTGCGCCACGCCGAAGAAGGATCGAAGCGATACGACTCTTTGTCCTCGAACTGCCGTCTCATCTCTTCCATCGCCCACTCGACGCGGCCGAGCGACTCGAGCTCCTTCTTCAAACGAGCCCCTATCGCTCCCAGATAACGGACGTCATCGGCCGCGTAGCGCGTCTGCGAAGACGTGAGTGGGCGGCGGCACCAGTCCGTGTACGACTCCCCCTTGACGAGCTGCACTCCGCCGAGCTCCGACACGAGTCGTCCGTACGGCAGAGAGGATCCGTATCCCGCAAAAGCCGCCCCGAGCTGAACGTCGAAGACGTTGGTGGGTACGACCCCATAGTCCTCGTAGAAGAGCTCGAAGTCCTGCTTGCCCGCGTGAACGATGACTTCGATCTCGGGATCTCCGATGAGACCGGCAACCACACCGAGATCGAGTCCCTGAAGTGGGTCGATGAGATAGATCTCGTCTTCGGTGGCAATCTGAACGAGACACAACTTCGCCCTGTAGGTCTTCTCACGCAGAAATTCCGTATCCATCCCGATCGAGCGCGCGGATCGAGAGCTGGAGACAACCTCGTCCAGTTCGGAGGGGCTCGTTATGAGAACGTCGCGGTCGGCCGTCAAGCCTGCGCCAGTCCGAGCTCGCGCGCGATGAGGATGCGCATCACCTCGGACGTCCCCTCTCCTATCTCGAGAATCTTCGAATCGCGGAAGTGCCGGCACACGGGGAACTCCTCGATGTAGCCGTATCCACCGTGGATCTGCACCGCGTCGCGCGCCACGTCGACGGCGATCTCGGACGCGTACAGTTTCGCCATCGCTGCCTCCATCTTGTACGGACGCCCGAGCTCCTTCAGCCACGCGGCCTTGTGGTACGCCGTTCGTGCGAGCTCGGTCTTCATCGCCATGTCCGCGATCTTGAACTGGATCGCCTGGAAATCTCCGATCGCGTGACCGAAAGCGGTGCGTTCCCTGGCGTACCCGATCGACTCGTCGACACAGCCCTGAGCGAGCCCGACCGCGAGGGCTGCGATCGCGATACGTCCGTCGTCCAGGATCTTGAGGAAGTTCTTGAAGCCCTCGCCGCGCAGGCCCAACTGGTTGGCCTCCGGAACGCGCACGTCGTTGAAGCTCAGCTCGTGCGTGTCGGAGTGATGCCAGCCCATCTTGCGGTAGGGCTTCCCGACCTCGAAGCCCTCGGTTCCATTGGGCACGATGATCGCCGTGATCTCTTTCTTCCCGTTATTGTCGTCCGTGACCGCCGTGATCGTCACGAACTCGGTGACCGACGTCCCCGAGTTGGTGATGAACGACTTCGAACCGTTTATGACCCACTCACCGGCGACCAGCTTCGCAGTGGTTCTGGTCGCCCCGGCATCCGAGCCCCCGCCCGGCTCGGTCAGGCCGAACCCCGCCAGCTTCTCCCCCCGGGCCAGTTGTGGCAGCCAGCGCTGCTTTTGCTCCTCGGTCCCGAAGTGCCAGATCGGCATGGCCCCCAGGCCGACCGCCGCCTCGAGCGTGATGGCGAGCGACGAGTCCACCCGGGCGATGGCCTCGATCGCGAGGCACAGGGTGAGAAAATCCCCTCCCATGCCCCCGTACTCCTCGGGAAAAGGGAGGCCGAACAGACCGAGCTCCGCCATCTGTTTGACGGCGTCCATCGGAAGCTCAGCCTCCTCGTCCCAGCGCTCGGCGTGGGGCCGGATCACGTCGTCGACGAACGCCTCGACGGTCCTGGTGAACTCCCGCTGCTCGGGAGCCAGATCGAAGTCCATGGGCTAGAGATTAGCCTCAGGCGGGCCGGCTCCCACCCCAAACCTTGCCGGAAGGTTTCTCGCCCCTAACGTCGAAACTTGACCCTACGGTCAAGTAGGATTTGATCCGTCCACGAGTGTTGCGGCCCGGCTGGGGGCCGAGCGCAGACCAACGGCCAAGGAGGATGCCGGCATGGATTTCGCTCTCAGCGAAGAGCAGGTCGAACTGCAGAAGTGGGCGCACGAGTTCGCCGAGAAGGAGATTCGGCCCGTCGCCGCCCGCTACGACGAGTCCGAGGAGTTTCCGTGGGAGGTCCTCTCCAAGGCGGCCGCCGCGGGCCTCTACTCGGTGGACATCTACCTTCAGGCCCAGCAGGACCCGACCGGACTCACCCTGCCGCTGCTCATGGAGGAGGTCTTCTGGGGCTGCGCCGGCATAGGGCTGGCGATCTTCGGTACCGGTCTGCCTCTGAGCGCACTCGCTGCCGTCGGAACCTCGGAGCAACTCTTCGAGTGGGCCCCCAAGATGTTCGGCACGCCCGACGACCCCAAGGTCGGAGCCTTTGCGGTGACCGAGCCGCAGGCGGGTTCCGACGTTCGCAACCTCCGCACCAAAGCGAAGCGCGAGGGCGACGACTGGGTGCTCAACGGCCAGAAGGTCTTCATCACCAACGGCCAGCACGCGGAGGTCTACGTCGTCGTCGCGACGGTCGACTCCGAGCTCGGCCACCGCGGCCAGGCCACCTTCATCGTCCACCGTGACGACCCCGGCATCCGCCCGGGAAAGAAGGAGAAGAAGCTCGGCATCCGCGCCTCCGACACCTCCGAGGTGCTGCTCGAGGACTGCCACATACCCGGTGACCGAGTCCTCGGCGGACTCGACCGGCTCGATGAGAAGCTCGGCAAGGCCCGTAAGGGCGAGTCGAGCGGACGCTCCTCGGGCGCTCTTCGGACCTTCGAGGTCACCCGCCCCGCGGTCGGCGCGCAGGCCGTAGGTATCGCCCGTGCCGCGCTCGAGTTCTCACTCGACTACGCCAAGGACCGCAAGGCGTTCGGCGTGCCGATCGCTCAGCACCAGAGCATCCAGAACCATCTCGCCGACATGGCCATGGAGATCGAATGCGCTCGGCTGCTGGTGCACCGCGCGGCGTGGCTGGCGGCGAACGGACACCCCTTCAACAAGGCCGAGGGCTCGATGAGCAAGCTCAAGGCCGGCGAGGTCGCCGTCAGAGTGACCGAGCAGGCGGTGCAGGTGCTCGGCGGCTACGGCTACATCAAGGACTTCCCCGTCGAGAAGTGGTACCGGGACTCGAAGATCTACACCTTGTTCGAGGGCACCAGCGAGATCCAGCGCATGGTCATCGCGCGGGCTCTCACCTCTTAGC
>WHSV01000102.1 GCA_009379915.1 Actinomycetota bacterium | reverse complement strand
GCTTCGTACTCGAGCAAGTCCATCAGTGAGGCTTGCATCCCCTCGATCTGGCTCGAAAGCGTGGCCTCGCGTCGCACGTACATGAAGACGAACAGGTCGGGATTGGGGAGGGCGTCGGCCGATCCGTCCAGGCCGCCGAGCGCTCGGTCCGCACGAGAGAGCGTGTCGAGCATGCCGGCGTCATAGTGGATGGGGGGTTCGGGAGGGAGGGGTCGCGGGATAAAGGCCCGATAGCCCTCCAATTGCGTTACGTAGCGACCACCTCGGGCCTCGGTCTTGCTCATCGCTTACGAGAACAGCGGCCGGATCGTGTGGAGAAAGGGTGATCAAAAGCGAACCGGAATCTCCAAGCGATTGCCCGCGGCCGGATCTAACCCCCCAGCTTCGCCAGGTGTTCGTACAGCGCCCGCGCCGAGGCCTCGCCCAGGCGCAGGCTCTCGAGCCTGAAGCTCTCGTCGGGGGCGTGGAAGTTGTCGTCGGGGCCGGTGAAGCCGCTCAGGATCGTCGGGATGCCCCGCTCGGCGAAGGCCGCGAGCACCGGGATCGAGCCGCCGGATCGGATCAGCGCACAGGGCGCGCCGCAGGCCTCGGCGAGCGCATCGGCCCCCAACCTCAGCGCCGGATCGGCGGGGTCGAACGCCGCAGGGTCGCACCCGTGCAACGAGATGTCGACGTCGGCCCCCGCCGGAGCCGCGGCCCGCAGGAGGCCCTCGAGTACGGGCCCCATGTCGGCGGCGCGTTGGTTCGGGGCGAGGCGCATCGACAGCTTGGCGCTCGCGGTCGCGGGGATGATCGTGCGCACTTGGACGGCGTCGCCGCCCGCGATGCCGTTGACGTCGATCGAGGCGTCGGCCCAATTCTGCTCGTAGTAGGTCTCGGCCGAGGTCTCGTGGATGGGCGTGCCTCCGATCTGCTCGAAGAGCTCGGCGGCGCTGGGAAGCAGGGCCCAGGCCCTGCGCTCGTCCTCGGCGGGCTCGACGAGGCCGGCTCGAAGCTCGGCACGCAGTTTTCCGTCCGGTCCCGGCAGCACCGCGTCGAGCATCTGGGTGAGCGCGTGCGTCGCGTTGAGCACGGTGCCCCCGAACAGTCCCGAGTGCAGATCGCCCCGGGCGGTGCGAACGTTCACGGCCACGGTCACGATGCCGCGCACCCCGAGCGTGATCGCCGGAGTCGAGTCGTCCAGCATCTCACTGTCGAAGACGATGACGACGTCAGCACCGCGCTCGTCGGCCTTGACCCAGTTGACGACGCTGTCACCGGTGGCCTCTTCCTCGCCTTCGACGAGGACGCGCACGTTCACTTCAAGCTCGCCCCTCCGAGCGAGCTCGCACGCGACGTAGAGGAGCGGGAAGAAGTTGCCCTTGTCGTCGGCCGCTCCGCGCGCGTAGAGACGATCGTTGCGGATCTCGGGTTCGAAGGGAGGAGTGGTCCAGGCCTCGACCGGGTCGGCACTCTGCACGTCGTAGTGGCCGTAGATCAAAACGGTTGGAGCATCGGGATCGGCCGCGCGCAACTCGCCGACGACCAGGGGGTTCACGTCTCCCGCAACGACCTCTGCCTCGCCTCCCGCGGCGGTGATGTAATTGCGCGCCCACTCGGCCGCACGAACGAGGTCCTGCGGATCGCCTCCTCCCGATGAGATGGACGGGATGCGAAGCCATTCGACGAGCTGGTCGAGCAGTTTGTCCGGCACGCGTTCCTCCCTCGTTGATCCAAGCCTGAGTGACATACGCTATCGAACGTCGTTCATATCAACGACGGAGCCGCGGCGTAGATTTGGACTGAAACGATCACGACTATTCCTCGGAGGCGCTGCGTGGGCGAGTTCGTGAACCATGAGGTGTCCGATAACGGTGTTGCCACCATCAGACTGGACCGGCCCAAGGTCAACGCGCTCAACGAGCAGGTCGCGACCGAGATAGGCGAGGCGGTCGACGCTCTAGCGGTGGACGAGAACGCGCGGGCGGTCGTCGTCTGGGGTGGGGAACGGGTTTTCGCGGCCGGCGCCGACATCAAGGAGATGGCGAGCCAGGACACGACCACCATGTATCGCTACATCGGGCGCTTTCAGAACGTCTTCACGCGGCTCGAGCAGCTTCCTCAGGTCACGATCGCCGCGATCACGGGCTATGCGCTCGGGGGAGGTTGCGAGCTCGCTCTGGCCTGTGACCTGCGAATCTGCGCCGAGGACTCGCAGCTCGGGCAACCCGAGATCCTGCTCGGCGTCATGCCGGGCGCGGGTGGAACCCAGCGCCTGCCCCGCCTCGTTGGAGTGGGACGGGCCAAGGAGCTCATCTACTCCGGGCGGTTCGTGGCCGCGGATGAGGCGCTGGCGATCGGCTTGGTGAACGAGGTCGTCTCTCCTGACGGAGTCTACGAGCGGGCCCTCGAGCTCGCGGGGCGCTTCGCGGCCGGGCCGACGGTCGCGCTCATGGCGGCGAAGCAGGCCATTCAGCAGGGCCTCGACGTTGACGTGGGCACCGGCCTGGCGCTCGAACGACAGGGTTTCGCCGCGCTGTTCTCGACCGAAGATCAGAGAATCGGAATGGAATCATTCGCCGAGAAGGGGCCGGGGAAGGCAAAGTTCACCGGCCGCTGAGAGAGAGTCAACGTGACGAGCAGGATCCATTCTGTGACCTTCGACTGCTCAGATCCGGCTCGAGTGGGTCTCTTCTGGTCGCGCGCTCTCGGCTACGAAACGCTTCAGAAGGGCGAGGACTACTTCTGGGTAGAGTCCTCGATGGGCTCGGCCACGCCGCTGTTGTTCATCAAGGTCCCGGAGGGAAAGCAGCGCAAGAACCGCGTGCACCTCGACATCGCAACGAACGATCGAGCCGCGGAGGTCGACCGCCTGATCGAGTTGGGTGCGACCATCATCGATATCGGCACACCGCACGACGCGTCGTGGACGGTGATGGCGGACCCGGAGGGCAACGAGTTCTGCGTTGCGAGTGAGGACGAAGACGGAGCCTGAACGAAAAGAGGAGCCACATGACCAGCCAGCTGTACACGGTCACCCTGGACGCCGCGGAGCCGCGCCGGCTCGCGGACTTCTGGAGCAAGATGCTCGACTACAAGGTCGTCTACGACTCTGCCGAGGAGGTCGCGATCGAGAAGGCCGACGAAAGCGGGCCCGCGGTGCTGTTCGTCAGGGTGCCCGACGAAAAGGCCGGAAAGAACCGGATGCACTTCGATCTGAATCCCGACGATCAGGCCGCCGAGGTCGAGCGCGCCCTTTCGCTCGGCGCGACCCACGTGGACATCGGGCAGGGCCGCGATCCCGACGTGACCTGGAAGGTGCTCGCCGACCCCGAGGGCAACGAGTTCTGCATCCTGACGCCACGCAAGAACTGAGTGATGTAAATATCAGATGAGTGATGTAACCTCATAAAATGAAGCGACTTCAGATCAGCATCGAGGAGGATCTGGACGAGGCCCTGGCCATGGAGGCGGCAAGGCGCAGGGTCTCCAAGGCCGCCTTGATTCGGGGCTACGTGCGGGAACGGCTCGGGGGCGAGCGGGCAGTCGATCCGCTGGACGAGTGCGTGGGCGATATCGACGATGAGGCGGGGGACATAGACGACGTCGTCTACGGCACATGAGGTTCGTCGATACCTCCTTCTGGGTCGCTCTCCGCTACGCCCGCGATCACAGGCACCCCGCCGCAAGGGAAGTATGGGAGCAGAATTCCGGGGCGCTTCTGACCACGACGCTGGTCGTGGGCGAGTCATGGACCTTCTTCAGACGTCGCAGCGGTCACGCTCACGCGCGGAGCTTTCTGAATTCGGTCACCCGTTCGCCGTCCCTCACGATTCGTCACCTCGAAGAGGATCTGGAGCAAGAGGCTTTCCGCTGGCTGAGGCGACGGGATGAGCGGGAGTACTCGTTCGTCGATGCAACGAGTTTCGCTCTGATGCGGCGGCTTCGGATACGCGAGGCTCTTGCTTTCGACGGAGACTTCGCGGCCGCGGGATTCGTCGAGGTGCGTCCTTGATAGTCAACGTGTTCCTGCATCATCCGTCACTCGGTCTCGTGTACCTCAAACCCCTTGCTGCGCGCGGACAGAGGCTCACTTTGGAATGAGGGTCGTCGCCTTTCGCTGCTACTTGTAGGCGACGGTGAACGTGGAGACCGCGGTGGCGGTCTCGCTGGCCGAACCCGTCACGCTCAGCGAGTAGGTGCCCGCGGGCCAGTCCTTTTGCCTGACCTTGAACTCGAACCGGCCCTGCTCGCCGTCGGTGCAGAGACTGCCGTCCTGCGGACAGCTGGGGCCGAGGGCGACGTCCTCGTCCACGAGGGTTGCGTCCTGGGCCGTGCCGGGCCCGTCGAGGACGACGCTTACGTGCACCGTCTGTCCGAAATCGGCTTGGTTGAAGACCGAGTAGAAGAGGCTGCCCTTGTCGGCCTGGGTCAAGGTGTTGAAGTCCTGGTCCTTGTCGCGATTGCTGAGCGCTCCGGAGCTGGAGGTAGTTGCAATGTCTCCGTTAGGTGCGCTGCGCGCTCTCTGAGTGTCCGCCTGAGCGAGCGGCGCCAGAATTAGAAACACCGAGATCACCAGGCCCATTACGGTGAGCCGACTGAAGCTACGCATGAAAGAACCCCCCCTTGTCGGTGTTACCAGGTACCGAGCAAGTCTGACCCTGCCCGGAAAGGCGCGCATCGCTCCAAAGGAGCCATTTATCGCTTTCCCCCGTGATGCGCAGGTCTACTACATCCGCAAGCCCGCTGCTACTTGTTGTAGGCGACGGTGAACGTGGAGACCGCAGTGGCCGTCTCGCTGCCCGAGCCCGTCACGCTCAGCGAGTAGGTGCCCGCGGGCCAGTCCTTGCGCTTGACTTTGAGGGAGAAGGTGCCTTGCCTGCTGTCCGTGCAGAGGCCGCCGGTGCACGCCTCACCGAGCTCGACGTTCTCGTCCACCAGGGTTAGGTCCTCGAAGTCGCCCGGTCCGTCGAGCACGACGGTCACGCGCACCGTCTGCGCGAACTCGGCCAGGTTGAAGACCGAGAAGAAGATGTGGAGGTTGTCCGCGTGGGTCAGGGTGTCCGCGTCCCCGTCCTTGTCCTTATCGCTGCCCACATCCGCTACGGACTGGGCGGAAGCGGAGATGTCTCCGTTCGGTTCGCTCCGGACTCTTTGCGTGTCCGCATGGGCGAGTGGCGCCAATGCGAGAAACAAAGAGATCACCAGGCCCACCACCGTCAGCCGACCAAAACCAGGCGTCAAAGAACCTCCAAGACTACGCATCCAAGAACCCCCCTCGTCGGTCTTACCAGGTACCCACCTCTGCTGAGCAAGTCTGACGCCGGCCGGAAAGGGGCGCATCGCTCCAAAGGTCCTATTTATCTTGTTGCCCTGGCGGAGTGAAAGCCACCGGGAGCGGCACCCGCCCCTTTTACGCCTATCTAGGCGCGCAGGCCGGCCCCCGGAATATCGTCCAGCTTCCGGATGATGCTCGAAACGTGGTGCTTGACCGTGTGAGGGCTGATGTTCAGGCTCGAGGCGATCTCGGAGTTCGTGCGGCGATGCAGCTTGAGCGTCAGCACCTCCAGCTCTCTCGAAGTCAGGCGGGCGGCCGCAGGGTCACCGAGGGGCATCGAGGCCGGCTCGGCGCCGTCGGCGATGTCCCAGATCCTCTCTCCGGCAGCGGTTCGATGGACCGCGTCGACCATTACCGGGCGGTCGCTTCGCCGGTGCAGGTAGGAGTCGGCGCCGGCCAAAAAGAAGGGCAGCATCGCCTCCGCGAAGTTACTCCCGGCCAGGACCAGAACCTTGGGCGGGTGTGTGGCGCGTTTGACCGAGCGGCAGACCTGGACCCCGTCGGGCCCCCTCGAGAGGTAGTAGCCGAGCACGACGAGGTCGGGAAGCTCCGCAACTACCAGGCGCAGGGCGCCCTCCCCGTCCTGCGCCTCGCCGACCAGCCTGATGCGGGCCTCGGTCCCGAGAAAGGCCGCGAGCCCGGCGCGCGCAACCGGGTAGCCGTCCACCACTCCCACCCGCAGCTCGGGGTTGGTTTGTCGTCCCATGCGTCGTTTGCCCGGAATCCAGTACGGGCCGTAACCCCATCTCGGTTCTACTCGGCGCAGCATTTCTAACGAGGGCCCGCCCCAGGCGTTACGCACGTAAACCCGGAAATTTCGGGGTACAGTGCTTGCTATTGCAAGCACCAGAGGCGGATAACGGGGAAAAGTGGAAAGGAAGAAGGCTTTGAACATCGCGGTGTGCGTGAAACACATCCCGGACCCCAACCTTCCGGGCGAGCTGGACGGCCAACGCCTCAAGCGCGCGGGCGTGCAGGGCGTGCTCGATCCGGGCGACGAATTCGGAGTCGAGGCCGGGCTGCAGCTCAAGGAGGCTCACGGCGGAGAGGTGACGCTGATCTCCATGGGGCCCGCCGTGGCCCTGGAGGCGGTCAGAAGAGGCCTCTCGATGGGTGCCGACAAGGGCGTGCTCGTCAGCGACGACGCCCTCGCGGGGGCCGACGCCCTGACCACCGCTCGGGTGCTCGCCGCCGCCATAGCCAAAGCGGGGCCCTTCGATCTCGTGATCGCGGGCGTCGAATCGACCGACGGCTACACCGGCACCATGCCCTCCAGCCTGGCCGAGTTTCTCGGTCTGCCCCAGCTCACCTTCGTGAAGAGCCTCGAGGGAGCCGAGGGTTCGATAAGAGTCAACCGCCAGACCGTCGAGGGCTACCACGTGGTCGAGTCGCCCTTGCCCGCGCTCATCTCGGTGACGGCGGGCGTTAACGAACCTCGCTACGCTTCCTTCAAGGGCATCATGGCGGCCAAGAAGAAGCCGGTCGAGCAGTGGTCGCTCGCCGACCTCGAGCTGTCGAGCGACGACGTGACCGTCAACCAGAGCGTGACCAACATCGGGAAGGCCGAGGAGCGTCAGGCGGGCGAGGTGGTCGAGGACGATGGTTCGGGCGCAGCCCGCATCGCCGACTTCCTCAAGGAAGCGAAGGTGATTTAACCGATGCCAAGGGTGTGGGTTTTCGCAGAGGTTCACAACGGCAAGGTCGATTCCACGGCGCTGGAGATACTGACGAGGGCGCGTGAGCTCGAGGGAGCCGAGGTCGAGGCGGTCGTCCTCGGTCCCGGCGCTACCGAAGCGGCCGGACCGCTCGGGGAACATGGCGCGACGGTGGTCTTCGCGAGCGACGACGAAGTCTACGGTGACTACGTCGCGCAGCCGGCCACCGAGGCGCTGTACCAACTCGTTCAAGAGCACTCGCCCGAGTTGGTGTTGTTCGCGGCCAACTACGACTCGCGCGACATCGCCGGTCGTCTGAGCGCCAAGACCGGATCGACTCTCATGAGCAACGTGAGCGTCATACACGACCTCAACACCGCTCAGCACGCGATGTTCGGCGGCACCACGCTGGTAGACGTGGCGCTCGAGGGCTCGCCGAAGCTCGTGCTCGTGCGGCCGAAGTCCTTCGAGGCGGCTCCGAGCGGCGGGCGGGCGGAGGTCGTTCCGGTCCAGGTGACGATCGGCGACGAGCTCAAGAAGGCCAAGCGGCTCGAGCGCCACGAGGAGGCGACGACGGGTCCCAAGCTGGAGGATGCGCCCGTCGTCATTTCGGGGGGCCGCGGCCTTCAGGATCCCGGCAACTTCGAGCTTCTCGACCAGCTTGCTTCGAGCATCGGCCACACGGCCGTCGGCGCCACGCGCGCGGTGGTCGACTCGGGATGGGTGCCCTACGCCATGCAGATCGGCCAGACCGGCACCACCGTCAAGCCGAACGTGTACCTCGCCTTCGGAATCTCGGGCGCTACTCAGCACATCGTCGGCATGAAGGGTGCTAGGAAGATCGTTGCGATCAACAAGGACGAGGAAGCACCGATCTTTCAGATCGCAGACCTGGGTATCGTGGGAGATGCCTTGAAAATCCTGCCTCAGCTCATCGAAGAGGTGAAGTCCCGCAAGGGATAGGAGAGAACGAACTCGTTGGGAATCGGCGACAAGTGGCGCAGCCTCTTCAGTAAGAAAAAGAGCCCCGAGCTCCGCCAGCTGCATGACTGGGTGGCGGAGCACCCGGGCGTGGAGGGGTATATCGAGCCCCGAACGACCACCAACCCGACCTCATTGCTGCTCGTCGATCGCGACGGCGACCACGCCCGCGCACCCCTGCGAGATCCCGATCAGGGCCGCAAGTTCTGCGAGCGCCACGGCATCCCCGTCTACGACGCTCAGGTCATCGGCTATCCGAAACGGATGAGGGACTTCGAGCGACGTCGAGGCAGGGGGGCGGGAGCGGACTTCGACAAGGAGATCGCCGATCTCGAGCGACGTCTCAGGGAGACGCCCGAAGAAGAAGGTCCCGACACCTAGCCGGGGGGGCCGCTATCTGTCAGAGATGAAGCGGTCGCCTCGGCGACCGCGGGAAACCCGTTGCAGACGAAGTGGGGCATGCCGACCCGGTGACCCGCGTGTATCGTTGCGGCGCCTCTCGCGGGTAGGGCCCATTCAGCTGGTTCGCCGGCCCCGGCAGGCGCGGGCACACTCTTAGGCCGATGAAAGGAAACTGACGAAATGCGAGTTCTGATCTGCGGAGTGGACGGCTACCTCGGATGGTCGCTTGCACAGCACCTGGCCGCTCGCGGGCACGAGATCGCCGGCATCGACGACCACTCGCGCCGCCGCTGGGTTGCGGAGATGAACTCGGACAGCGCGCTGCCCGTGGCGTCGATGGCCGGTCGTCTCCAGGTGTTCGAAGAGACCTTCGGCCGCGAGTTGCGCTTCTGGGAGGGGGATCTCAAGAAGTATTCACTCGTCGAGGAGGCCTTCCGGGAGTTCGAACCCGATGCCGTGGTGCACCTCGGCGAGTGCCCCTCGGCTCCGTACTCGATGATCGACGTCCATCACGCCGTAGACGTTCATAACAACAACGTGGGCTCGACCTTCAACCTGCTCTTCGCCATACGCGACCTGGCCCCCGAAACTCACCTGCTGAAGCTCGGCACGATGGGCGAGTACGGCACTCCGAACGTTGCCATTCCGGAGGGGTTCTTCGAGATCGAGTACCGGGGGCGAAAGGACAAGCTTCCTTTTCCGCGCCAGGCCAACTCCTTCTATCACTGGAGCAAGGTCTCGGGCTCGAACCACGTCATGTTCGCGAGCAAGATATGGGGACTTCGTTCGACCGACGTGATGCAGGGAGTCGTCTTCGGGACCCGCATAGAGAACATGGGCGACGACGAGCGCTTGCTGACCCGGCTCGACTTCGATCAGTGCTTCGGCACCGCGATCAACCGGTTCAGTTGCCAGGCGGTCATCGGGCACCCTCTCACTCCCTTCGGCAAGGGTGGACAGAAGCGAGGTTTCCTTCCGTTGCGAGATTCGATGCAATGTCTGACGCTTGCGCTCGAAAACCCGCCCGAGCATGGCGAGTACCGCGTCTTCAACCAGTTCGAGGAGGTCTACGACCTGACCGAACTGGCTCTCAAGGTCCAGAGGGCGGCGGCGGGTCTCGGGATGGAGGTAGAGGTGCGCAGTGTCGAGAACCCGCGCACCGAACTCGAGGACCACTTCTACGAACCCGACCACCACAACCTTCTGAACCTGGGCTACACGCCTACGAACGATGTAGAGGCCGAGATCACGATCATGCTCGAGGAC
>WHSV01000101.1 GCA_009379915.1 Actinomycetota bacterium | reverse complement strand
TCCGTCCGGCTGAAGTACCTGGTCAGACGGTTGCTCGAGGTCTCCCGTTCGGGAGAGCACTGCGTGACGTATCAAGGCTGACGGTTACGTCGATCCAAATACCCAGGTCAGCGGCCATGTCTTGATCGACGCCCGGATTCTGGTCGCGCGTCCTGCGTCCAATTTGCGTCCATCACACCCAAGTTACGCTCGGACCTCAGGCTGAAATTCCGCCGACGGCGTGCACAGAGACGGGCCGAGAGTGCAGCGTTCGTCTAGTCCCCCACGCTTGTCTCTGGAGCGCGTTCCGGTTTCCTATTTCCAGATGGCCTGATGTTTTGGTTCATGCGGAAGACGTTGTCCGGGTCGTAGTGGTTCTTGAGTTCCACCAAGCGGCGGTACTTGTCAGCGCCGTAGGCGATCTTCACTCGATCCTCGTCGTCGCGATCCAGGAAGTTAACGTACGCACCGGATTGGTAAGGCTCTAGCGCGGCGAAGAAGTCCCGGGCCCATGCGATCTCCTCGTCCGCCACGGGCTCACCCGGCAACCACGCGGCGTTGATGTTGATGTTGTGAGCCGCGTCGCGGTTGGAGTAGGCGGTTGCATCTTCATCTGCGTCGGCGACCGCGCCACCCAGCTGAAAAACGGCCGAGAACGATCGCGGCGAGCGGATCTCGAGAGAATGTTCAACCATGGCGTCGATCACGCCATCGTCGAGAGGTCCGAGCTCGGCGGACTTCCAGTAGTAATGCCATCCGTGAGGCACAGTGGCGTCGATCAGCGATTGCAGGCCCGAATAAGGACGGGCACCGACGAGATCCAAGAGCGGACGTCCGAAGTTGCGAAGGGGTTCCAGGACGCGCTCCCCCGCTTCGGGGTCGCCCAGATGCATCACAGTGATCATGCACACCGGCCGTCCATGAAGTTCGTTAGGCAGCACGGGGAAGTCCGGCGCGCGTCGGAGGTTCACGACGCTGTTCAGCTCACGAGGCGCTTGAGCAGCGAACTCCCGGTAGTGGCGCAGGACCTCTTCCGCGCCTTCCATCGCCCACAGCACCGGCCCGGCCAGGACCTCCGGTCCGACCGGGTGAAGGCGGTATTCGAATGAAGTGACGATTCCGAAGTTGCCCCCGCCGCCTCGTAGTCCCCAGAACAGATCTGGGTGCTCCTGGTCGCTCGCCGCTATCACCTCTCCGTTTGCCGTGATGATCTGTGCGGACAATAGGTTGTCGATCGTCAATCCATGACGTCGCATAAGCCACCCGATCCCTCCGCCGAGGGTCAGACCCGCGATGCCGGTATGCGAGACGACACCGCCGGTGGTAGCGAGGCCGAACACTTGTGTTGCACCGTCGAGTTCCCCCCACAGCACCCCGGCCTCCGCCTGCGCGCTGCGGTCGGCGGGATCCACCTGGATGCCTTTCATCGCCGAAAGATCGATAACCAAACCGTTGTCACAAACGGCCGTACCTGCGACGCTGTGGCCGCCACCGCGGACGGCGATCGGAAGCTCACGCTCACGCCCGAACCGCAGCGCGGCCACGACGTCGGCCGCGTCGACGCAACGAGCGATGAACTTCGGACGACGGTCGATGGCTCCGTTCCACACGGCGCGGGCCGCGTCGTAGATGTCGTCGTCAGATGTCACCACCCAGCCTTTGAAACCAGCGATCTCCGCCGAGCGTCCCGTTTGGGAAGGGTCGCGCTCGATCGCGGCCGGCGAGGCGTTGGTATGGACCCGCGGAACTGCGGCGCGACGGTTCCAGGTCGGCAGCGCCCGGGCTAGCTTGCGCGGACCGGTGACGTGAATCTCACCCGAACGCAGCGCGTCTGCCCACTCAACCTCTCCCAGGTGCCACCGAGCGAACACGAGCGAGTCGGCGACGACCTGCACGTCCTCCTCGAAGCCAGGGTGCTTACGGCAAAGCTCCGCATTCCCGTCCTCCACCAGGAGCCAGAAGCGTCGCCAGCTCGTGGGCTGATCGGGAAAGTCGAAACGAACGACGACGCGGCCCTCGGGTAAAAGGTCATCCCGTAAATAGATGGTGGACCACGACCACAGCACAACATCCGGGTGAGAGTGCGCGGGTGTGACCTCCAACCACTTCATCCCCCAGCCCCGCATCGCTTGCAGAACGGGCCACAGGTCCCGTCCCGCCTGGGTCAACTCGTATACGGACCCATGCCCGTCGGGCTTGGGCCGAATCTCGATGACGGCCGCCCGCTCGAGCTCACGAAGTCGTCGGGACAGAAGACCACGGGAGATCCCTGGTGTGCCCGCTGCGATGTCGCCGAACGTGGTGCAGCCCAAGAGGAGATTGCGAACGATGATCGGCGTCCACCGCTCGGCCAGAATCTCCGACGTGCGTGCGATCGGGCAGTACTGGCCGTAGTTCCGCATGCTATGAGTCTCCGCGCTCTCGGGTCATCCGCCTAGTTCACATTCTGCACTATCCCTTCATGGTTCAAAAGCGGCACTAGTCATCAACCCTGCGAGGCAGCAATCTCAGGCAGGCCACCTACAAAGGAGGACTCGGACATGGGCAACTCCATGGGCACCAGGATCGGTGACACCGACTGGGAGACGACGGGGCGGGGCGAGCTCCTGAGGGATCTCCCAGTCGAGGAGCAGCGACTGGACGTCTGCGGCGTGACCACATCGCTGCTGAAGGGCGGGCGCGGCCGGCCCTTGATCCTGCTCCACGGCGGTATCCAAGCCGGCGGATTGGTCTGGTGGCGCGTGATCCCCCGTCTTGTGTCGACCCACAGGGTCGTGGTGCCGGACCTGCCCGGATTGGGTGAATCCGAAAGCGCCCCGGGCCCACTGGAGCCCGATTGGGTAGCGGACTGGCTGGAGGAGTTGATCCGGGCGACCTGCGAGGAACCACCCACGTTGGTCGCCCACTCGGCACCGGGCGCCTTCGCAACTCGCTTCGCCATCCAACAACGCGACCGGTTACGCCGGCTGGTGCTGGTCGATTCGGGCGGCCTGGCGCGTACGCGACCACCGCTCGATGTGCTGGCGGCGGCGATTCGGAGCGTGGCGCGGCCGAGCGACCGCAACTTCGATCGGTTCATGCGCAAGGTGATGTACGACCTCGACAGGGTCCGGGAGCAAGAGGGAGACCGGTGGATGCACTTCGCGCGCTACGCACTCGAGCGAGGGACGCTTCGGAGCTCGAAGAAGGCGATGCGCAGCGTGGTGAAAGGGGGTTTGCAAGCGATCCCCGGAACAGAGCTTCGGAAGGTCAGAACTCCTGTGGCACTGATCTGGGGACGACATGACCGGCTCCTTCCCCTGCGGATCGCCGAGTCAATCGTCCCTGCAGTCGGCTGGCCGCTGCACGTGATCGACGACGCCGGTCACCTTCCCCATGTCGAGCAGCCCGACGACTTCATTGACACCCTCCAAGCCGTAATCGGAGCGGCATGAAGACGGCCAGTTCCGTACCGGGAACCCGGCGCGATACAGGGGTCCGGAGAGACACGGAGTTGCTGATGAGCCAGCTTGCCGGCTACGTCGCCGTGCGCACCGTCGGGATCGGGCTTCGCTACGGACTGTTCGCACGGCTCGCCGCCCATCGTGACGGTATGCGGAGTGCAACTCTGGCCGCAGAGACGAATCTCAACCGGTCGTACGTGGAGGTGTGGTGTCGAGCGGCCTGCGCGGCGCAGTTGCTGGAAGCGACCGACTCTACATATCGGCTCGACAAAGCCACTGCGACACTTCTGCTGGATCGCGACTCCGACGTATATCTCGGAGGACTCCTGAAAGTGATAGTGCAGCCGGAGGTGTTCGATTGGTTCGCGGACAAGCTGCCCACCGGAGACCGAACCTGGTGGGACCATCTCGGCCCGGAGTTCATCGCGGCGGTCTCTGAGGTGACGCGACCCGCCCACATCCGACTGATCCCCGGCGGCCTGTCTCGGATCGCGGATCTTCAGGAGACCCTCGCGAACGGGCCGCGCATCTTGGACCTCGCCTGCGGCACGGGCTTCGGTCTCACTCGGTTGGCGGAGACCTATCCGTCCGCGCAGCTGATCGGTATCGATGGCGACGCCTACTCGTTGGGAGTGGCCGCCGACAGACTGGACGAGGCGGGGATCGCCGATCGCGTGGAGCTGCGGCTGAGCACGCTCGAGGATTTCGATCAGCCCGGTGAGTTCGATCTCATCGCCGTCAACTACTCGATGCACGAGTGCAGCGACATCGAGAAGGTGACCGACAACGTCCATCGAGGGCTGCGTCGGGGAGGTTTTTTCGTGATCTCCGATTTCCCCTTTCCCGATCGACAGGAAGGTCTACGCACGCCTCCGGGAACCATCATGTCGGGGATCCAGTTTCACGAGGCCCTCATCGGAGATCAGTTGCTGCCGGTTCAAACCTTCGTCGAACTCCTCGAGCGACATGAGTTCCATGCGGTTGACAGCTTCATGCTCGCGCCGATGCACGCGGTAATTCACGGGCGCCGGTCGGTGTAGTCATCGCGCAAGTGCTCCGCTGCGTCCAAATTGCGTCCATCAGACGCTTGTCACGGGTTGTCTGTGAATGCCACCGGCAGACACAGAGAGACGCGCCTACCAGGTAAAACGCGAAACAGCCCTGGTCACAGCCTCGTCTCGATTGGGTTGTAAGCGCGGTGCTCTCCTCGGTTCACAGTCGCCATCAAGCGCGCCCGCTATCGTTCCTATCCCGACACAAGACGCTGTCAGCGGCGAGTACTAACCGCAGCTCACCTCCCTTACTGACTGCCGTGCGCCGGTAAGCGAGCATCGCGAGCGAGCCATCCGCCATCGAGCCACCAAATCCTCTGTCTCTCAGACACAACGCGGTCGAGATAGTGACCTGATAGTAACCAAGGCCCATTTTCGGTGGTCTTAAGCAGTCCCGAAAGCATCACGAAGACGGCCTTTCACCCGCACCTTTCGTTTCGTGGGGCCGGCTGGACTCGAACCAGCGACCAGCGGATTATGAGTCTGATTAACGCCGATCCGATGGCCTGGTCCGATGCTTCAATTCGCCCTCTCAGCAGGGACTTCACTTGGTCGTCACGTTTCGTGGTTGTGCGCGGTTTTCGTTCGCTCGCGGCCTGGCCGCGGCCTGACGCGAGTTCCACCAGACTATGTAGTTGTCCTCCCACTCGCGGGTCATCTCGCCCTTGAGGTACTCCGTTTCGGAGCGCGCGGTCGGACGGCGGCCGCTCTCGCGACGCGTAGGGGGTTCCGCGAGCGAATCGGGAGCACCCTGCAGATCGGCTCGGCCCCCCAGCAGTGTCTGTGCTCGTCGATAAGAGCGAGCCTCCGCCCGATCGGCGGTCGAGACTCTGGCCCGCAGGAATGGGCTGCGGCCGTGAGGATCTCGTCGGCGCGGCGCAGCTCCTTGTCCTCGCCTTCCCGCCCGCGCTTGCCGGCGAGCTCACGGCCACCGCATCCCCACCGCCGAAGAGGAAGCGCTCAGGGATCTCGTCCGCGCACGCGAGCACCTCAAAAACGACCGTCGGCGCGCCCAGCAGCGCGTTAAGAGCTTTCTTCTGCGTCACGGGCGTCGCTTTCCCGGCCGGACGCGCGGCTGGATCAAGCGCTTCGATGAATGGGTGCGCTGCCAGCGCTTCGACGACCCCGCCGCCCAGCTCGCCTTCCGCCACCACCTCTCGGCCCGAGACCCGCGCACCGCCCACCTCGAGGAGATCGACGCGGAGCTCGACAGGGCGGCTCACCAGCCCCCGCTCGCCGACGCGGTGGCGCATGCGCTGCCTCAGAGGGATCGGGACTCTGTCGGCAGCTATCATCCAGGCCGAGGTTTGCGATTTTCGCCGCTTCGCCACCGCGTCCGCATTCATGGCGTTCACCGGGTTGGTGCCATCCGAGCACTCAAGCGGGGACAAAGAGTACCGGGGATCGATCACCAAGTCCGGCAACCACCATCGCGCTGGGTGAGCCCGTCGGGCGTTTCCGGCACGATCCTCTCGCCCCCAGCCGCTCTAGGTCTCCTCCGCCCGCGCTACTTCGGCGGCCGACGCCTCGTCGCTGAGTGTCCTGACTCACACCGGGACGGCTGAACGGACCGCGTCGACGACGGCCTCGGGCTGCTGCAGAGGCATCAGGTGACAGGCGCCCGCTAGCCGGACCGTGCTGATCTGGGGTGCCGCCTTGGTGAGGACGCTATGGACTACATGGACCCACGGGGCACTGTCCTCGCCGAGGAGGAACGTCATCGGGACCGACCAGCCCGAGACCTCCTTCGTTGAAATGTGGTCCACAGAGGTGTTGAACCGTTCCAGCACCTTGAACTCGGTGCGCAGACCCTCTGCATCGCCGATGAACCATTCGCGCTGGTGGTCGTCGAGCTCGTCCCAGCCGTTGCCCCCGCTACGTCGGGCGAAAGCGAAGAGCGCCATGGTCTTCGCAGCGGCGCGGTCGCGACCCCGCCTCGAGTCCCGCTTGAAGTCGAGGAGCAGACGAAGGCTGCGGAAGGGTTGATGGCGAGGTAGATGGAATGCCGGTTCGATGAGCACAGCGGCGCTGACCTGTTCGGGGTGGGTTCGAATCAGCTCCATCGCAACAGCCGCCCCGGCGCTCCAACCCACGACGATCGCCGGTTCTCCGGCGATGTGCTCGATGAGCCCCGCCGCGTCGCGGGCGTGGGCCCGCATGTCCGACGTGCCGTTCGGAGACCGGCCATGCCCACGGCGGTCGTAGCTGATGACCTGGTGGGTGGTGGCGAGGGCATCCTGAACGTCACCCCATACCTCCAACACTCCCAAAGCGCCATGGATGAGCAGAACCGGCGGACCATTGCCGGCTACCTGGTAGGTGAGTTCACTGCCATCGACCGGAAGTACCTGCAAACCGTCGAACACCCCCTGGTCGGAGTGTCTGTCACTGGTCGTTTGATCATCATTGACCGTCATGATCGGTCCTCCATCGCTCCCCGGTTGTTCGGTGCGTCTACGGAGTAGCTAAGGGGCGGGCCGTGTCCTCCGCATCGGTCAAGTTGGCCAATCTCTGCGGCGGGACTACGTGGTCTTGCGTAGCCGCCCGATCTCAGCGGGACGTGGCGATCCCGTGGTCGACCGCGTAGCGGGCGGCTTCGGTGCGGTTGGTGACCCCGATCTTGTGGAAGATGTTGGTCAGGTGGCGGGCCACGGTGCGGTCGCTGATGTGGAGCTCCTCGCCGATTTCCCGGTTGGAACGCCCGTCCGCCACCAGCGCAAGCACCTCGCACTCACGCCCGGTGAGCCCGTCGGGCGTTTCCGGCACGGTCCTCTGAGCCCCCAGCCGCTCATAGGTCTCCTCTGCCCGGGCTAGCTCCGCGGCGGCGGACACCTCGTCGCCGAGTGCCCGGTAGGCCTCGGCGAGGCGGAGATTCGTGTCGGCGGCGTCGTGTTGTGCGCCCAATTCGAGCCAGCGCCGATAGGCGTGGTGCAGCACCGGGAGGGCCTCTTCGGCACGGCCTTCGGCCAGCAGCAGCCCGCTGCGAGCGCTGGCCGCCATCGCTTCCAGCCCTGAGGTGGCATACGTCGCTGCTGTCGCCGCCAGCTCGGACTCGGCGTCCGCGGCGTCTTCCAGCCGTTGAGCCGCGATCGCGATGTCGACCGCCGCCGCACAGATCGGGGCTCGTCGCAGCGGGTCGGAGCCAGCTGCGGCCAGGGCCGACCGTACCGACGTCGCCGCGCCCGCGGCGTCGCCCTGTTGGAGCTGCAGGAGTGCCCGCCCGGGCTGCGGGTCGCGCCCCCGAGCGTGCGCCTCGCGGTACGCCTCGGCGGCGGTCGGGTCGCCGCGCAACCGACGCACCTCGCCAACGAGGTACCAGGCCTCCGCAGCGTAGGGGACCTGGTTGCCGTCGAACTCCAACGCGACCCGCTGCGCACCGCGTTCAGCCTCATCCCACTCGCCCCGCATCAGCTGCAGCTCCGCCCGGTAAACCCGGCAGATCCCGTCATGCCAGAACGCCACGGACTGTGAGGCCAGCCACCGCTCGGCCAGCTCGGTCCAACGGGTCATACGGCGCACGTCGGCAACCTCGTGACACGCCCCGATGGTGTAACAGTAGAGGGCGCCCGAGAGCAAGGAGGCGACCCGGCCGTCCAGGACACCGACCATCGCCTCGTCAAGACGCGCCAGGCCGTCAACGACCTCGCCCAACTTGATCAGAGCGTGGCCCTCGCCGTAGAGGGCCGCGGCCACCAGGTCGGGGTCGTCGAATCGGCGCCCCATGTCCTGAACCCGATGGGCCGCGTCGACCGCCGCCGCCGGTTCGCCGGCGTAAAGGTTTATCAGCACTTCGGTGAGGAAGAGGAAGTGTCCGTGCACGGCGTCCTCCGGGATCTCCTCCAGCACACGTCCGGCCCGGCCAGCCCAGCCGTACGCCTGTGGCTCGTCGCCGCGCGCCATATGAGTCAACACGAGAAGCACGGCAAGCCTCACGGCCTCGACCGGTCGGGAGTCAGCCAAGAGGGCTTCGTACGCGGCGGCGCCCACGCGCAGCGCGTCCTTGGAACGGCCGAGCCACCACACGGCCTCAAAGTAGGCCAGCAAGTCGAGGGCTGTGAGCTGCTCTGTCGGGACGCTCTCGAAAAGCGCGACAACATTGAACCAATCTCCTGCCGCGTGAGCCCGCCGCGCCTGCGTCAGTGCGTCCCCGTGCCCATCCACCTGTCGTATTTCCTCCGCAGACAGCAGGCTACTCAATCACGTCGATCGCTTCCCGTTGACCCCACGGATACCGTACTTCGGGCACCGGCATGGTGCCGCCTACGAAGCGCTAAGTAGCAGCCGGTGGCACCTCCCGAAACCACTGCGAGGCCAGCGAGGGCGATTAGGACCAGTCCGATACCAAGATTTGCGAACCCAGCTCCGGGATCGCCTTCAACGGATGCCGCGAGTACCAATCCGATAACCAACCCGGCCAAGGTGCCTGCGACGCTCCCAAGGACGGCTTCGATGTATCCCCCTCCACGTGGGAGCTCCTTGGGGAGCCGAGTGGCACCTTCATTAGACGTCACGCTCGTGGGATCGAGTTCCTCCCCTTTAGAGCCTCTATCGGTTGCCACTCCACCACCCCTTGAGAAGCGTTCACAACGCTGCCAACTTTCGGTCGATGAGACCCCTACTGCTTGTTGGTTAGGGGAGATCAGATCTCCGTCAAATCTCCGAAAGCTCTCCGAGTCGGTGTGGAAGCTGGATCAGATGGTGAGTGCAGACGTTCTCGCGGCGCTGATCCTTTCCCGCCCGTTAGAACCGGACGTGCAGGTTTCCCGCATCCGGCTCACCCTCGACCTAACCCGGTGCTGGGGACAGGTGACGGCGCCGAAGAACAACGAGACTGACGAGTCCCAGCTCGTGGTGCAGGGTCGCAGTGGTCATCCAGCGATTGATGTGAGTCCGCATGGAGGGGCGACCCAAGACGTAGCTGCGGAGCCACATCCTGATCCACTTGTCGAGGTCTTCGAAGAGCTCTGCCACGTGGCCCTCGACGAAATAGTTGCCCCAGCCCCGGATGACGGGGTTCAGCGATGTGATGATCGCCTGCAGGCTCATCCCCCGCTTGCGGCGGGTGAGATGACGGATGCGGTCCTTGAATGCAGCTAGTGCCGTGGCCAGTAACTTTCGCGCGCTTTTCGAGCCCCACTTCAGGCCGCCTTCCTGAGCATCCGCTCGGCTCGGACCCGGCGCTGCTCGGCCCGAACGACCCTGAGTAACT
>WHSV01000100.1 GCA_009379915.1 Actinomycetota bacterium | reverse complement strand
ATCTCGACCAGTTGTTCGCTGGTTGCTGGATGAAGGCGAAATCGAAGGCAAAGCACAAGCCACCGTTGCGGCAGATCACTCATGGGCAGGAGCCTTGGCGACCTCGTAGCAGGCGGAGCCGATCCGAAGGCCGGCCGCCGCCGAACGGGACCTACCAGTAGTGGCGTCGTGGGCCCACGGTGCGTCCGAGTGCGCCCAGGATCCAGAACACCACACCGATGACGAGGAGGATGATGCCGATCGTCCACAGCGCGGAGGGAAGGTCCAACAATGCGGTGAGGATTAACAGAACAACTCCGAGAATAATCATCAGCTCTCCAGGGAGATCGGGGTGCTACCTCTCTTACACACACTCACGACATCTTGCCCAGACGGGCTGTGGGGAAACTTGAGGTTGAAGAATTGGGGTCCTCTGGAGCCGAACAGCAACGGTTCTCAGGAGGACCGATGGGGTGTCGATTCAATCCTCCCGCTGCAGACTTCGTTGGCGGGACCTTCAGCGCGTGCCTACGCCTTTGCCTACTTCGGAGTTGTAGCGTACTGGAGTGATGAGGAGAAGTGCTGGTGCAAGGACAATGTGCGGCCGCCCCTCCACGTCTCCGTCTGTTGCTAGGCGTGGATTTAAGAGGAGCTCGTGCCGACCGCGATGAGCGAGCAACCGTTTCGCGACCGCAACCAGGCCGGAAAGCTTTTGGCGAATCAACTTTCCCACTATTCAGGTCAAGAGGATGTTCTCGTGTTGGCTTTGCCGAGGGGAGGGGTGCCGGTCGCCATCGAGGTTGCACGAGCCCTTGGGGTCTCGATGGACATATTCATCGTCCGAAAACTCGGCGTCCCCGGCCGGGAGGAACTCGCAATGGGAGCGATTGCGTCCGGTGATGTGCGCGTCGTCAATGACCGAGTCGCAGCTTCGCTCAGGGTAGACGAGCGCACTATCGCCCAGGTGCTGGTCCGAGAGGAGCAGGAACTCAAGCGGCGTGAGCACACTTATCGAGGCGACCGACCCGCCCCGAACATCGAGGGCAGGACTGTGATCTTGATCGACGACGGGCTGGCCACCGGCTCGACCATGCGTGCCGCGATCATAGGAGTGCGTGCCCATCATCCAGCCAAGCTCGTCGTGGGGGTACCCGTTGCCGCGTCCGAGATATGCACCGAAATCGGCACTGAGGTCGACGAGGTTGTCTGCCTTCGTCAGCCGACAACGCTGCTGGGTATCGGGGGCTGGTACGAGGACTTCTCCCAGTTATCCGATGAAGAAGTGAAAGCGCTCCTCGAGGAGTTTGGTCGATGAGGTCCTCCTGCGCTCCCTATCTAAGAGCGGCGAAGGGCCTGGATCAAATCACTCTTGCCCATCTTCGATCGCCCCGCGATCCCGGCCTTCTTGGCCTGCTCATAGAGTTCGGTTCGGGTTCGCTCCTCATACGAGTGTCCGGCCCGCCCACCGCGCCGTGCCGCCTTCGCTCCCTCTCTCCCGAGATCTGACCGAACCTTGCTCGAGAGATTGGAGATTGTCTTTTTCGAACGCGCTGCTTTCTGAGCTTTCTGAACATTGCGTTGGGCCGCTTTTCTCTGCCTCGTCGTCATGGCTCCTCCCTTTGGACTAGCTGTCCACCGAATGCACCTTCCTGGATCCGAAAGCTGCTCCTGCACATTCCAGGTCATCCTCTCGAGATGCTCTCAGCTCCGGTCCTGAAGACGCGCTTCCCCTGACTCGCGGGCACAGTGAGCGCAGCAATAGATCGAATCCTCGGACTGCAGCCCGTGACCTACGATCTTGCAACCACAATGAGCGCACTCCGGGGCCAGCGCGTGGATCGCGCATTCGAAGCTGTCGAAAGTGTGACTCTGGCCTTTGGCAGTGGTGACCTCAAAGGCATTGTCGTAATCGTTACCGCAAACCTCACAGCGGGCCATGTTTATCTACTCGTTGGGAGCAGCGGAGCTGATGTCCGACAACCCCGACTCAGGATCGAGGCTGACCGCGAGGTCGCCTAAGGAAACGATTCCCACCGGCACACCATCGTCAACGATCGGCAGCCGTCTGATCGCATTCTCAGTCATCAGCTTGACTGCGTCCCCGACCTCGTCCTGTGAGGTGAGGGTCACCGGATCGCGACTGCAGATATCCCCTAGGCGCACGTCCGAGGGGTCCTTTTGCTCGGCAACCGCCCGAACCACGATGTCCCGATCAGTCACGATCCCACATACCTGATCGGTCTCGTCCAGCACGATTACGTCCCCGATGTCTGATCGACGCATCGCCTCGGCGGCCTCGACGACGGAAGCCGTAGCTCGGAGGGCCGTCGGATCACTGGTCATTACTTCTCGGATGCTTGGCATTTTGACTCCTTCATGTATATGGCGGTTTGGAGGCATGGCCCGGCTCTCAAGTGATACCGAGCACGTCCTCCTTGTTGGGTGCCGGCCTTGGAGCTACCTGGACTTTCTGCCGCCCTTGCGCCCGGCCGCGGCTTTCTGGGCCCTAGTTCCCCCGCTTTGCTGGAAGTGGTTGAACGACCACCGGAATGCGACTTCTTGCCACCTCGGCTCGATGACCCGGGGGAGTTAGCGATCGCCGCGGCCCGTCCTTTGCTCATCCCCTTCCTACGCAGACCCTCGTACTGCTTGTCGTTCTTGACGCTAGAGCCATGATCCTTCGTCATGGAAATCTCCCTTCGTCAACGGCTGGCGGAACCGCAGGAACCGAATGATTTGAACGTCTGCTCTTGGGCGATCATCCGGTTTCCCGCTGCCCGCATCTCTGACCTACCCGTCATGCAGGTTGGATAACAGAGAGTCAGAAAGTGCAAGGAGTCGCAAACCACACCGTGATTCCAAGTTCCACTGCCACCGGGGCTCTTCAATGGTTTCCTTTCGGAGTGTCCGGAAAAAGTCAAGGCAGTACGGAAAGACGGCAAAACAGAACTGCTTCCCACACATCGGGAGGAGGGCAGCCAGAATTCGCAACCCCACAGCGCTTCCGTTGAATACCGGAAATCAAATGCCGACGCTCGGGCTGGGAACATGGCAGCTACGGGCGACACTCCAGGAACTGTCGAGACCGCGCTGGAGCTCGGATACCGGATGATCGATACATCCGGTGACTACGGCACACAGAAGGGCATTGGTCAAGGGATCCGCCGCAGCGGGAATCGACAGGGAGAACGTCTATCTGGTTACCAAGGTCGAGGAAGAGGACGACGCCTACGAGGCAACGACCAGGAACCTGTCTGAACTGGATCTCGACTTCGCAGACCTGATGCTTATCCACCGTCCGCCGGAGAGTGGCGCGGGCACGAGCCCGACGAGGATCCTCGCGGCGCGGTTGCGGGCCGTGAAAAAACCCTCCACGCACATGACCGTGCCTCCGTCCCAGCCCGGGCTGGTCGACCAGCGGCTCGCCGCCGAAGCAAACGGTCCGGCCGGTCCTTCTAGTCGGTATGCCAGGGCACGGCCCGGCTCGTACTCAGTCAGCTCCTCGCGCACGGTCGTCCGGCCCATGAGCGCCCTTGGAAGCTTGCAGGTTTTGATGGTGCCCACATCGACGATGTCCGTGTCACGTTCGCAGTGATCCAAGCTCTTTGTCCAACGGTGTTCAGTTCCAAAGTCTCCGAGGACGTGCCAGAGCGCGTCGTTCGATGCATTGGTCATGCGCCTAACCACGAAACTCAGCGTTTCACCCATACTCCGTTGCCTTCCGGATTCGGCCGAACCGTGATCGAAGATCTCTCCACGAGAAACGGATTGAGTGTACTAATGCTCCTTAGTACCGGGTAGCTCGCGGGACTCTCGGTCGGCAGACGAAGGTGCTCCAGTTCGCCTAAAGAGAGATCCGGCCGTGTGGCTTACGTGCAAAGGAGCTCGTTTTGCAGATCAACTTCTGAGCAAGGTCAAGATCCAGCTCGTCAACGAGATAGAGTCCGACCACCCATGCATCACCCGTTCCACGTCCACGGCGCCGGCCGCGCTCGGACATCGACATACCTCCTGAGCGACGCGCCTTTCGAGCCCTCGGCACAAGTCAAGAGCGCGCCCGGCTCGTCAAGTAGATGCGGTTCGAGACGTACGGATCCCACTGCCTTGCATGTTGGTCGACGTGGATGCCACCGGATGTCGACCAGCTCTGGCCGCCGTCCAGTGAGCGGCGCAGCTGCACGCCCGTGAGGAAGAGGTGATCCTGGTCGACGCGGGCACCGTGAAACCCGTCGGTCTGGGACCATTGGCGGTGGGTGAGAGTACGAGCAGGTGGTCCGCGCCGGGGGCGTCGACCAACTCCTTGTGGGGATTCTGCTGCCAGGCCGGGATGGCCCACAGGGAGTCCGGGGTCGGACGCAACCAGGGCCACCGAGGGACAGGTGTAGGGTCGGCAGGTCTATACCAGTAGGAGCCTGAGAGGGGGATGGGTGAGCGGGGCCGTCATGGCCGCCGAGATGGCCGAGCAGCCGGACGTGCTCGGCCGGCTGGCGGCGGAGCGCGCGGCACTCGTCGCGCGCGTTAGGGCGGTCGTGCCCGCCCACGTTGCTGGCACCGTGCTCATTGCGCGCGGCTCTTCCGACCACGCCGCGATTTTCGGACGCTACGCGATCGAGCTCGCCTCCGGGCGGCCCGTAGCACTGTCGGCCCCCAGCCTGCACACGCTCTACGGGGCGACCGTGGACTACTCCGGCTACCTCGCCGTAGCGGTCAGCCAGTCCGGGCGGACCCCAGAGATCGTGGCCGTCGCCAAGACCCTTGCGAGATCCGGCGCTCGCACGGTCGCGGTCACCAACTCGCCCTCCAGCCCGCTGGGAGCCGCGGTCGAGGTCACGATCCCCCTCGACGCCGGAGAGGAGAGAGCCGTCCCTGCCACCAAGACGTTCACGGCGCAACTCGCGGCATTCTCCTTCGTGGCAGAGGCGGTTGGCCGGGTGTCATGGGGCGACTCAGACTGGAGGCGCCTGCCGGAGCAAGTGAGCGCGGC
The DNA here is from genome assembly GCA_009379915.1 of Actinomycetota bacterium. Classification (GTDB taxonomy): domain Bacteria; phylum Actinomycetota; class CADDZG01; order CADDZG01; family WHSQ01; genus WHSV01. The sequence continues at coordinate 4,743 of WHSV01000100.1, read as the reverse complement.
CCTGGACGACGACGAATCACCCCGCGCGGCGGCGCGCGCGATCGGGGATGCAGGCGGGTTACTGGTCGTCGGTCGAGGGTTCATGTTCGCCGTGGCCCTGGAGGCCGCGCTGAAACTAAAGGAGACCGCAGGCATCCTCGCGGAGGGGTATTCCGCAGCCGACCTGCGTCACGGACCGATCGCGGTCGTGCAGACGGGCGTCCCCGTTCTCGCGTTCCGAACATCGGGGCCTGCTGCAAAAGACATGGACGATCTGATTCGTTCGCTGAGGGACAAGGGCGCGCATGTGATCACGGTGTCTGACGAGAACGGTGATATTCCCCTCCCCCGCAACGCCCCCGAGCCGCTGGCTCTAATTCCTGCCGCCGTGCGCGCCCAGCAAATCGCGCTCGAGCTTGCGCGCTTGAGGGGTATGGATCCCGATTCACCCGCGGGCCTCAGTAAGGTCACGCTTACGAGGTAGGAGGGAGATGCTCGAGAGGGAAGTCACGCTCACGAACGAGGTGGGCCTTCACGCCCGGCCTGCGGCGGTGTTCTCCAAAGCCGCCGGCAGATTCTCAGCCGACATCACCATCGTCAAGAACGACGCCGAGGCAAACGCCAAGTCGATGCTGTCCGTTCTCAAGCTCGACGTGCGCAAGGGCGATCGGATTACGGTGGTCGCGTCCGGCGAAGACGAAGGGCGCGCGATCGACGAATTAGTGACTCTGATCGAGTCGTTATGAAACGACTCCGAGGTGTAGCCGCATCTCCCGGGGCTCGTCGAGGCCCTGCGGCCGTCGTGGCCGCGGGCTCGGTGTCGCTTCCGGACGCACCGGTCGAGGATCCCGTCTCGGAGGCCACCGCGCTCGAGAAGGCCATGGAGACGGTCGCCACCGGCCTCGAGGCGCGCGCCGCGGCGCGGGGAGGAGAGCTGTCGGAGATCCTGGAGGCACAGGCCGCGATGGCACGGGATCCCGAGTTGCTCGCGGGGGCACAGCGCCTCATCAAAGAGCGCGCCCTCCCCGGTGGGCGCGCGGTGATGGAGGCGGGTGAGGAATACGCACTCGCCCTCGAGGCCAGCGACAGCGACTACATGGCCGCCCGTGCCCAGGACGTCAGGGATGTGTGCAGACGCATCGCCGCCGGGCTGGCGGGGGAAACCTCACAGCTCGCGCTCGAAGCTCCCTCTGTCGTGGTGGCGAAGGAACTGATGCCCGCGGACGTCGCCGACCTCGATCTTCACCTCGTTCGAGCGTTCGCCACCGAGGGGGGGAGCCGCACCAGCCACACCGCGATCGTCGCGCGCTCACTGGGGGTGCCCGCGGTTGTCGGCGTGGACGGCCTGGTCTCCGCAATCGCGAACGGAATGCTCGTCGGGGTAGACGGTGACTCCGGAACGGTCTATCTGGACCCGAACCCGAAGACCACGGAGATGCTCGACCGGCGCTCCGCCGAACGTGCCGCGCACATCGAAGAACTGAGAACCATGGCCGGAGACGAGCCGGCCGCGACCAAGGACGGCACGAGGGTGGAAATCGCCGCCAACGTCGCCTCTCTGCCCGAACTCCAGGCCGCGCTCGAGTCCGGAGCCGAGGGCGTGGGTTTGTTGCGCACCGAGCTGTCCTTTCTCGACCGAGCGAGGCCGCCCTCCGAGCAGGAGCAGTCCCGCCTCTTCGCGGACATGGCGGCGTTGCTGGGCGATCGCCGGCTGGTCATCCGCACCTTCGACATCGGGGCCGACAAGCCGGCCCCGTTCCTGGACACGGAGGAGGAGGAGGAGGAGGAAAATCCGGCGCTCGGAGTGCGCGGCATCCGACTCGCTCGGCGTCACCCCGACATCCTTTCGGCGCAGCTCAACGCCGCGGTGCGAACGGCCGGGGGACGGGCCCGAGTGGCCGTGATGGCCCCCATGGTGTCCAACCTCGAAGACGCGCGGTGGTTCGCCGAGCAGGTGGAGGCCGCGGGGGGCCGCTCTGCGGGTGTCGAGGTGGGAGTGATGATCGAGGTCCCCTCGGTTGTGTTCCTAATGCCGGAGCTCGCGTCCCTTCTCGACTTCGTGTCCATCGGCACCAACGACCTGACGCAGTACCTGCACGCGGCGGATCGTATGCAAGGCTCACTTGCCGGCTTGCAGGATCCGTTTTCGTCCGCTCTCCTGCGGGCAGTCGCCCGCATCTGCGAGGGAGCGGATGCCAAAGCATGGGTCGGGGTTTGCGGAGAGGCCGCGGCCGATCCTGGGTGGGCTCTGCTCGCCGTGGGAATGGGAGTCAGGGAGTTGTCGATGGATGCGGGGAGCATTCTCGAGGTCAAGGCCGCGCTGAGGCGGATCACGCTGGAGGAGTGCCGCGCCGCGGCCGAAGAGGCGGCTTCCGCGCACCGTCCGGAAGAGGCGCGTTCGATCGCGCTGAGTCTGCTGCGATGAGGTTGCTCGATCGCTTCGGAGGGGACGCGGCCACGCTTGAGGGAGACGCGTTGCACGCCTCGATCGCGGCGAGCGAGGGCCGGATCATTATGGCGGAGATTGTGTCGGTCGCGGCACCACTGCTAGCCGGGACGTCCAATCCGGAAATCATGTGCGCATTCGGTGCCGATCTCGTGTGTTTGAACATGGTCGATCCCTTCGCCGAAGGACCTCTGGTTCCGGGACTGGAGACCGTCGATCCGCCCCCGAGTGGCTTCGGCGGACTCGCTCGCTTCCTCGGTCGCCCCGTGGGCCTGAATCTGGAGCCGGATATCGACTCGGTGCCCCCCGCCTATCGCGCAACCGAGCAAACCGTCGCCGCGGCGCGCGGCGGGGGCGCGGGGTTCGTGGTGATCACCGCCAATCCCGGCCGAGGGGCCACGTTCGAGCATCTTGGCGCGGCCGCGCTCACGGTGCGATCGACGGCTCCCGACCTCTTGTGCTTCGCAGGCAAGATGCACGGTGCCGGAGCCAAGGAGCCGATCAATGCGTCTGCCGCGGAGCCGCTCATCACATCGGATGCAAATGGCGTGCTGGTCCCGCTGCCGGGAACCGTGCCCGGCGTGACCGAGGACGACGCCCGCGCCCTGGTGAGTCGGGCGCGCGATTCCGGCAAGCTTGCCGTCGGCACGATCGGCACATCGCAGGAGGGAGCCGACGGCGCGACACTGAGGTCGCTCGCATTGACCGCAAAACGGATAGGCGTCGACTTGCATCATTTCGGCGACGCGGGTTACTCGGGGCTGGGTGACCCCGAGGGCCTCTATGCCTACTCGATCGCGATGCGCGGAAAGAGGCACACATGGAATCGGATGGCGCGCTCGGTGCGCGCGTCGTGGCAAGAAGGGAGAACCGGTGAGCTTTAGGGAGGTCGCGGAGCAAGTGCTTCAAGGGCTCGGGGGCAAGGACAACATCAAGAGCATGGAGCCCTGCATCACACGCATCCGCGTTCAGCTCAACGACCCATCCAAACTGGACGAAGGAGCTCTCAAGCAGGCCGGTGCCCACGGCGTCATGAAGATGGGCGGGGCGATCCAGGTTGTGATGGGCACCCAGAGCGACAACATCGAGGCCGAGATCCGGCGCGTCATGGATGAGAGCTAGTGCACGCGACCGTGAAGAGCCCTCTCTCGGGAACCGTGGTGCCTCTCGAAGAGGTCGCGGATGAGGTCTTTTCCGAGAGGGTCATGGGCGACGGCGTTGCCGTCCGTCCCACCGGAGGCAAGGTGCTCGCGCCGGCATCGGGAACAATCGAAAAGCTGTTCCCCGGAGGTCACGGCGTCGTCATCGAGACCCCCGAGGGGCTCCAGATCCTCGTCCACGTGGGACTCGACACCGTGCAGCTCAAGGGAGACGGCTTCGAGGTGCACGCCGCCGAGGGTGAGACGGTCGGCGAGGGTCGCCTCCTCGTCACGGTCGATCTCGATCGCATGGCCGAGTTTGAGGTCGATCTCGTCTCCCCCGTGGTGGTCATCTCCGGCCACCGTGTCGAGGCCATCGCGTCCGGTGACGTGGCCGCCGGCGACGACCTCTTTGAGGTTCGCTAGGAGCTGGCCCAAAGCTCCCGGCCGCCGACAAGCGTTCTCGTCACCTCGAGGCGATCGTTCAGCACCACCACGTCCGCAACCGCGCCTTCTCCCAGGAGTCCCAGATCCCGACGCCCCGCGACGAGCGCCGGAGCGCGCGCCGCGGCGTGAACGGCCTCGGCAAGGGTGGCGCCCACTCCGACGAGGTTCTGCAGCGCGCTCCCCATGGTCAGCACGCTCCCGGCGAGCCGGCCGTTCTCGAGGCGCACCTCGTTCGCTTTCACGCTGACCCTGCGATCGCCCAGCGCGTAGGTGCCGTCACCGAGCCCGGCTGCCTCCATCGCATCGGTTATGAGCGCGAAACGTCCCCGGGTCGCGCGGAAGGTGGCCGCGGCGGTCTCCGGGGCGAGGTGCACGTTGTCGACTATCGCCGTGACCGTGACCGAAGCGCGGACCAGTGCCGCGCCGGCCAGACCCGGGTCGCGCGGCCGCCAGCGCCGGTGAGCGTTGTAGATGTGCGTGAGCACCCGGGCGCCGGCGTCGAAGGCAGCGTGGGCTCGAGACGCATCGGCGTCGGAGTGGCCGCAAGCGACCGTGAGGTTCCGCTTCGTTAGAAGCTGAATCAACTCGAGTGCTCCGGGGCGCTCGGGGGCCAGGGTCATGTGCGAGACGGGGCCGGCCTCGATCAGTCGCACGGCCAGCTCGGGGTCGGGATCGAGCACGTGGGCGGGATTGTGCGCGCCGACCCATTCGGGCGAGATGAACGGGCCCTCG
>WHSV01000099.1 GCA_009379915.1 Actinomycetota bacterium | reverse complement strand
TCTTCAATCTGCTCCCGGCGGGCGCTTGCACTCGCACCTCGACCTCCGCCCCCATGCTGAACGAGAGGAAGGAGGAGCGCTCACGGACGTCGATCAGAACCAGGTCGTCTCCGCCGCTCTTTCGGAGCTCGACGCGTGCGTGCTCCACGGCTTTGTGGCTCGCCGCGTTGTCCCGCAGGGCCTCGAGCTGCACGATCGTCTCGGGGCCCTCGTAGGTCGAGATCTCGACTCGCCCAGCGGGGAGCCGCACCTCGATGATGGGGGTTCCGGGAGTCTCGAACCGGCGTTCCATTTGCTGCTCCTTTCATCAGCCTTGCACGAACCCGCGCAGGTGATTGCTCCGTCGCGACACTCGGCCGCGCTCGACACTGCGATGCAGCGCATTGACGATCCAACTGTTGAGGGACTGGCCCTCTTGTGCCGCGTGGTTCTCGAGTGATGACTTGAGGGTCTCCGGCAGCCGAAGGGTGATACGGGCGCCTGCGTCCTCGGCCGGCGAGGATGGCGATGAGGGGGGTTCGTCCACGAAGACGAGCTCGGGGTCCCGGCCGACCAGTCGAACCTCGAGATGGCCGGAGGGGAGCTGGTCGTTGATCTCCAGAACGACCTGCGCAAGGAGGTCGAGCCAGCGCCGTTCGATGCTTGCGCTCATGGCGACCGCCAGCGCCTCCGCGGCGGCCGCGGTCCTCTCGTCGCCTACCGCCGCCACCTCCCTGAGGTCGTCCAGGAGGCTGTCGAGCCACATTGACGTCTGCATGACGTCACTATGACATCATCCACGCACCATTGCAAGTCGCCCCCGACAAACTCATCGATCGAGCTCAACCCCTGCGAGGCTCGCTGAGCGGAAAGAGGCCGGGCGCCGATGAGTTTTGCGCCGCACAGCCGTCAAAGCGTGTAGATGATGACGAAATTACGGCGCCGAAGGCTCTTCAGATGAACGACTCGGAGGGCCCGGTCAAGCGGCACGCCGAAGGCGAGCGCCTCTCCTTTCTCGGCAGACGCCTCCCGGCCGCTTTCGAAGCCCGGCAGATCACCCTCTCGCCGGGCCGCGAGCGCGCGTACGACGAAGCCGAGTGGAGAGATGCGCTCGTCGTCCTGGAACGCGGAGAGATCGAGCTCGAGTGTGTGGGCGGAGCGAGACAACACCTCCGGCGTGGCGCCGTCGTATGGCTGACCGGGCTGCCCCTTCGCGCACTTCACAGCCGTGGCAGTGAGAGCGCGGTCCTGGTAGCCGTATCGCGTCGGAGACGATCACCCGGCGACAGGCGTGCCAGGACACATCGAGACAGCGATAGCCGACCGCTGGGAGAGCCGTGGAGCGAGTGACGGGAATCCAGGGCGATCTGCGGGTACCTCGGGGGGCCTACTCCGGGGGCTCGGGCCGCCGCATGTACCACTCGGTGAACTCCGTGCAGCGGCCCCCATCGTCGAACCGCAGAACGAAGCAGTTGTCGTAAATCGTGTCCCCCGATCCGTCATCTGCCCTGTAGGTGCTGGTTCCCGTCGCGACCGCGCTGTCGCCGGCGACTAGGAGAGGTTGGTAGGCGCTCTCATAGGTGCCCTGCTTGTCGGGGTCCTCGAGCCACGATTCGACGATTGCGGCCCGCCCCCGAACCGGATCGTCGTAGGGGTGATATCGGTAGGAGGCGCCCTCGCTGAAGAGGCCGGCGATCGCCGCCGGATCGTAGGAGCGCCACGCCTCCTGGTAGGCGGTCAGCCACTCTTCTACTCGATCCTTGTCCAACTGGATCCTTCCTTGGGACTCGTCGCGGACGGTGACGGCATCCTACTCTACGTAATGGTCAAAATTCACTTGACTCCTTACGGTAGGCCGGATTATTGTAAGGAGTGAGGGCATCTTAGATCCTTACAAGGGAGGCGAAACCATGGAAATCCTTCTTATCGCGGCAGCAGTCGGGCTACTCGACTCTCTGGCAACGGGGCTGGGAGCGGACAGCCGTGATGGGGACGACTGGTTCAAGCACGGACGCGTATGAGCGAGAGCCGGCCGGCGCCTTACGAGGCACGGTCGGGCCGCGCTTCGACCGGGTCCTTGCGTATTCGAAGCCGACGCGTCTCTCGTTGCAGGCAGCGGTCCTCGACGTAGTCGATACCCGCCTCGTCCGCGATCCGACGCGCCTCGGGTGAGGTAATCCCGAGTTGAAGCCACAGCGACTTGGCCCCGATCTGGACTGCCTGCCGGGCGATGATTGGAGCCTCCTCCGAGGGCCTGAAGACCTGGACGATGTCTACCGGTTCGTCGATGTCGAGCAAGCTCGCGAAGGACCTCTCACCGAGGATCTCCGAAGCGTTGGGGTTCACGGGAATGACATGGAACCCGATCCTCTTGAGGTGCTGGGGTACACCCCCGCCGGGTTTCTGCAGGTTTGTCGAAGCACCGACCGTGGCCACGGACTTGGAGCGCTCCAGAATTTCTCGAATGTCGGCGACGGGGGCTCACTCCATTCTTTTCTTTGATCGATGAGGATTGCGAGGTTGCGTTCCTTACTCCCCTTCAACCCCATGATCCGCCCTCTATTTCGGCCGCCGAGCGAGCGGGGCCCTGGGGGGCCCTGCCTCGCTCTCCCACTCTCGGCGTCTCACGTGTAGGGACCCGTGGCGTCACCTGGCACGAGGACCCGGTTCAACCCGCCTTCTGAAACCGCGACTGGGTTGGACCGTGTCAAACCCTAGGTCGCAGTTTCGACGTGTCGACACAGGATGGGATGGATGTGGGAGGGACAGAGACTAGAAGCGGGCGCTCAGCGAACTACCTCCTCGACCGGCGCCTCGTCGAACTGTGTCCGGTGGAGCTCCTCGTAGCGACCGCCGGCCGCCAGTAGATCGAGGTGTGTCCCTCGCTCGACGATCCTGCCGTCCTCTATCACCAGAATGAGATCCGCGGCCCTGACCGTGGAGAGCCGGTGCGCAATGACCACTGCGGTCCGCCCCGCGAGTGCTTCACCGAGTGCTGCTTGCACCGCGGCCTCGGAAGTCGAGTCCAGATGCGCGGTGGCCTCGTCCAGGATCACGACGCGCGGGCGAGCGAGCAACAGGCGGGCGATCGTCAGACGCTGACGCTCGCCGCCCGAGAGCCGGTATCCACGTTCTCCGACGATCGTGTCCAGACCGTCCGGCAGAGAGCGAACCACCGCGTCGAGTCGCGCACGGCTCAGCACCTCCCACAGCTCGTCTACCGAAGCGTCGGGACGCGCCAGCAACAGGTTCGCACGCACCGAGTCGTGGAACAGATGCCCATCCTGGGTGACCATCCCGAGCGTCTCGCGGATCGACTCGCTCGTAAGGTCGCGTACGTCGACGCCAGCCAGCCGCACCGCTCCACTTTCGACGTCGTAAAGCCGCGGCACCAACTGTGCAATGGTCGATTTCCCGGCCCCCGAAGAGCCCACTAGGGCAACCACCTGACCGGGTTCCGCGCTGAACGAGACGTCGTGGAGCACCTCCACTCCCCCGCGCTTGTCCAGGAGCGCCACCTCTTCGAGCGACGCGAGCGACACCTTGTCGGCAGACGGGTAGCTGAAGTGGACGTTCTCGAAGTTCACCGAGACCGGCCCGTCGGATACTCGCTCGGCGCCCGGCTTCTCGACAATCAGAGGCTTGAGGTCCAGCACCTCGAACACACGCTCGAAGCTCACCAGCGCGCTCATCACTTCGACACGAGCGCTCGCCAATGCCGTCAGGGGCGCGTAGAGGCGAGTCAGCAGCAGTGCGAGCGAAACCACGGCGCCCGGCTCGAGCTGCCCCTGCAGGGCGTAGAAACCACCGAGTCCGTAGACGAGAGCGAGCGCGAGCGCGGAGACCAGCGTCAGCGCGGTGACGAAGACCCACTGCACCATCGCCGTACGCACGCCGATGTCCTTCACTCGACCCGCACGGGCGGCGAACTCCGCCGACTCCTCCGTCGGCCGGCCGAAGAGTTTCACAAGCGTCGCGCCGGGGGCCGAGAAGCGCTCGGTCATCTGAGTGCTCATAACCGCGTTGTGGTTTGCAGCTTCACGCTCGAGTCGAGCGAGGCGCGTGCCCATCCGCCGAGCTGGGAACACGAACACCGGCAGCAGCACGAGCGCGATCAATGTGATCTGCCACGAGATTCCGATCATTACGACGAGAGTGAGCACGAGCATCACGAGGTTTCCCACGACACCGGAGAGGGTGTCACTGAACGCGCGCTGCGCGCCGATAACGTCGTTGTTCAGGCGGCTCACCAGAGCCCCGGTTCGTGTACGAGTGAAGAAGGCAATCGGCATGCGTTGTACGTGATCGAACACCGTGGTCCGCAGATCAAGAATCAACCCCTCGCCGATCGTGGCGGAAAGCCAGCGCGATACGAGTCCAAGCCCGGCCTCGGTTACGGCGATGAAGGCAATCAGGCCGGCAAGAGCGATGACGACCTCCTGTTCGGCACCCTCAACGATCGCGTTAACGACTCTCCCAGCAAGAACCGGAGTTGCGACGGCAAGAATCGCCGTCACGACGCTCAGGAAAAGGAATGCGATCAGCTTCCGGCGGTGTGGACGCGCAAAGTTAGCAATGCGCCGAAGCGTCGCCTTCGAGAACGGCCTCTTGTCCTCCTGCGCATTCATCGCGTGGTACATCGACATCCACGCAGTGACTTCCATGTCCATGGGTTCTCCTCCTGCTCCCAAGATGTTCGAAGGCCGTGCGCCTCATTAACCCACAACCTGCGGATCGAGAATCGCGCTCCGGTACAACCGATACTGCCTATTGCGTCCCCTTCTGTGACGGATGCCCGATTGACGCTCCGGACCGTCCTCCTCAATTCTTGGAATTGAGTCGTTCGCCTGAGGCGAAGGCAGAGGCGGGACCACTACTCTCGGGGACACGATCCTCGTCACCGGACGCAAATGGGAACGGGAGGGACGGTCCGCGAGACTGTCCATTGCACCCCGGCCTATTCCCTCTGGCCGATCGTAAAGACGAGTTGAGCGGCGTCCCCCAGGATCGATTTGGCGGTGGGCGGCATCTCCAAGATCGCAACGTTGTCTACGAAGCCCAGCGGACCGGCGGTTATCGGATCCCTGTCTGCAGTTGGTCCCTCGACCGCGGAATTCCACGCCGTCCATGCCCACAGGCCCTCCGATTGGGCATCGTCCGGCTGGCCGATGTCCACGATCAAGGTGTCGTCCCAATCCGCGGTCTGCTCGATGTGATCGTTCCAGAAGAAGAAGCCGTTCTTCTCTTCGAGGCGAAAGACTCTCAGATGTAGCGCGTAGCGGCATCGTCGAGAAAGCTCGTTCTTGACGTTCGGGTCGAAACGATGCCTGTCCAACAGGAAGACGGTCGTCAGCGGAACGGGAGCGTCGGCGCTATCGCGTTTCTGATCCTGCTCCATGTTCAGTTGGATCGGGCAGTGATGTGCGGCGAGCTGCTCGTGCATCACAATCGGCAGTCCTCGCACCGATAGCCTGATGTCCGCCTGCCACGATTCCTTCACTTCGGGTTTCGGTGGCGGAAGCTTCAGATTTCGCAACTCGACGCGTACCTCGAGCTCACCGAATAGGAACCGCCTCAGGTTTTGATAACCCTCCTCGGAGTTCACCAGTCCGTACCGACCCGAGTGCGCGCGGTACACGAAAGCGCGATGAGCATTCCTGACATAGGCGTTGTCGATCATCACCAAGCCGTCGCTCTTCGGACCAACGACCTTCCTGGAAAGGCCGTAGTCCTTGGCGTCCGTGCCGATCAGACAGAACACGCGCTTTGAGTCGAACGCCTTGGCCGGTATCTCGTGCGGCCGCCATCCCTCGGGCGCCCTGTCACCCCACTGTGCATCTGGATGGAGATAGCCGTACATCTTCGAGGGGGAAAAGATGTCCGAGCCGTTGGGGCCAAAGGTCTCCAACGCCCAATCGATCAATCCGCTCCCCGCTTCGAAGTCGATTCCGCCGTGAGGTGTACCGAACGTGAAGAACCGATCGACGAGCTCCTTGCCGGGGGTCCGATCCCGGCCCTCGGAGTCCTTCTGCAGGGAGACCTTCTGGAGCATGCAGCGGCACACCAGTCCGCCCATCGAGTGAGCAAGGAGGTAGACCCTCCGGGCCCCCGTCTTCCCGAGCACGAGTTGCACGTACTCGTAGAGCCCGACCGCCGCTTCCTCGATATCGAAGTCGACCGGCTCCTTGCCGAATGTCGTGGCCGACGCGTCGTAGAAGCGGTACACCCAAATGGAGCGAGCCTCTATCTCTCCGTCGCCCCGCGCCTTCAGGTACGCGGACTGATCTCCTTGGACGAACAACTCGTAGTCCTCGTCATTGATCAGCCGGAGCAGTGGGCTCTCGAACTGGTAGAAGCGGGGGTCGCCATCTCCATCCGTCCGCACATGTGTCGAGCCATCGTTGAACCCGTAGAACGGATCGTCCACCTGCTTGTCAATTCCGCGCGTCCCGCCGGCGTAACCCCTCACGTAGATGATCGGCAGCATGGCTGGCATGGATTCCCCCCGTTGGCTCGGTCTCTGACACGCCAGCTTTTCCTAATGGAGGGATTCAGGTCAACCTGCACGTCCTCCCGGATCATGCGCGCTTGTCGAAAGCTCGGAGTTACGGACATCTGCTCACCCTCTGCGGTGAGTGAGCGTCCTCGCCTGCCCGATTACCCCCGCCTGCCAGGGGTCGCGTTGACCTTTATTGAAGCGCGGGTCTGGGGAACGGAGCCGCTTCAACGTCGATTTCGGTCATTCTCGATACGTAGGCGCGGTAGTGGTGCCGGGCCTCGCCGTGTCTGCCACAGGAGGTCAACGCGGAGACCAACTCGAGGTTCGCCCCTTCGTCGTACGGGTCACGCTCGAGCAGGCGCAGAAAGTGAGGGATACCCGCCTCATGATTGCGCGCCGCCACCGCGGCCCGAGCGAGTGCCGACGCAACCGAGATGTAGGCGGCGCGCGCCTCCTCGCGAAGGGGGATCGACCAGTCCTCATAGAGATCCTCCTCGAGGAAGTCGCCCGCGTAAGTCGCTTCGGCAGCCACGAGTAGATCGTGAGCTTCTGTGACTCGTCCCTGACGCTCGAGATCGAGTCCGGCGTCCGCGTCGGCCAGAAACTCCTCGACATCGACCGACACCGAAGACAGGTCAAGGGCAACCGCATTCTTGTCGGCGGCGATGAACCGCTCGGGAGGAAAAAGCCTGTCGGGGTCGAGCGCCGTGCGCACGATGGACAGAGCCACGGATAACCGGTTCGCAAGCTTGCCGGGATCCTCATCGGGCCACAGAACCTCGGCCAGCAGATCGCGCGGGGCAGGGCGGCCTCTGCGGGCGACCAGGAGTTTGAGCAGATCGCGTGCCTTCCTCGACTGCCATTCGGTGGCGGGCACCGGCCGTCCGTTCCTGAGCACCGCGAAACCTCCCAACGAACGGACCCGAACGGGCGCGACATCGGAGCGAGGGAGGCACGCGAGCACACCCGCGGCCGGTGCCTGCATCCGCACTCCCAGTCCGGTCAGCCGGCGTTCGGCCCGCGTCGCACGCGCGCGAGCGTTAGGCCCCGCCTGGAGCCGGCCGAGTGCAAGCTCGATTGCGGCCGCTCCCAGCTCGTCGTGGATCTCTCGGCGGATGGACAGCGCCTCCTCGAGGCGTGAGAGTTTGGCATGAGGGTCCGGTGCGGCGAAGACCTGGAGCTCCAGTAGCTCGGCCAGCCGGGGGCGGTCGCGCGTTCCCCGGGCGGCCACGGCAGCACTCTCGGTTATTCGTGTGGCCTCCTCTCTTTCGTCCCTTGCCAGCGAAACCCACCCCTGCGCGAGCAGCGAACCCAGGTGGTCGAACCCCGGACCGAGTCTGACGGCCCTGCGGACCAGCCTCGAAGCCTCCTCGGGCTCGTCTCCGGCGAGAACCCGAGCGAGACCGGCGAGGGACGGTGTCAGCACCTGGCGATCCCCCGACCTCTCGGCGAGCTCGATGGCTTCCTCGTAGCAGGATCGGGCGAGCGTGAGATCGCCGCGCGCACGGTAGATGTCGCCCAGGTTCCTCAGCGGATGACCGACGTCGAGCGAGCCCAGCTCCCGGTAAACGGAAACCGCCCTCTTGTTGTCTGCGATTGCCTCGTCCACCTGTCCGAGGTGAAAGCGAACCGATGCGCGGTTGGACAGGCCCAGGCCGAGAAAGTACGTGAAGCCGGTGAGCTCGGCGAGTCCCGTTGCAGCCTCGAGCTCGATGAGCGCCTCTTCATAGCGCCCTTCGTCGTCGAGATGAGAGCCGCGGTTCGTCCTGATCCGAATGATCTGGAGGACGTCGTTCGCGCGCTCGGCGGAATCGAGAGCCAGGCGATAGTGGCGGTCCCCCGCCCTACGATCACCCTCCAGCGCCGAGGCCAGCATCGCCAGCACGGTGTAGACGGCCGCCAGCGCCTGAGGATCGCCCGAGAACTCGGCCGCCTCGCGCGCCCGCGCGGCTTCTGCTCTGCAGCTATCGGCTTCTCCTTTTGCCCAGTGCGCCGACGCTCTCCACGCGAGAAGAAGTGCCTCGTCGCGAGGAACGGTTCCGTCGACACGGCCCCGTGCATAGATCTTGAGCGACTCGTCTATCTCTGCTCGGAGATAGTGAAGGAGCCCCATCCTCCAGGCGAGACCGGGCGACAGGAGCTCCTCGTTGTCCGCCGCCCGCCGGTAACAGGCAAGAGCTCCGGTCCAGTCCCCCCGGATCTGCCGGGCCTCTCCGGCAAGTTGTTCGAGCTCCGGAGTTCTGAGTCCATCGGTTAGCAGGTCGCTTGCCCAGATGACGTGATCTGCATGACCCGAACGAAGCATCTCATCGCCTCTCTGCTCGAGGATGCGAGCGATGCTGGGCCGATCCGCGGCCGCATTGAGAGATTGGATTGCAGAATCCAGATCGCCGCGTGCTTCGAACCACTCTGCAGCGCGCATGTGCAGGGAACGAACCTCATCGCCGCTCAGAGGCCAGTGATCGAGGACGAACTCCCGCACCAACGAGTGCAGGACGAACCACTCACCGGAGTCGCTTTCGAGACGCACCAACAATCCGCGGGTCGCCAACTCCCAAACGGTTTCGGTAGCGTCGGGAATGCCGACGACCTCACACAACTCCGGGGTGAACCGTTCGAAGTGAGCGACGCGTCTGAGCAGCTCTCGGACACTCTCGCTTTCACGCGGGAAGACCTCGGCGGCGAGGTACGTAACGAGCGAGCCACCCGGACGGCGCAACCCCTTCAGTACCGCCCGACGGCGGTCCGGCGGCGACCCCTGGAAGGCTTCGGCGGCAAGTCGCACGGCGGCCGGCCACCCGTGGGTGAGAGCGTGCAACTCGCCCGCGAGATCACGGTCGCCGTGCCCCGACGAGTATTGCAGCAGCGTCGCTACCTCCTCTTCGGAGAAGGCAAGCACCGCGGCATCAATGTCGAGCACGAGTCCTTGGCCACGCATTCGTTCGATGGGAAAGGGTGGTTGAGCGCGCGACGACAGGACGATGTGACAGTGCTCCGGCGCGTGACGGCAAAGCGCCTCAATGAGGCGCCCTGAGTCCGTCTGCGCGCTTATTTCGTGGAGATCATCCAGGACCAGCACGAGGTCATCGACGTCCTCCAGCGCCCCACCAACCTGACCCGCGAGCGCCTCGACCTGACTTCCCGCGCCTTCGTCTGCTCCGAACGAACCTTGAAGGGCTGCGTTCAGATCCGGGGAGAGGCCCGGAACCTTCACGCGAAGGGAATCGACGAGGCCGCGTGCAAGGGTCCCCGGCGATGCATCCGTCTTGTCTATCGTGTACCAGCATCCCTGGAGGTCGCTGACCCAGGGCCCCAGAAGAGTTGATTTCCCGAATCCGGCGCCGGCCACGACGGTCGTCAGCCGATAGTCCCTGGCCCTATCGAGACGTTGAGCCAGCAAGGGACGCGGAAGAAACGTCGCCGGACGCCGAGGAGGAAGTAGCTTCGAAGC
>WHSV01000019.1 GCA_009379915.1 Actinomycetota bacterium | reverse complement strand
GCGGTCTTGACGAGGGCCTAGTGCTTCGTCACATTGCCGCACGCCGGTGAGCTTCCCGTAGTGATCCTCCCCAACTCACCGGGCGAGACTTGGGCGATGCCCGCGTGGGGAAGGTTGAGCCCTCGCACGGGTTGTGCCTCGAGGCAGCGAATTGCTTCTCGGGCATCGGGAGAGCGAACCACGCGTGATCAATCCAACCTTCGATATCGGAAGCAGGACCATCGACCGGCTTGGCTTCGGAGCCATGCGCCTCCCCGGTGATCCGGATGAGGCGAGAAGGATCCTCGAGCGCGCGATCGAGCTCGGTATCAACTTCATCGATACAGCCGATGCCTACGGGTCCAGCGAGCGGCTGATCGGCGCCAGTCTTCGCCCCTATCCCGGCGACCTGGTGATCGCAACCAAGGGAGGGCTGGGACGATCCGGCCCGGATGGGACGCCCCGAGCACCTAAAGGAGGCGTGCGAGGGAAGCCTGAAGCGACTCGGTCTCGAGGCCATCGAGCTCTACCAACTCCACACGGTGGATCTTTTCGTTCCGTACGACGAGTCGGTGGGGGCATTGAAGGAGCTGCAGAGCGAGGGCAAGATTCGACACATCGGGCTCTCGAACGTGACCAGGGATCATCTGTCCCTGGCCCAGTCGATCGTCGAGGTCGTCTCGGTGCAGAACAACTACAGCGTCAGCAGGAGAGACTCGGAAGCTGTTCTCGACGTCTGCGAGCAGGAGGGGATCGCGTTCATCCCGTGGTTTCCGATGGCCAGCGGCAACCTCGCGAAACCCGGTGGACCGCTCGACGAGGTCGCGCGGGAGCACGGAGCGACACCGGCGCAGGTACCGATCGCGTGGCTGTTGCACAAGAGCCCCGTGATGATCCCGATCCCGGGCACGTCCTCGCCGGTGCACCTCGAGGAGAACGTCGCGGCCCGAGATCTCGACCTGACCGACGACGAGCTAAAGAGAATCGCGTATGCCGTCGGCTGAGAGGTGGCGCTACCGGGCTCAGTCCGGGGGAGCGCACTCCGCGGCGCTTGTCAGCGGCCCCCTGATCTTCTCGAAGACCTTCGCGAGGGTCCTTGCCTCGGCAGCCGTCAGGTGACGGGCGAAGTGTTTGTGGATGCCGTCGAGGTGGACGGGGAAGGCATCCCTGAAGACCCCTTCGCCCCTCGGGGTCAGCACTGCGAAGGACCCCCGTCGGTCGGTGGGCGACGAGGCTCGTTCGACTAACCCCGCGGCCTCCATTCGGTCGACCAGGCGCGTGAGTCCGCTCTTCGAGAGCAGGATGCGACTCGCGAGCTGGTTCATGCGAAGCCGGTGATCCGGGGCGTTGAATAGCTGAACGAGCACGTCGAACCAGGCCAGCGATAGACCCCGCTCCGACTGCAGCTCGTCGTCGAGCGTGTCCAGGACGCGGCGGTAGGACTCGAGGAACAGCCTCCACGCCGTAAGTCTGTCATCGTCCTTGAGCTGATCGACTTCGGCGAGTTCCGGCACCCCCCCAGAATAGGCCCTCCGGTAAACCAGTTGCAAGAACAACCATCATGGGGGGGAATATGGTTGAGCCAGCAACAGTTGTAGGAACAAGTAAATCCGATACTGCCGAACGGAGGGCACAGCAGTGAGCACAAACACCGCAGTACGGGAGGTCAACGGGGTCAGGCTGCCGCGGGCGGGGGACTGGGTCATCGACCCGGCCCACACGAGCATCGAGGCCGTTGCACGCCACATGGCGCCATCACCAAGGTCCGAGGGCGGTTCGAGGAATTCTCGGGCACGATCCACATCGACGAGGACCCCGAGAAGTCGTGGGCCGAGGCCTCGATAAAGGCCGCGAGCATCAATACGAATGCACCGGACCGGGACGCCCACCTGCGCTCGCCGGACTTCTTGAACGCCGACGAATACCCCGAGTTGACCTTCAGGTCGACCAAGCTGAGCCACAGGGGCGGGGACCGCTACGATGTCGTGGGTGACCTCACGATTCGCGGTGTGACTCGGCCGGTGACGCTCGACGTTGAGGCTGGGGGCGTCGCGACCGACCCCTTCGGACAGACCAAAGTGTTGTTCAGCGCTTCGACCATGCTCGAGCGTGCGTCCTGGGGGATGAACTGGAACCAGGCACTCGAAGCCGGCGGCGTTCTCGTGAGCAAGTCGCTGGATATCGAGATAGAGGTTCAGGCCGTGTTGCAGAACTAAGAGCTGTTGCAACGGACCCGTCGCCGGCCTACGCAGTTCCTACGGTCCCGCCGAAACGGCCCCGCGGGCGACGGGTCTCTTCTCATTCCTCCGCAACCAAGATGCCCGGCCATGGAACCGTCTACTCGCCGGTCATCTACTAACCGACTTCGGGTGAGCACCTGGGGGAAGCGTGCCCACGATCGAGGAGCCCCAAGCCCAGGTCGAACGGGATCGCGCCGCGAGAAAGGGTCAGCCGGAAGCGTGGGGCTGGGCTCCGACCAGTTCCCGCTGTTCGATCGAGCCGGTGAGGCCGTCTCGCCCCGGCGTTTCGGGCGGGGCCCGATTGGGCTCGTAGGGCTCGTAGTTGGGCTTGAACCAGTACACGACCCCGGCTCTCTTGCCGAGCTCGACCCGCCAGCCGTGGACGTGAATGAGCTTGTGGTGGAACTCACAGACGTACACGAGATTGTCGAGATTCGTCGGCCCGCCCCACTCCCACCACCAGATATGGTGCGCCTTGACGTAACGCTTGTGGTGGCACCCAGGAAAGGTACAGCCCCCGTCGCGCAACCGGAGCTGGCGATGGAGCCACTCGGGCACGTTGCGCGAGGCCCGTCCGATGCCGACAGTGTGGCCCCCGTCGCCGTGGATTACGGACTGCACGATCGAGTCGCAGCACAACAACGAGGCGACTTCAGGATGCACGATCCCGCCCGACTCGAGTGCCCCGGAGCCGCTGCGAGCCGTGAGCGCGGCGAGATCGACGTGGAGGTTGACTCTAGCCCTCGCCGAGTCGGGATCATCGGCGATCGCCTGCGAACTCAACGCCACGAGCGCGTCGGCCCGGCGGGCATCGAGCGTGTAGGCCCGCTCCGCGTCGGGATCAGACGGCAGCTTGTCCGCGAGCCGCTCGAGCGCTTTGACCACGGTCGCACCCTGATCGGCCGGCAAGAAGCCCTCCAGGTGGAGCCTGCGGTTGTCCTCGTACCACCACTGAAGCGAGCGCGCGTCGTCGTCGGCTTTGACCTCCTCGATCGGATCGACCGTCGCCTCGTCGGCCCTCTTCTTGACCGTCCCCAGAGAGACCCCCCGAGCCCAGGCGACGAGCCCGACCTCGGTCTCCGGCGTGGCGAAGCGGGTGAGCTCGCAGACCTTATCGAGCGACAGAGCGCCGCGCGACAGGGCCCGGCGAATCTCCGGGAGGCCCTCGATGGCCTGGGCCGCGTCGACCCAGCGGCGCGACCGCCAGCGGGACTCGTCGCAGCGGGCCGCGACCCACTGGGCCATGTCCTTGGCCCCGTCGTCGCGCCACACCCGTCGCCGCTGCAGCTCCGCGATGCTCTCGAGCTTCTGGCGCCGAATCGAGCCCTCGATCTGCTTCAGCACCTCGAGGTCGGTGGTGAGCTGGGCCGTGCTCCTGTGGCTGTAGTAGTCCACCTGGCGGCACCTCTCTTGGAAAGCCAACCTGAAAGGGATCAACCGGACAACATACCTCATTCTATCGAACATATGTTCGATAGGCAAGGGATTTCTCCCGATCCGTCCGATTACTTGGAGGTTCGGGCCAGTCCCGCGTAGATCGCGCTAGAGCTCGCCTGAGGTCGCGAGAGTGGCCACCGAGAAGGCGATCGCGTCCGACAGCTGATCGAGGGATTCCTCGCTGATGTTTTCGATGTCGTCACATGCGAGGTGATAGCAGGGATCGCCTGGGCGGCCCGGCTCGCCCCCGAATAGCCGGGCGGCCTCGCGATCCTTGATCATCTCGGCCCCCGTGAACAAACCCCCAACCGGGATACCCGCGCGCTCGAAGGGGCCGTGGTCCGAACGGCCGGAAAGGTCGATGAGGTCGGTGTCGAGGTCCCGTTCTGCGAAGTAGTCGAGAAAGAGGTTCTTGATAGCCGCGGGATCGTCGACGTTGCCGAGGCTGTCTCCGTAGACGAGACGCATGTAGTTGGGCGAAGCCACCATGTCGAAGTTGAGATAAGCCGTGATGCGGTTCCTCTCCGCGTCGCTCAGCTCCGATACGTAGTGGTCGGAACCGATCAAGCCGAGCTCCTCCGCGCTCCAGAACGCGAACCGAACTCCCTCGCGAGTCTCGACGCCGGACAGCGCGACCGCGAGCTCGAGAATCGATGCCGATCCCGATCCGTTGTCGTTGATCCCCGGGCCGTCGGGGACGGAGTCCAGGTGCGCCCCCACCATCACGACGTCGTCGGTCTCCCCGCTCTGCTCTGCAATGACGTTCCGTGTGCTGCGCTCGGCGATCTCGCCAGCCACCTCGAGGTGCACGCGCGTGCCAGATCGCGCCAACTCCACCCCCAGCTTGGTGCTGACGGCGAGAGCGGGAACCGTGACTTCACTGCTCGCGAGGGTAGGTCTAAGCACCCCCGCCGAGGTGTCGGCGAGCTCAGGGGTGAACATCACCAAGGCGGCGGATGCTCCCGCGTCCTGGGCGTTCAGCACCTGGTCGGTGAGCGTGCAGGGCCCCGCCTGGACGAGCGCAATGTCCCCGCTCGGGAAGCCCGAGAACGCGCTCTCCTCGCATCCACCCAAACCGTCGGTTTCGGGGGTCACGCCCACAGATGTCAGCCGGCCGGTCACCGAGCCCGACGGCGAGAAGTTGAAGGTGGTGAAGTCGGCGCTGTTCTCGAAGAAGGTCCTGGACGGCGCTCTGCGTTGAAGGACCGAGGGGGCATTCTCCTCGTAAACGGTGACGTCGAACCGGTCGAAGCTCACTTCGTATCCCGCGTTCCTCAGAACGCGCGCAACGTAGGCGGCGGATTCTTCGTGGCCCGGCGTGGCCGTGTAGCGGTTGCCGCCGTTTTCATCCGCGATGCGCTGGAACTCCTCGAGGTGCCGCGTGACGCCGTCGACCGTTACGGCCTCCTGTAGCCGCGCCGTCAAACCGCTTGGCGAGGTGCTAACCGAAGGGCTCGGCGAGGGGGATGGGCTCCCCGAAGGAGGAGAGGTCGAAGGCGGCGGATCGTCCGTCACCGCAAGCACGAGAATCGCCCCCGCGATCAGGGCGAGGGCGATTCCGGCGATGATCAGCGCGCGCCGGCGCGGTGTCGATTGCTGCGTAGCCTGATTCAAGGAGGGCCAACCTACTCCGTGGCGATTGCCTCCAACACGTTGAGCCGGGCCGCGCGACGCGCCGGAGGGATCGCGGCAACGATGCCCGCTGCTCCGGCGGCGACCACGTAAGCGATCAGCTGTCCGGTCGGGACGGCGAACTCGCTGATGCCCTCGTCGGCGAGCGATGTGACGAGGGCCCAGCCGAAGACTCCTCCAACCACCAGGCCGAGCACCGCTCCGATGACCGCGATGATCACTGATTCCCAGCGGATCATGGAACGAGCCTGGCGGCGAGACATTCCGACCGCTCGCAAGAGCCCGAGTTCCCGTGTGCGCTCGAAGACGGACAGCGCAAGCGTGTTCGTGATCCCCAGGAGGGCGATGACGAGGGCGAGCGCCAGAAGGGCGGTGATGAGGCCGAGCAACTGATCGACCAGTCCGGCCTGAGTCTCCTTGAACTCGGCTTGGTTCTCGACCGTCACGTTCGGAAAATCGCTCGTTGCCGTGTCGATGGCGGCGCGCGCGTCGTCCGTCGAGACACCGCTCGCGACCGTTGCGAGCACCACGGAATCGAGGTTCGTCGTGTACTGCTCGGCATAGGTGTCGAGCGACACAAGGAAATCGGAACCCACGATGTCGGTGGTCTCGAAGATTCCGTCGACCGGAACATCGGTTTTGCCATCGGCGGGAAACTCCATGGTGAGGTCGTCGCCGACCGTGAGGGCTTCGCTCTCGGCGACATCGGTCGAAAGAAACACGCCACCGCCGTCCAGATCACCGACGTCGCCCTCGACAACCCCGAGGCTGGTGACCTCTTCGATGGTGTCCGGGTCTGTAGCAGAAAGAAACCTGCTGGCGCCGTCGAGCCGGAACTCGCCGTAGCGAACGGCTGCGACCGCCCCGATCTCGTGCTGTTCCGCCGCCCCCGCGGCGATCTCGGGACTGAAGCCGCCGAAGCCGCCGCCCGCCGAGCTGGTGATGATGAAGTCCGCTTTCAGGTTCTCGTCGAGGATCCTGCTCGAAGTGGCTTTGATCGAGGCAGCAAAGATGCTGACCATGCTGACCAGCGCGAGCCCGATCATCAGAGCGGCCGCGGTCGAGGCCGTGCGCTTCGGATTGCGCCGCGAGTTCTGGCGCGCGAGCTTCCCCGGCACGTTGAGCAAGGCCTGAATCGGCGCACCGATCGCGCGCGCCAGCGGCTCTGCGAAGAGAGGGCTGAGAGCCGTGACTCCGAAGAAGATGACGGCAGCACCCAGCCCCACGTAGGAGACCGCGTTGTCGAGGCTGACGAACAGACCCGCGCCCAGGATCGCCGCTCCGATAAGAGTGACACTCGCTCCGACGAGCAGTCGCTTGCGCGAGAAGGTGGCTTGCTGAGGGCTCGCCTCACGCAAGGCGGCCATCGGCGAGATTCGAGACGCGCGCCGAGCGGGGCCGATCGCGGAGATCAGGGTCACCAGCACTCCAACGGTCAAGCCGATGATCGCCGTTCGAGGCTCGAAGACGAGTCCCGTGGAAGGCAGGTCGAGGCCGAAGACCCGGAGCATGGCCTGTAGTCCCGCGGCGATGCCGAATCCTGCAACAAGTCCAACGAGGGAGGCGAGGAAGCCGACGATTACCGACTCGACCAGGACCGACCCGAGGATCTGGCGGCCCGAGGCCCCCATTGCGCGCAGCAGGCCAAACTCCCTCGTGCGTTGTGCCACGACGATCGAGAACGTGTTGAAGATGATGAAGGCACCGACGAAGAGGGAGATGAAGCCGAAGACCAGAAGCGCGGTGTTGAAGAACCCGAGCGCCTCCTGCACGCTGTCGGACTGCTCGTCGGCGATGTAGTCACCCGTCTGCGCCTCGATCCCGTCGGGGACCGCCGTCGCGATACGGTTGCGAAGCTCGCCCGGCGACACATCCTCCTCGGCCGTGACCTCGATCGAGTCGAGCGTGCCCTCCTTGTTGAACAACTCCTGGGCGGCCTCGAGCTCGAAGACCGCAAGGGTGGCGCCGGCGAGATTGTCGGCCTCGCCGAATCCGATGATCCCGACAACCTCGAAGGTCCTCTTGGGGCCCTCGAACAGAACGTCGACGCTGTCGCCCACCGAGAAGTCGTGATCCTCTGCCGTTGCCGCGTCGATCATCACCTCGTCGGAGGTTGCCGGCTCCCGGCCGGCGCGCATGGTGACGGCCGAGTCCTCGTTCTCCGTGGTCTCGTCGTCGGGATATCCGAACCCCAGCGTGGGTGGGCCCTGCGGGGCGATGGCCTCCCCCTCCTTGTCGACGAGCTGGGCGTATCCTCCGACGCTTCCGGTGGCGGTGTCGACTCCATCGACCCCCTGAACGGTCTCGAGCACCTCCTCGGGCATCGCCTCGCGGTCCCCGCTTCCGGACGCGTTTTGTGACTCGAACGCGGTGTCGGATCGGACGAAGACGTCGACTCCCTGCGTCGTGTCGGCAAAGAGCTCGTCGAAGCTCTTGTTGATCGTGTCCGTCAGAACGTAGGTGCCGCCGATGAATCCGACTCCCAGAACCACTGCCAGCGCGGTCAAGGCGAGGCGCAGCTTGTGAGCCATCAGTCCCTTGACGGTCGTCCTCCACATGGTCTAGCTCTCCAGCGTCTTCATGCGGTCGAGGACCTTCTCAACCGTCGGGCCCTCCATGAGGTCGACGATCTTGCCGTCCTCGAGGAACACGACCTGGTCCGAGTAGCTCGCAGCGATGGGATCGTGCGTGACCATGATGATCGTCTGCCCGAACTCCTTGACCGCGCGGCGCATGAACGCCAGCATCTCCCCGCCGCGCTTGGAGTCGAGATTTCCCGTTGGCTCGTCCGCGAAGACGATCTCCGGCCGGCTCGCCAAAGCTCTCGCCGCAGCGACGCGTTGTTGCTCGCCTCCCGAGAGCTCTGAGGGATGGTGCCGCAGACGGTCTTTCAGGCCCACGATGTCCAGGAGCCCGTCGAGCCACTCGGCGTCGGGCTTGCGGCGCGCGAGGTCCATGGGGAGCGTGATGTTCTCTTTCGCGGTGAGGCTCGGGATCAGGTTGAAGGACTGAAAGATGAACCCGATCTTGTCGCGCCTGAGCATCGTGCGGTGCTTCTCGTTGAGAGAGGTCACGTCGACGTCACCGAGATAGATCACGCCGGAGGTGACCTGATCCAGCCCGGCCAGGCATTGCAACAGCGTCGACTTGCCCGAACCCGACGGTCCCATGATGGCGGCGTACTTTCCGGTCTCGAACTCCATGTCGACGCCGTCGAGGGCGCGTACGGCGGTGCTGCCGGCACCGTAAACCTTGGCCACGTCGACGGCGCGCGAGGCGATGCGTTGCACGGGACGAGGGACGGCTTCCTCTTTCACGGATTGCACCGATGCCTCCTCTTGACTGCCTTCTTGACTGACTTCGCTCATTGGCGCCACGCTAATGGTTGGCTCGGGCGAGTTCGTCCTTCTGGCTGTGATTCGTGGTCCGACCTGGGGATGAAGATCGCGCGCGATATGCCCGAAATGCCCTCCACCAAGAGGATGACTAGCCCACTCCCGGCCGGACGATTCCCGATTCGTAGGCAAGCACTACCGCTTGGACCCAGTCGCGTACCCCGAGTTTCATGAGCACGCGGCCCACGTGCGTTTTCACCGTCGTCTCGCTGACGAACAACTCCTTGGCGATTTCTTGGTTGGAGAGACCGCGCGCCACCAATTGAAGAACCTCGAGCTCGCGCTGCGTCAGGGACCTCAGTGCCTCGGGAGGCGCGGTGTGTTGGGGAGGCCGCTGCGCGATCTCTTCGATGAGCCTCTTGGTGATCGAGGGGGCGAGGAGTCCCTCCCCCCGAGCGACGACACGGACCGCCTGCACGAGATTCTCGGGCGGCGCGTCCTTGAGAAGGAAGCCGCTGGCCCCCGCTCGAAGCGCGTCGTAGACGTATTCGTCGAGATCGAATGTCGTCAAGATGAGAACGCGAATCGGGTCGACGTCGTCCTTGTCGACCAGCCGGCGTGTGGCTTCGATGCCGTTCATGTTGGGCATTCGAACGTCCATGAGAATCACGTCGGGCCGCTCGCTCCGCGCGGCTGCGATCGCCTCGAGGCCGTCGGCCGCCTCTCCTGTCACCTCGACGTCGTCCTCGGCGTCCAGAATCATCCGGAAGCCGGTGCGCACGAGAGCCTGATCGTCTGCGATCAGGACCTTGACCATTTACCGACAGTCTCGAGAGGAAGCGTTGCTTGCACCTCGTAACCGCCACCGGGCAGGGGACCGCTCTTCAAGTCGCCCCCGAACATGGCGACGCGTTCGCGCATTCCTACCAATCCATGGCCCCCGGCAGATCCGTTCGACAATCGCTCGGCGGCACCGCGTCCATTGTCCGTCACGCGCAGCTCGAGCTTATTCGGGGAGTATTTGATGCAGACCGATGCATGGGACGGACCGGCGTGTTTCAACGAATTGGTTAGCGCCTCCTGCACGATGCGGAACGCCGATAGGTCCGCGCCCTGAGGTAGCTCGTAGGGCTGGCCCTCGATGGTCACCTCGACGGGAAGGCCGGCCTCGCGCGTCTGTTCGATGAGTTTCTCGAGGTAACCGAGTCCCGGCTGCGGTGTCTTGTACGCCTCTCCCTCGCGACGGAGGACACCCGTCAGGCGGCGCATCTCGGTGAGAGCCTGACGCCCGGTCATCTCGATCGACGACAGAGCGTCGCGCGCTTGCTCGGGCTTGGATTCGATGATTCTCCGGGCGGCCCCCGCCTGTACAACCATGACGCTGACGTTGTGCGCGACCACGTCATGCATCTCGCGCGCGATGCGTCGTCGCTCTTCGATCACTGCCTCGCGCGACTGTGTCTCGCGTTCTCCCTCGAGCCGTTCCGCTCGAGCTTCGAGTTCCTGGGTATAGGCGCGCCGGGTCCGCATGTTGTCGCCGATCACCCACGCGGTGCCGTAGATGATGTAGTTCGACACGAGGATCTGGGGCGTGAATTCTCCGGACTCGGCCACCAGGACACTGATCGACAGACCTATGGCCGTTCCGATCAGAGCTTGGACGGCAAGTCTCCGATTGCCGTGGGCGGCCACCGAGTAGAGCGCTATCAGCGTCCCGATGGCCGCGAGGGTGTCCGGATAGCCGAGGGTGTAGTAGGCGACGGTCGCGGCCCCCGTCGTCACCATCACCACGTCGGGAGCGACCCGGCGGAACGCGATGGGCAGGGTCATCAGCAGGATCAGTGCGATCGACCAGCCGTCTGCGTCCCGGCGGCTCTCCTCGATCAGGGGCATGACGGCGGGCAGGGAAACGATCGCCAAGACAAGTCCGAGGAGGCCGTCCACCAAGCGGGGATCGAGGCGGCGCAGACGAGCCTGGATCCCAAGTTGTTGCTTCATGAACGAAATATAGGTCCGGTGACCTTCCCCCGCATCGTGCCGGGCGACGATTGGCCCGTAATGCTGGAGGATGATATTGACAGTTACTCGAAGTAATGGTTACGCTCGGTAACATGCAGGGACGAGGACGATCCGGGAGCTCGGCCGGACGGATGCGGGACTCCAAGGTGCGCCGGGCCCAGCGCCGGATGGAGTTGCTCGACGCGGCGGACAACGTCATCCGTCGAGACGGGCCGGCCGCTTCGATGGACGTCATCGCGAGCGAGGCGGGGATCACCAAGCCCATCCTCTATCGCCACTTCGGCGACAAGGGCGGCCTCTACACGGCCCTCGCGGAACGCTACGCCCATGCCCTGATGAGCGAGATCGTGGATTCGCTCGAGCGCGCGACGGCTCCGAGGGAGCGGCTGGCGCTGACCATCGACACCTATCTCTCGTGGCTCGAGAGCGAGCCGCAGGTCTACCGTTTCCTCGTCCACCGGGCGCAGACCGAGCAGCGCGAGGTGCACGACGCGATCGTCGCGTTCGTGCGCGATGTGGCGCTGGAGGTCGCCGCCGTGGCGCGCATCGAGTTGCTCGGAGGTGACGAGTCCCATCCCAACGAGCGGGGGGACTTCGCGGAACCACTTGCGTTTGCGGTCGTTGGAGCCGTTCAGATGGCCGGCGAATGGTGGTTGGAGCACTCAGAGACTCGCTCGCCCGGAGGGCGGGGTTCCGAGCCTTTCGCTCGGCAAGGCGCAGCGAAGCTCCGCCGAAGCCCAGAGACTCGCTCGCCCGGAGGGCGGGGTTCCGAGCCTTTCGCTCGACAAGGCGCAGCGAAGCTCCGCCGAAGCCCAGAGACGCCGCGCGCTCAGCTCGTCGAGGAGCTCGTGACCCTCGTCTGGGTTGGACTCGAACGCTACGCCGCATCTGGCCGGGAGGGTGCTGCCTCGTGGACGAAGTGATGGAACGCCGGGAGTCTATTTCGTACGCGAAGCTCTACCGGCAGTGGGAGCGCTTCAGCTGGAGCGCAACCGATATCGATTTCTCGCGCGACATCGTGGACTGGCGCGAGAAACTCGACGACAAGCAGCGTGACGCTCTGCTTTGGAACTATTCGCTTTTCCTGGTGGGGGAGGAGGCCGTCGCGCGCGACCTCACGCCGGTTCTCGACGCGGCCGAGGGCTTTCCGGAAAGCCTTTTCCTGACGACCCAGATCGTCGACGAAGCGCGTCATCACGTCTTCTTCGACCGTTTCGTGCGAGAGGTCGCAGGGCTGGGAACCGACACGGCCTCGACGCTCGGCGCCGTCGATTCGTATCTCACCTGGGGGTTCAGGCAGGTCTTCGACGAGCTCGACCGCGTTACCAACGCCCTGAGACGAAGGCCCACAGACAAAGCGCTCCTGGCCCAGAGCCTCGCTCTCTACCACGTCGTGGTCGAGGGAATGCTCGCCATAGCGGGCCAGCACTTCATCCAGCGATACCTCGAGGAAAAGGCCATGCTGCCGGGCTTCTTCGCGGGCATCAACAACGTCGCGCGCGACGAATCGAGACACGTCGCTTTCGGAATCGCCTTCCTGGGCGACCTCGTCAGGGATTCGGACGAATGCCGTGCGGCCGCGATCGAGCTGTGGGATCGAGTGCTGCCGTGGGCCGTGGGAGTGTTCATCCCGCCGAATTTCGATCGTGACTACACGGAGGCCTTCGGCTTCACGCTCGAGGAGATCTACGCGTTCGGCCTCCGCAGCTTCGAGATGAAGCTCGGACGAATGGGCATCGATCCGGAGGAGGTGGCACTTCTTCGGCGCGAGGACCGATCGCTTCCCTACGAGGAAAGGGCGCGGAGGCTGTGGGTGTTGATCGAGGCGGGCATTCTCGGTGACGACAGGCGCGAGCCCGAACCCACCGGCGAAGCACTCGAGATTCTCTTTGACAGCATGACCAAGTCGATCGATCTGGACGTGGCGCGTTCTCTGAAGGGCCCGATCGAATGGAGGTTCACCGACGGCGATCCTTGGCACATCGTGGTCACGAACGGACACGCCGAAGCGAAGCCGGGACTTGCCGGAACCCCCGCGCTGACCCTCGAGACGACGACCTCGGAATGGGCCAAGATCGCGGTCGAACGGACCCATCCGGTGAGGTCGCTGGCCGGGCGTCGATTGAGGCTCCGGGGCTCGCTGGCCGCCAAAGCGAAGGCGTCCAAGCTGTTCAAGCTCGGCTGAGCGGGAGTCCGCCGCTTCATGCTCGAAGGTCTGACCCGATAAGCACGTGATCCACGTCCTCCTTGGGTTGAACCTTCGCTGACTCAGGGATGAATCGCTGCGTCGGGGGTCGCGTGCTCCTCCACTCCCAGGAGCAGCAGCGCCGCGATGCCCACACAGACCGCGGAGACCACGCCCACCAGACCGATGCCTCCGGTGGTGAAAAGCGGTTGCGCGATCAGCGCTCCGACCGCGCGCCCCGTCGCGATCATCACCGCGAACAGTGAGAGCAGACGCTCGCGCGCCTCCGTCGCCATCTCGGTCGCGAACGGTATGGCCGCCACGATGGTCACCTCGAACGACGCGATCCAGATGACGACCACGATCGTGGCCAGGCCGAGGGCCGCGCCGGTCAGAGAGAACGCCAGGTAAGCGAGCCCGGAGACGAGCAACCCTCCGAGGAACATTCGGCGGAGCCCCCACCTGTCCGCATAGGCCGTTACGAGCCCCTCGCCGAGCAACTCGGCCACGACGATTGCGATCGTGAAGGTGCCGATGCCTGCAACGGAGAGAGCGAAGGAGCCCTCCAGCCACTGCCCGTACACGATGAAGGGAATCTCGGCCGCAATGCTGAACAGCAGCGCGGTCGCGAGGATGCGAACCCTCGGGGGAGTGAGTTCAAGAGAGCGTTCGACGTGCTCGTGTGGGCGGTCCGATCCGATGCCCTTGGCCACGGCGACGGTACCGATGGCGGCCCCGAAGGAGACGAGGATGAAGGGCGCCCTCCAACTCGTTCGCTCGATCAGGAAGCCTGAGACCGGGACGACCGCCACGAGACCGACCGACCAGGTGAGCTCGGTGATTCCGAAGATTCGTCCTCGTTCCGAGTAGGGAACTCGATCACCGAACCACGCCTGCATGGGGATGTCGAAGGCCGGCTTGGCGAACCCCACCAGCACTATTCCGACGCCGGCAACGAGCCAGACGTTGGACGAAGCGGTCAGGATGCACCCGAGCGTCACCGCCGTCATCGCGACGAGCATCATCCAACGGCGCCCGCGCCGCTCGGCCAGGCGGGCGACGACGGGAGTGGCGAGGCCCCCGAGGTTTCTCAAGGCGATCAGCGAGGACAGCGCCGCCGGACTGACGCCCAAGCCGCGGGCGATGGCGGGCAGGAAGGGATACACGACGCGCAGCGCTCCGTTGGCCGCACTGCGCGCGATGAACGTGGCCACCAATGCCCGCCTTATCTCCCGGGTCATTGGCGAACCCTAAGTGGACCGCCCCACAAAGAGGAAACCGGGTAGGAGCTAGGTGTGCTCGGCCAGGTAGTCGATGTAAAGGGGCCGAAGCTGCTCTGCGACCTCCGCCTCGTCCGAATGGAGGACGTCGGTGATGAGCGAGGTGAGACTCACGACGTCGGCTTCGGCCTCTCCCTTGTGTCCCGCCGCGGCCTCGGCTACCGGAACCGCTTTGATGAGGTCCCACAAAAACCCCACGTCGACGTGGCGGCGCGCATGTGCCATCGCTCGGTCGTGCAACTCCTTGGTGGACAGCTTGTCGAGCACCTCTCGTTCGCTCATGCCGATGACACTACATGGCGGCGTCCGGTGGAGGCATGGGTCGGCGGCACTTCAACCTGATCCGGCGTTAGTTCGCACTGGGAGCTCTGTGGGAGCCCCCGTCGCAGGAAAAGCCGGTCCCGGCCTTTTTCCGAGTTTTCGCGGGGCCCGTGCGGCTAGGCGCGCAGCCAGAGAACCGCCAGCGGGGGGAGCGCGACCATCGCCGAATGGTTGAGTCCGTGCCACGGCACCGGCTCGGCCTCCACCACGCCGAGGTTGCCGACGTTGCTGCCGCCGTAGCTCTCGGAGTCCGTGTTCAGCACCTCGGTGTACTCACCCTTCGTGGGCAATCCGACGCGGAAGTTGTAGCGAGGTATCGGAGACAGGTTGGCGATGCAGACCAGGTGCTCGGAGCGACCCTGGTTGGCTCTGAAGAACGAGATCACGTTGTTGTCCGCGTCGTTGGCGTCGATCCATTGGAACCCGTCGGGTTCGTCGTCCACCTCCCATAGAGAGGGGCAGTCCCCGTAGACGCGGTTGATGTCGGCCATGAGGCGCTGGACACCCGCGTGGCGGTCGTCCTGGAGCGTGGGCCAGTCGAGCTGGGCATCGTGGTTCCACTCGCTGTACTGGGCGATCTCGCCTCCCATGAAGAGCAGCTTCTTTCCGGGATGCGCCCACATATAGGCGTATAGCGAGCGCAGGTTGGCGAACTTGCGCCACGGATCACCGGACATCTTGTTGAGCAGCGATCCCTTGCCGTGGACGACCTCGTCGTGGCTCAGCGGGAGCACGAAGTTTTCGCTGAACGCGTACATGAGCGAGAAAGTCAGCTGGTTGTGGTGGTATCTGCGATGAATGGGGTCGTGCTTGAAGTAGTCGAGCGTGTCGTGCATCCAGCCCATGTTCCACTTGAAGCCGAAACCGAGGCCGCCCACGTAGATCGGACGACTGACGCCAGGCCACGCGGTCGATTCCTCGGCGATCATCATCACGCCGGGGTGCTCACCGTGGACGACGGTGTTCAGCTCCTTGAGAAAATCGATCGCCTCGAGGTTCTCGCGGCCCCCGAACCGGTTGGGAACCCAGTCGCCCTCCTCGCGGGAGTAGTCGAGGTAGAGCATCGAGGCGACCGCGTCGACCCGCAGTCCATCGATGTGGAACTCCTCGATCCAGTAAAGCGCGTTCGAGATGAGGAAGTTGCGGACCTCGGTTCGACCGTAGTTGAAGATCAGAGTCCCCCAATCGGGGTGGGTGCCCTGCCTCGGGTCGAGATGCTCGTAGAGCGCGGTGCCGTCGAAGCGCGCTAGAGCGAATTCGTCGCGCGGGAAGTGGGCGGGAACCCAGTCGACGAGTACGCCGATGCCCGCCCGGTGCAGTGTATCGATCATGTACTTGAAGTCGTCGGGGGTGCCGAAGCGAGACGTAGGCGCGAAGTAGTGGCTCACCTGGTAACCCCACGAACCGCCGAAGGGGTGCTCGGCCAGCGGCAGGAACTCGACGTGAGTGAAGCCCATCTCGTTGCAGTAGCGCGCGAGCTGATCCCCGGCCTCGCGGTAGTTGAGAGACGCGCCCCCGGCGTCGTGCCGCCAGGAACCGAGGTGGACCTCGTAGACGGACATGGGACTCGAATAGGGATGGGCCGCGGCCCGCTGCGTCATCCAGTCTCCGTCGCCGAACTCGTAGCCGGGGGTGTAGATCTTCGAGGCCGTGTCTGGAGGCACCTCGGTTGCGAACGCGAAGGGGTCGGTCTTCAACGTGATATTGCCATCGGCGTTGACGATCTCGAATTTGTAGTTCTGTCCGTCCTCGATGCCGGCAACGAAGGTCTGCCAGACCCCCGAGTCGCCGAGCACGCGCATTGGGTGGGCGCGGCCGTTCCACGAGTTGAAGTCGCCGACCACGCTCACCGAGCGCGCGGCAGGAGCCCAGACCGCAAAGCTGACCCCGTCGGTTCCTTCGTGGGTCATGCGGTGAGCCCCGAGCTTTTCGAAGAGCCGTCTGTGCTTGCCCTCTCCGAGCAGATAGAGGTCGATGTCTCCGAGCCAGGCCGGAGCCTGCGGTTCGGCGGTCATCCGGTATCGCTCCTGTTGATCACGTCGATGATTCCGCGCAGTGGGATGCGAACCCAATCGGGCCGGTGCCCGATCTCGTAGTTGACTTCGTAGAGGGCCTTGTCGAGCTCGAAGAAGTCGAGCAACCTCTGCAGGTTGTCGCGGTCTTGCGGCAGCAGGTCGGCCTCGTGGCTGGTACGGAGATAGGCCTGGAGGAAGTAGTCGCGCGCCAGCCCCTCGAAGGTCTCGGCCCACGGCACGAGCTGACGCCAGCGATCCGATTCGGGTTCCGCGCGTTCGTAGAGCGCCGAGTAGGTGGCATAGGAGAAGGACCTGAGCATTCCGGCGACGTCGCGCAGCGGAGACTGCAGAGACCGTCGTTCCTCGAGCGACCGGAGCGGTTCACCCTCGAAGTCCAGGATCAGCCACCCACGGGGGCCGAGAAGCGCCTGTCCGAGGTGATAGTCGCCGTGGATCCTCGTCTTGGCCCCCACATCATCGAGGTCCTCGATCGCATTCAGCCGCTTGTCGACGGCTCCGACGAGCTCGTCGGTGAGCCCTGGGATGGGCCTCGGAAGCGCCGCAAGCGCGTGGCGCGCGTGCATCGCCCAGTCCGAGAGGTCCTGCGCCGTCGCCGACTCGCGCGCCACTTGGGGATCGTGTTCCTGGCCTCGTCCGAACAGGATGTGCAGGCCGGCCGTGACCTCTCCGAGTGCGGCAAGCTCCTCGAGCAGGGTCGAGGTCATGGACTCGACCTGCTGGCGCTTTGTCGAGGCGTCCTCGACTCCCGAGATCCCGTCGTACAGAGCCGAGATGTGCTTCAGCGCTTCGCTCCAGCCCTCGGTGGCGTCGCCGATGAATTGTTGCGCGATGCCGAGGTCGATGTTGACACCCTCGCCCTCGGGGTGTTCCTCCTCGTAGAAGATCTCGCCGACCTGGGCGGGGATGTACTCGAAGCCCTCGTTCGTAAGGAAGCGATTCAGCTCGAGCTCCGGGTTGTCGCCCTCCTCGACGCGGCGAATCAACTTGAGGATGACGGCATCGTCCAGGACGATCGAGCTGTTGGACTGCTCGGCCCCCATGACTCTGACGGACCCGTGGCCGGGCGGTGCCAGAGGGTCGAGGCCGGGCCCGCCGAAACGGAAGGCCCCATGGTCCCCCTTGTAGGTCTCGCCGCGCGCCAGGGCCCGCCCGAACACGCTGAGTCGGCCGACGTCATCCATAGCGTCGCGCACACCGCCGGATTGGTTCACGAGCAGGGGCATCTGGTAGATCGCGTTCGCCCCATCTGTGAATACAACGTCGAGCAGCGCTAGAACGACGGATTCCCCGCCCTCTTGATTCTCGTCGAGTACGGCATGGTCGCGGACGTCGATGCTCTGCAGCATGCGGTCCTTGGAGCCGAACCAACGCTGTTGGGGAAGGAGCTCTACGAGTGACTGCACGTCGATGTTCATTGCGAATCCTCGTTCGTCAATTGAAACCAGTAGAAGCCGTGGGCCGGGATGGTCAACAGGTAGGGGAGCTCTCCGATGCGGGGGAAACGTTCGCGGCCCATCAACTCGACCGGGTACATGCCCTCGTACGGTGAGAGGTCAAGCTCGACCGCCTGGGCCCTACCAGAGACATTGTTCACGCACAGCACCACGTCTTCTCCGTGCCTTCTTATGAAAGCAAGTATCGCGGCATTGTCCGGGTGCAGCACCTCGAAGGAGCCCAGCCCGAACACGGGGTGTTGCTTGCGGATCGCCAGTAGCTGCCTGAACCAGTGCAGAAACGAGTGCGGGCTGCGCAGCTCGGCCTCCACGTTGCAGGCCGCGTACCCGTAGATGGGGTCCATAAGCACCGGCAGGTAGAGCTGGGCGAAGTCGGCGCTGGAGAACCCTGCATTGCGGTCGCCGCTCCACTGCATGGGGGTCCTCACACCGTCCCTGTCTCCGAGGTAGACGTTGTCCCCCATGCCGATCTCGTCTCCGTAGTAGACGATCGGCGTGCCCGGCAGGGAGAGCAGCATTGCGTGGAAGAGCTCGGACTGGTCACGCGAGTTCTCGAGCAGGGGAGCGAGACGTCTGCGAATCCCCAGGTTCAGCTTCATGCGGGAATCCTTCGCGTACTCGTTGTACATGTAGTCCCGCTCTTCGTCGGTCACCATCTCGAGCGTCAACTCGTCGTGGTTGCGCAGGAAGATTCCCCACTGGCAGTTCTCGGGGATCTTGGGAGTCTGGTCGAGGATCTCGACGATGGGGTAGCGAACCTGCCTGCGCGCCGCCATGAACATGCGGGGCATGAGTGGGAAGTGAAACGCCATGTGACACTCGTCCCCGTTGTTACCGAAGTACTGCACGACATCCGAGGGCCATTGGTTCGCCTCGGCGAGCAGCACGATGTCCTCGAAGTTCGAGTCCACTTCCTTGCGAACGCGCTTTAGGAAGTCGTGCGTCTCCGGGAGGTTCTCACCGTTCGTTCCCTCCCGTTCGAAGAGGTAGGGGACCGCGTCGAGCCTGAAACCGTCGAGACCGAGGTCGAGCCAGAACTTCAGCGCGGCGAGCACCTGTTCCTGAACCTCGAGGTTGTCGAAGTTGAGATCCGG
The DNA here is from genome assembly GCA_009379915.1 of Actinomycetota bacterium. GTDB lineage: Bacteria > Actinomycetota > CADDZG01 > CADDZG01 > WHSQ01 > WHSV01. The sequence goes on along the minus strand of WHSV01000019.1, from coordinate 28,868 downwards.
CTGGTGGCCGAAGAACCGGTGCCAGTAATAAGCCTCGGCATCATCGTCCCAGGTCCAGTTGGACTTCTCCGTATCGACGAAGATCACTCGCGCGTCCGAGTACTTCTCGGGGTCGTCGCTCCAGACGTACCAGTCCCGTTTCGGTGAGCCTGGCTTTCGGGCCTCCTGGAACCAGGGGTGCTCGTCCGATGTGTGGTTGACCACGAAGTCGACGATCACACGAATGCCGCCCTTGTGCGCCTCCTCGACGAACTCCATGAAGTCGTTGAGGTTTCCGTACTCGGGGAGGATCGAGTAGAAGTCGCTGATGTCGTACCCGCCGTCTCGCAGAGGCGACTGATAGAAGGGCAGCAGCCAGATGACGTCGATTCCCAGCCACTCGAGGTAGTCGAGTTTCTCGATGAGCCCCCTGAAGTCGCCGTATCCGTCGGCGTTGCTGTCGAAGAAGCTGCGGACGTAGACCTCATAGAAGACCGCGGTCTTGTACCACTCAGGGTCGGACCTGAGCTTCTCCACTCGCTACCTCAGGACCCTGAAGACGTGGGCCGGCTCGCTAAACGGGTCGAGACGTATGTACGCCTGCGCTCCCTGCCACTCGTAGGTCTCGTCCGAGATCAGGTCGTGGACCTTGAAGGTGGCCCATGAGTCCAGCCCGAGTGCGTGGAGATCGAGTGTCAGCATGCCCTCCTCCCAGTGGTACGGGTTGAGGTTCACAACGACGAGGATCGACGTCTCGCCGGCAAGGGACTTCGAGAACGCCATGAGGTTCGGCTTGTCCACCTGGTGGAAGGTCAGGTTCGTGAGGTGGTGGAGGACCGGATACGCCTTGCGCATCCGGTTGATGCGGGTGATGAATCGGTTGAGGTTGCCCTCGGCGGTGTAGTCGCGCTGCACCAATTGGTACTTCTCGGAGCCGAGGTACTCCTCGCTGCCCGGCGCCACCGGCGTGTTCTCACCCAGCTCGTAACCGGAGTAGATGCCGTAGGCGGGAGAAAGAAGGGCCGCGAGGACCAGACGGACCTTGAACGCGGGCCGACCCCCCGTCTGCAGGTACTCGTGCAGGATGTCGGGTGTGTTGGCGAAGAAGTTGGGCCTGAAGTACTTCGCCATGTCGGTCCCGGCCAGCTCCCTCATGTACTCGGTAAGCCCGTCCTTCGTGTTGCGCCAGGTGAAGTAGGTGTAGCTCTGGGTGAAGCCGAGCTTGGCTAAGCCCTTCATGACCTTCGGGCGCGTGAAGGCCTCGGACAGGAAGATGACATCTGGGTGCTCGGCCTTGATGGCACCGATGGCCCACTCCCAGAACGGCAGCGCTTTGGTGTGCGGGTTGTCGACGCGGTAGATCTTCACGCCGGCGTCGATCCAGAAGTCGAGTATTCCCTTCAGCTCGGTCCACAGACCCTCGCGGTCCTCTGTGTCGAAGTTGATCGGGTAGATGTCCTGGTACTTCTTCGGGGGGTTCTCTGCGTAGCGGATCGAGCCATCGGTCCGGTGCTCGAACCACTCCGGGTGCTCCGTGACCCAGGGGTGATCGGGTGAGCACTGGATGGCGAAGTCGAGTGCGACCTCGAGCCCGTGGCGCTCGGTCTCCTTGGTGAACCGCTTGAAGTCGTCGAAGGTGCCGAGGTCGGGGTGAATCGCAGTGTGCCCGCCGTCGGGACCGCCGATGGCCCACGGGACGCCGACGTCGTCCTCGCCCGGATCGAGCGTGTTGTTGGGCCCCTTGCGGAAGGTGGTGCCGATGGGGTGGATGGGAGGCAGATAGACGATGTCGAAACCCATGCCCGCGATCCGCGCGAGCTCCTCGGCCGCGGTGTCGAAGGTTCCGTGCTCGCCCGTCCTTCCAGTCGAGCGCGGGAAGAACTCGTACCACGCGCCGAAGCGCGCCAGCTCGCGATCGACGGTCAGTTGAAGGGCCGGTTTCGTCACCGTCGAGCCCGACCGGGAGTGGTGCTTCGACATGAGCTCGGCGGTCCCTTTGTCGAGCGCCGCCTTGATGCGGGGATCCTCAAAACCGGATGTCGACTCTTGGGCGGGCAACCGCATCGAGACGATCGTCTCCCTGACCTTCTTCCGCTCGGCCGCCGGGAGGGCCTTCAGGTGGTCCTCCAGGATCTGGGCCCCCTCCAGCAGCTCGGCGTCGACGTCCTGTCCGACCTCGACCCGCTTGACGAGGTCGCGGCGCCAGGTCGCGAAGCGGTCGGTCCAAGCCTCGACCGCGAACTCCCAGTCACCGATGCGGTCCGGCGTGAACGAGCCAACCCACCGGTCGTTGTCGACATGGGTCATGCGGTACTCGGACCATTTCTTGTCGCCCGGACCCCTGAAGCGCACGGCGGCGGCGAGAACCGAGGGCCCGTCCCTGTAGATGTCCGCGCCCACATCAACGTCGTCGCCGGCGATGGCCTTGGCGCGATAGCGGCCGCAGTCGACCTGGGGCTCGACGCTCTCGATGATGACGTGACCTCTTCGAAGGAAAGACTTCACGCCGGCCATGCTCCTTCCTGGCAGTTGTTGGCTGGTCTTTTTGTGTCAGGGCCCGGGCCCGCGAGCCCTGTGCTCCGCAAAATTGCGTAATCAAGGAGGCTACTTTGCTCTACTTGCCCTGCGCGACACTGTGCGGATGAAGGCACTCAGGAGTTTTGCGGTTCGCGCGTCGTTACCCGAACCACTGGAAGCTCTATCCGCCATAGCGACGAACCTCAGGTGGTCGTGGGACGGACGCGCTCTTGACCTGTTCCGTTGGGTTGACCCCGAGGCATGGGAGGCCGCGGGGCACGACCCGGTCCGCTTGCTGGGAATCGTCTCGAAGGAACGCCTCGCCGAGCTGGCCGAGGACAGCCCCTTTTTGACCTTCCTCGCCTCCGTGAAGGACGGGCTCGACCGCTACCTCAACGAGCCTCGCTGGTATCAAGGCCACCGCGGGGAGATGGAGACCATCGCCTACTTCTCGCCGGAGTTCGGCGTCAGCGAGGCGCTGCCAACCTACTCGGGCGGTCTCGGCGTTCTTGCGGGCGACCACCTCAAGGCAGCAAGCGACCTCGGGCTTCCGATGATCGGAATCGGTCTTCTCTACCGGCAGGGCTACTTCCGTCAACAACTGAGCGCGGACGGGTGGCAGCAGGAGCGTTACCCGGCGCTCGATCCGCACGGCATGCCGCTCACCCTGGTGCCGGCGGGTGACGACGGACCACTGAAGATCGACGTCGACCTCGAGGGACGCCGGTGCGTCGCCCAGGTGTGGTGCGCCCAAGTCGGCCGCGTTCCGCTGTACCTGCTCGACTGTGACATCGAGGACAACGCCCCGGAGGAACGCGAGGTCACCGATCGGCTCTACGCGGGTGGGAGCGAGCACCGACTCCGACAGGAGATCGTGCTCGGCATCGGCGGAGCGCGTGTGCTGCGCGCTCTCGGCCACGACCCGGGCGTATTCCACTCGAACGAGGGGCACGCGGGCTTTCTGAATCTCGAGCGCATCAGGGAGCTCGTGGCGGACGGCGATCTCAGTTTCGGCGAGGCGGTGGAGGCCGTGCGGACGTCGACCGTCTTCACGACGCATACGCCGGTGCCGGCCGGGATCGACCGCTACGACCTCGACCTCATGGGTCGTTACTTCGAGTCGTTCGTCAAGGAGTGCGGCGCGACGTTCGACGAACTGATGGCACTCGGCCTCGAGACCCAGAACGAGGGTGACCCGGTGTTCAACATGGCCATTATGGGGCTCCGACTCGCCGGTCGTTCCAACGGCGTCAGCAAGCTGCACGGTCGAGTGTCGCGCTCCATGTTCAAGGTGTTGTGGCCCGAGGTGCCCGAGGACGAGGTGCCGATCACGTCGATCACCAACGGAGTGCATACTTCGACCTGGCTCGGGCCTGAGCTCGCGGAGATCTTCAACCGCAGGTTGTCGCCCGGTTGGGCCGAGAACGGAGGGGCACGCTGGAACAGGATCAACGAGGTGCCCGATGCCGAGCTGTGGCGGGCGCGCGACCGCGCCCGCGAGCGGTTGGTCTACTTCGTGCGCGAGCGACTGCGCAAACAACTGCTCGCGAGGGGAGCCTCTGAGTCCGAAGTCAAGAGAACCGACGAAGTCTTCGATCCGGGGGTGTTGACGGTCGGATTCGCGCGTCGCTTTGCTCAGTACAAGAGAGGGACGCTCCTGCTGTCCGACCCCGAGAAACTCAAGGGCCTGTTGCTGAGCTCGGACAAACCGATTCAGGTCGTCCTCGCCGGCAAGGCGCACCCGCGCGACGACGGTGGGAAAGAGATGATTCGCGAGTTGGTGCATTTTGCCCGCGATCCGGAGATTCGTCTCCGCTTTGCCTTCATCGAGGACTACGACATGGAAGTCGGGCGAATACTGACGCAGGGCGCCGACGTGTGGCTGAATAATCCCCGGCGTCCGCTCGAGGCATGCGGAACATCGGGCATGAAGGCGGCGCTCAACGGAGCGCTCAATTGCTCGATCCTCGATGGTTGGTGGGACGAGTGCTACAACGGCAGCAACGGATGGGCGATAGGAACTGTTGACGCCTCGTCCGATCTCGACTACCAGGACCGAGTCGACGCCAACGCCCTCTACGACCTCCTCGAACGTGAGATCTCCGTTCGGTTCTACGATCGTTCCGAGGGCCCGGTACCTCGCCGTTGGACGGAACGCGTGAAGGACTCGATCCAGAGCATCGGTGAGTTCGTCACCGCGGACCGCATGGTGCGCGACTACGTTGCCGAGCTGTACGAGCCGGCCGCGTTACAGGGCGAGGCGATGAAGAGAGACGGCTACGAGCGCGCCAGGGCCCTCGCACGCTGGAAGAACCGAGTGCGTGCCGCGTGGACCGGAGTCAAGATCCTCGACGTCGAGGGTGATGTCACCGCCGCGGACGTGGGCCACGAGCGCACGGTCTCCGCCGTTGTATCGCTCGGCGAGCTGGACACATCGGACGTGATGGTGCAGTTGGCCCACGGTCCGGTGGGCCCCAACGGCGAGATGACCAAGCCGCAGATCGTCGCGATGGAGTCGGGCTCGGTCAAGGACGGCGTGGCGAGCTACAGCGGCATGTTTACCGCTGAGCGCGCGGGCCTCTACGGCTTCGCGGTGCGCGTGATCCCCGCACACGAGGATCTGCCCAACCCGATGGATGTGGGCCTGATCACCTGGGCCTAGAGGGTTCGGGGCCCGAGGTCGGGGCCCGGATCTGGCGAAACTACGTCCGCGGGGCGGTCGGTGCCGCCAACGTGGTGAAGGCTCCGACGCCGGTGTCCAGCTGCATCTCCGCTCCGAGCGGCAGCGTTGCCATCGGATCGGTGTGTCCGCAGTCGAAATTCGCCAGCACCGGGATGCCGGCTCGCTCCGTGCGCTCGTGCAGAACGTGATACAGGAGCTCGATATCGTCGTGCTCGTAGTAAGCCGGGCGTCCAACCACCAACCCGGTCACCGCGTCGAACACGCCGAGCTGCTCGAAGTCGGTCAGATAGCCGTCGACGTGCGCGGGTGAGGGTGCCTCCTCGGAGGTCTCCAAGAACAGCAGCGCGCCTTCAAGATCGAGCCACCACTCGGACCCCTTGAGGTGCCAGGCGATGGTCTCGAGGCAACCGCCGAGCAGCGGACCGCGCGCCTCGCCTTCACGTAGGACGGCCCATCCGGGGCTGGGCTCCTTGTGACGCGTCTTGCCCACATCGGCTTTCTTGTCGAAGTCGAGAAACTCCTGTGTCCACGAGGGGGCGGCGTCGTAGGCGATGGCGTCGCCGCCCATCAGCACCGCGCGAAAGTAGCGGTCGGTGTACTCCAGGACGTGGAGGCCCTCGCCGACGCCGTCCTCGGCCAGCCCCAGCACGAGCGAAGGTCCGTAAAACGTAACCAAGCCGGTGCGTTGATGGATGGCCCAATGAAGGACGGTCATGTCCGAAAAGCCGATGAAGGGTTTCGGATGCTCGGAGATGCTATCGAAGTCGAGCAGGGGCGCGACCTGGTTCGAGTGGTTGCCTCCGATCGCGGCCATCACCACATCGATATCGGGATCCGCGAACGCGGCGTTGACATCGTCGGCTCGCTCCTGTGGGGTTCCCGCCACCCACCCCTCGGACTTCAAGGCGTTCGGCATGATCTTGACCTTCAGGCCCAGCGACTCGAGGTAGGCGGCGCCGCGCTTAAGCCGGTGCGGCCAGCGGCCGAGTGCTCCCCACGAGGGCGACGCAATGGCGACCGTGTCTCCGGCCACGACGCGTGGCGGAAGCTTGACCATGAGCTACCTACCAGCCCAGCTCGTCGAGGCGCTCGTCGCTGATGCCGAAGTGGTGTGCGATCTCGTGGATGACCGTGATGCGCACCTCGTTACGGATGTCGTCGGGGTGATGAAAAGCGCGCGTCAGAGGGCCCTTGTAGATCGAGATCCGGTCGGGCATCGCGCCGAAGTAGGTGCTGGGCCCCCGTGCCGTGAGCGGCACCCCGTGATAGAGCCCGAAGAGGGTTTGACCGGGATCGAGCTCGGCAACCAGGTACGCCGCCGGCTCGTCCTCGACGAGGACGTCGACGTTCTCCATCGCCTCCGCGATGTCTGCGGGCAGGGAGTCGATCGCGTCCGCGACCAACCTCTCGAACTCGGCGTGATCCATGAACCAAAGCTACGTGAACTTCCGGCGTTTTGCGTGAGTCTCAAGGTTGGAATCGAAGCTGAGGAGGTCGACCATTAGATCTGGTCGAGCCCCGCAGTTGGGGTGGCGTATACCGCGCACCGAGGGCGGGACCCGGCTCGCAACCGTGGAGACGGAGACGACGCGGGTGGTGTCGTGGTGCTTTCTGTGCGGGTGGCTGCTCCGGGAGTGCACGCGGAACCGACAATAGCTTGGGCAATAGGAGACCTTCGAGGAGATAGGTCTTGCTGGAGACTTTGCCGGTAATAGCGCTCGGAGTGGTAGTCGCCGACCGCACCGACCGCACCGACCGGTGAGTCTCTCCAGCAGACCTACTGCGCTAACCCTCCCCACGCTCGGCCGGCAGTGGTCATGCATCGACCTTGGTCAGGAGACCATGGGAAATGGTTCGTCTACTCGACGCGCCGCAGTACCGCGAGGGAACGCGCCTCCAGGCCGATCGCGTCGCCGGCTTTGTACGAGCGAGCACCCTCGTCGAGTAGAGGCTCGTTCGTGTCGAGGACGACGTTCCACGCCCTGCCGTAGCCTCCGACGGGAACGATGAAGTCCATGCGTTCGTGGTGTGCGTTGAAGAACAGCAGGAAACTGTCGTCGGTGATGCGCTCTCCCCGGGGGCCGAGGGTTGCGATCTCGTCGCCGTTGAGGAAGACGCCGACCGACTTGGCGAAACCGTCGTTCCATTGCTGCTCCGTCATCTCGTCTCCGCCGGGGTTCAACCATGCGATGTCGGTGGTGCCCTCGCCGTGAATCGCTCGGCCCATGAACCACCTGTGCCGGCGCAGCACGGGATGGTCGCGCCGGAACTGCATCAAGCGCCGAGCGAAGCCGAGCAAGGTGAGGTTCTCGTCGCGCAGACTCCAGTCGAACCAGCTGATCTCGTTGTCCTGGCAGTAGGCGTTGTTGTTTCCCCCTTGAGTGCGGCTGATCTCGTCGCCGCCGAGGAGCATCGGCACGCCCTGACTCAGCGCGAGGGTGGCGATGAAGTTCCGCTTCTGCCGCTCGCGCAGCGCCCGGATTTCGGAATCGTCGGTCTCTCCTTCGACTCCGTGGTTCCAGGAGCGGTTGTGACTCTCCCCGTCCTTGCCGTCCTCGCCGTTAGCGTCGTTGTGCTTCTCGTTGTAGCTGACGAGATCGTTCAGCGTGAATCCGTCGTGCGCGGTAACGAAGTTGATCGAAGCGTTTGGTCGTCGTCCGTCGTCCTTGTAGAGGTCGGAGCTGCCCGTCAACCTGAACGCGAACTCGCCGACACCCGCCTCGGCGGCGCGCCAGAAGTCCCGCATGCTGTCGCGGTACTTGCCGTTCCACTCGCTCCATCCGGGAGGGAAGTTCCCGACCTGGTACCCACCTTCGCCCACATCCCACGGCTCGGCGATCAACTTCATCTGCGAGAGCACGGGGTCCTGATGCATGATGTCGAAGAACGCGCTCAGCCTGTCGACCTCGTACAACTCGCGTGCGAGCGCCGACGCGAGGTCGAAACGAAATCCGTCGACGTGCATCTCAATGGCCCAGTAACGAAGGCTGTCCATGATGAGCTTGAGCACCTGGGGGTGGCGCACGTTGAGCGAGTTACCCGTCCCGGTGAAGTCCATGTTGAAGCGCCTGTCTTTGTCGAGCAACCGGTAGTAGGCGGCGTTGTCGATACCGCGAAAGCTCACCGTCGGACCCATGTGGTTGCCCTCTCCGGTGTGGTTGTAGACGACGTCGAGGATGACCTCGATACCCGCCGCATGCATCGTCTTGACCATGCTCTTGAACTCGGGAACCTGTTCCCCCTTCACTCCCGACGCGCTGTAACCCGCGTGGGGAGCGAGGAATCCGATCGAGTCGTAACCCCAGTAATTGCGCAGACCCTTGTGGGTCAGAGTTTGCGAGTGCAGGAAGTGGTGTACCGGCATGAGCTCGATCGCCGTGACGCCGAGCAACTGCAGGTGCTCGATGGACGCGGGGTGGGCGAGGCCCGCATAGGTCCCCTTGATCTCGTCGGGGATCGCGGGGTTCGTGTAGGTGAAACCCTTGACGTGGGTTTCGTAGATGACCGTCCGGTGCCACGGTGTACGCAGGGCCTCGTCGCCCTCCCAGTCGAAGGTCGGATCGATGACGACCGACTTCGGCACCCCTGGGGCCGAGTCCGACTCGTTGAAGGTGAGATCCGCTTCGTGACCCGCGTCGAAGCTGTAGCCGAAGACCTCCTCGGACCAGTCGACGTCACCGTCGATGGATTTCGCGTACGGGTCGAGGAGCAGCTTGTGACGGTTGAACCGGTGTCCCCTCTCGGGTGCAAAGGGTCCGTCGACACGGTAGCCGTAGCGCTGCCCGGGTCCGACCCCCGGCAGGTAGCAGTGCCACACGAAGCTGTCGACCTCGGTCACGTCGAGACGCGTCTCGGCGTCAAAATCGTCGAACAGGCACAGCTCGACGCCGGTGGCGTTCTCCGAGAACAGCGCGAAGTTGGTTCCCCCGCCGTCCCAGGTGGCTCCGAGCGGATAGGGGATTCCGGGCCATTGCTCCATAGCGCCGCAGATTAAGACCCACCAGGCGCGGTCCCGTCCATTTTCCCCTCGGCGGCCTCGCCCAGCCGACCTCGCTCACCCGGCTTGACAAGGAATTCAACAAGTGTTGAACTCAACGCACGTTGAAATAAGCTCTGGACCCGAAGGAGGCCCGGATGTGGGCGCTGGTTCTCAAGGAATTCAGGCAGGTGCGCCGGGATCACCGCACGCTCGCCATGATGATCGTGATGCCCCTGCTGTTGCTGGTGGTGTTCGGCTACGCGGCGAGCTTCGACGTGGACGAGATCCCCACCGTGGTCGCGGGCCCGGGGGACGCCAGTGAGCAGCTTCCCGAGTTGTTCCACGTCACCGAGTCCAATCAGAGCTGGGACCGGTCGGATGCGGTGGAACAACTGCGGAACGGCGACGCCGCGGTCGCGCTGGTCTCCGGGCCCGGTGGGTCAGCCATCCTCATCGACGGAACCGAGCTCTTCTCGGCTCGCTCGGCGCTGACCGCCCTCTCGCAGATCCCCGGGGTCCAAGAGAATCCCGGAGCTCCCGACCCGGAGATCCTCTTCAACGAGGACCTCGACACCTCGGCCATCATGGTTCCTGCGATCGCAGGGATGATCCTCATCTTCGTAGGCACCATGATCACGAGCCTCGGTGTCGTGCGCGAGCGTCAGTCGGGCACGCTCGAGCAACTCGCCGTCATGCCGTTTCGGCCGCGCGACGTTTTCGTCGGCAAGGTCGCCCCATACTTCCTCGTGGCGGCGATCGATCTCGTGGTCATCATCGGGGTCGGAGCCTGGCTGTTCGACGTTCCCTTCGAGGGCGCGGCGTGGCTCCTCGGTCTGGGCGCCCTGCTCTTCCTGTTCGTGACGCTCGGGCTCGGCGTGTTGATCTCGAGCGTGTCCGAGAACCAGGGTCAAGCCATTCAGCTCGCGCTCATGTCCCTGCTCCCACAGGTGCTGCTGTCTGGAATGATCTTCCCGGTCGCGTCGATGGCGGCGAGCATCCGCTGGATTTCCTACCTTCTGCCGCTGACCTACTTCACTCAGATCTCGCGCGGGGTGATGGTGCGAGGCGAGGGGATCGCCGGCCTCTGGTTCCCGTTGACGATGCTCGCGGTGCTGGGCCTCGTCATCTTTTCGTTCGCGATCGTCCGCTTCCGACACGACCTGACCCCGGCGAAGGTCAAGCGGTCGCGGCGGCCCCGAGCCGTCGCCCGCGGGGCGGGCTCGGCCGGACCGCAGGAGCAAGGCGGGGCGGGCTCGGCCGGACCGCAGGAGCAAGGCGGGGCGGGCTCGGCCGGACCGCAGGCTGAGGAGGGTGCGCGATGACCGATACCAATTGGGGGCTCGATCGGGTGTCGGTCGCCTACGACGGCAAGCAGGCACTCGCAGACGTAAGTCTGGCCCTGAACTTGGGCTCCGTGGTCGGTGTGGCGGGGGGAGACGGCTCCGGCAAGACCACGCTGTTGCGATCCCTTCTCGGACTCGTGCCAGCATCGTCGGGAGCCGTCAACCGCCCCGATGGCGATGAAGTCGGGTACCTGCCGGCAAGCTCCGGCGTCTACCCCGATCTCACGGTCGAGGAGAACCTGAGATTCGCCGCGGGCGCCTACGGCGTTCGCGGCGGCAACTACCGCATGGCGCGAGACGAGTTGCTCGAGCGCTCGGGGCTCGAGGATGTGAGCGATCGCCTGGGCGGCAACCTCTCGGGCGGAATGCGCCAGAAGCTCGGACTCGCCATGGCCCTGGTTCACCGACCGAGGCTGCTCGTGCTCGACGAACCGTCGACGGGAATCGATCCGGTGAGTCGCAGGGAGCTTTGGGGACTCCTGAGCGAGGCGGCGCGCGACGAGACCGCGGTGCTGATGACCACCACTTACCTGGACGAGGCGGGCCGCTGCGACACGGTGTGCGTGCTCGACGATGGGACGGTGCTGTTGCAGGGAGCTCCGGACGAGCTCGTTGGGGGCTTCAGCGGAGTGGTGGGCGAGACAACCTCACGCCCCGACACACCCTTTGCGTGGCGCCGCGGCGCGAGCTGGCGCCTGTGGTCGCTCGATGAATTCGAGTCGCCGGCGGTTCGACCCGTCACACCGGATCTCCAGGACGCGGTCATCGTCGCCGCACTTCGCAGACGAGAGAGTGGGGTGGCGGCATGACGCTCGTGAGCGCGGGAGGAGTGGGCAAGGATTTCGGTGACTTCACCGCGGTGAGGGACGTGGACCTCACCGTCGCACGCGGCGAAGTGGTCGGGCTCTTGGGATCGAACGGCGCCGGGAAGACGACGCTGATGAAGATGCTTCTGGGCCTGACCAGGCCGACTGCAGGCAGTGTCGAGTTGTTCGGCGAAACGATCAGTCCGGATGCGCGCAAACGCATCGGCTACGTCCCCCAGGGGCTCGGCCTGTACGAGGATCTGACCGTCGCCGAGAACCTCGAGTTCGCCGCGCGGGCGTTCGGCGTCGAGGCTCCCCCGCTTGGCGATCTCGCGCCATCGAAGGACGTCTTGGTCCGCGACCTGTCGCTCGGTCTGCGGAGGCGAACGGCTTTTCTCGGCGCTCTGGCGCACCACCCGGAGCTGCTTCTGCTGGACGAGCCCACGTCCGGCGTCGACGTCCTCGCCCGCTCGGACCTGTGGACGACGATTCGGACTTCGGCCGAAGCCGGCGCGGGCGTTCTGGTCAGCACCCACCACATGGAGGAGGCAGACCAGTGCGACCGGCTGGTGGTAATGGCCGGTGGCCGGGTCGTACTGGCCGGCACCATGGACGAGATCGTCGGGGACACGGTGCGGGGGAGCGAGCGAATCGAGAGCTTCGAACGGCGCTTCGCAGAGTTGGCCGTCGCGTGAGCCGGGAGGCGGGTCGAAGGTCCGGGAGACGTCCGGGCACGAGCGGAGCGCGCGAGCAGATCCTTGCGGCGGCCAGGAGCGCCTTTGCCGACAACGGCTACGACGGGACGACGATCCGGAGGGTTGCGCGCGCGGCGGGCGTCGACCCCGCGCTCGTACATCACTACTTCGGCAACAAGCGGCAGCTGTTCGTCGATGCCATGGATCTGCCGGCCAATCCTGCCGAGATAATCGAAGGGCTCGTCGCGACGGGTGATCCCGAGGATCTCGGCGAGCGAATGATCCGTTTCATGTTGAACGTGTGGGACCAGGAGGAGGATCGAGCGCCGCTCGTGGCGATCGTGCGAACCGCGATGTCCGACGATCAGGCCGCGACCATGGTGCGCGAGTTCGCCACCACCGAGATTCTCGGCCGCATCGTGAAGGCGGCGCGCGGCGACAACCAGGACCTGCGGATGACGCTGCTGGCCAGCCAGGTCTTCGGGCTATTGATCATGCGTTACATAATCAAGCTCGAGCCGCTCGCCTCGGCCCACCCGGAAACGGTCGCACTGGCCATGGGCCCGACCTTCCAGCGCTACCTGACGGGCCCGATAAGTCAGGCTTCGTCGATCGGTGCTTCCAGGACGGAGCGTTCGGCCCCCGTTGAGCGGTCCTCGACGAACATCTCGAGCGACTCGTAGTCACGGGGATCACCGGGCAGCGTCCAGCTCGCCGACCACCAGTCGGTGTTGGCTTTCGAGATCTGGAAGCGCGCCACGGTGATGCTGTCGCCGTCCGCGTCCACGAGATCGAGCCGGCAGTTCTTCTCGCCCGAGACCTCGGGGTAGTCGTCGAAGTCGACGGTTACTTCGAAGGTCCCGTCATCGTGTTCGACGATCGCTCCCTCGATCGGCGTCCAGGAAGGGTCGGCCGAGGGCGGAGCGAAGGTCAGTCGGGTAAGCGTCTCGCCCGGAGGTGCGCCGTCCTCCGCTGCTTCGTCATCGTTTGTCAGCGCGAGGAAGCCCACGATCAGCAGGCACGCGGCGAGCGCGGGAGCGAGGTACGCGGAGGCGCGCTGCCACCTACTGGGCCCCGAGCTCACGACACCCACTCGCTCCAACGCTTTGTGCTCGAGATCGGGGGGCGGTTCGTGTTCGAGAGGGGCATTGCGAACGGCCCGAGCAACCGGCTCGACTTCGAGGAAGTCAAAGACGTCGTTCTCCAGGTGCTCGGGTGGACGGTGCTCCAGGGGGGCCCGGGATACGAGCCCTATCAGCCTTCGCATCTCGAGAAGCTCGCGCCGGCAGTCCGGGCAACGCGCGAGGTGCGCTTCCAGATGCGCGCCCAGGTTCTCGTCGACCTCGCCCGTGATGAGCGCCGGAAGTTCGGGCACGACCGAGTCACACTCGCTCATCGGTCAGCGCCCTCCGTGATGCCGAGCTCGGAGAGCATCGGGCGCAGTGCCCTGAGCCCCTGGTAGAGGCGCGTCTTCACGGTGCCGAGCGGGATGTCGAGGGCCTTTGCGATCTCGGACTGGGTGAACTGGAGCACGTAGGCCAGATGGATGATTCGCTGCTGTTCGACGGGCAGGTTCTGGATGGCAGTTGCGACCTGCCACTGCTGCCAGGACGACTCCTCGTCCCACGGCTCGGAGCCCGTAGGGACGACCAGATCCCCTACCGGAGTGGGCACGCGCTGCCGTGCCCGTCCCAGGTCCGAGGCGACATTGCGCGCAATTCCGAAGATCCAAGAGCTCGCGGCGCCCTTCGACGGATCGAAGCTCGACGCTCGCCGCCAGATGCGAAGGGTCACCTCCTGCACCAGTTCCTCGGATAGAGCCTGATCGTGTAGCCATCTGATTCCCAGCGTGTAGAGGGGTCTTTCGAAGGCCCGGTAAAGCTGCCTGAGCGCGGCCTGGTCGCCGCGCGCAATCCCTTCGAGGAGGTCTCCCTCCCGATGGCGCTGCGTTGCGGACGTCTGCGCTCCGCTCTCCATTACCCACCCCGTGCGTCGATCGGTTGGCGTGCCGTGGTCTCGTCGATTACCTAAGTTTCGCAGAAAGACCCGGTGATACGCTCGGTCGAATGCCGAATGATGTCACCCCCGAAGCGCTAGGGCGGCTTCTCGACCTCCAGGCCGAGGACACCGCCGTCAAACAGCTCGAGCTTCGGTGGGCGAATCTTGAAGAGGCCAAGCAGCTTGCGGAGCTGAACGCCGCGCTTGCCGAGCTCGAGGCGGATCTCGATATCGCCGGCAAGCAGCGAGACGAGATCGCCCGGGAGCAGTCTCGCCTCGAGGGCGAGATCAAGCTGCTCGAGGACAAGACCGGCCGTGAGGAGCAGCGGATGTTCTCGGGGAGCGTCGCAAATCCAAAGGAGTTGAGTGCCCTCCAGGCCGAGGTCGCGAGCCTCAAGAGGAGGCAGAGCGATCTCGAGGAGTCGCTGCTCGAGGTCATGGTTCAGGGCGAGTCCGCGACCGAGACCTGGGAGCGGCTGGCCTCGGAGCGCGAGACGACCGCCGTCCAGGCGAAGGACCTCGGCGAGAGGGTTGCCTCGATCAAGAACGAGATCGATTCGGAGCTCGAGCGCCACCGCGCGCAGCGCGGTTCCATCTTGCCCGACATCCCGGAGAGCCTCCTCAAGCTGTACGAGAGGCTCCGGGAGCAGAAGGGTGGCGTCGGAGCGGCCGCGCTAGTCGGCGGCACCTGCGAGGGCTGTCACACGAAGCTGTCCAATAAGGAGTCCGAGAGGGTGCGAGCCGAGGGCGGACTTCAGCGTTGCGACAACTGCCGTCGAATCCTCGTCGTTACGTGACGAGGCCCTAATCGTGCCGGCCACCCTGCATGCCGACGGAGGCGCGCGCGGAAACCCGGGACCGGCCGCGATCGGCGTCCTCCTCCGGGACTCGGAGGGTGCCGAGCTCGACACGATATCCCGCTCCATCGGCGAGACGACTAATAACGTCGCCGAGTACACGGCCGTGATCGAAGGACTCAAACTGGCGCACGCGCGCGGCGTGACGGACCTCGAGGTCAAGCTCGACTCGAAGCTCGTAGTGCGTCAGCTGAACGGCGAGTGGAAGATCAAGTCCGACGTGCTCCGAGGCCTCGCTGTTGAGGCGAAGCGCCTGCTCAACCGCTTCCGGTCGGCGAAGCTCGAGCACGTCGCCAGAGGGAAGAACTCCGACGCCGACAAGCTCGTCAACCAGGCCCTCGACGCGGCGCAAGTCGGGGAGTTGGGTGCCCAGTGGATGCCGCCCGACGAGGAGGACGACGGCCGTCCCAAGCCGGGGCCCGGCCAGACCTCGTTGCTCGACTGAAGCGGGATGCTCCTCTGGCACCTGGGGATCGCGACCCTCATCGTCTACGTCACGCTGGGCCGCCGCCGCATCGACTACCGGATGATCCTGATCGGAGCCGTCCTGCCCGACTTCGTCGACGGGGGGCTCGGGCTCTTCTTCTTCGAGGGTCCGGCGGGGCGATGGATTGCCCACTCGGTATTCACCGCGATCGCGGTCACGGTGCTGATCATCCTCGCGTTCAGCGGTGACCAGAGGCAGTCCCTGTTCGGCATCGGCGTGGGGTGGCTCCTCCACCTGGTGGCGGACGGGATGTGGGCCGCGCCGGAGACGTTTCTGTGGCCGGCCTTCGGCACCGGGTTCTCGTCGACCCCGAGCGAGCCCTACACCTGGGATCTCTTTCTCGACCCGATCGCGCATCTGACGACGTGGGGAGGCGAGCTGATCGGTGTGGCCATCTTGGCCTGGTTCTGGGTGGCCTTCCGGCTCGGCGAATACGACCGGTTCAAACTTTTTCTGTCGGATGGCTACCTCAGGCCGTGACCCGAGATGCACGCTCGGGCGGCTGACAAGTCAATACCCACGCGATGCGCTGGGGGAAGTCCGGTCTAATTCCGGCGCTGTCCCGCAACTGTAGGTGCGAACGTCGTTCGCACGAGCCAGGTCACCCTCGCGTCGTTGGGCTCGATACCTTCGAGGCAGAGGATCGCGAGCCACGGACCACTCCGTCGCCGACCCTCGTCCTGTCGAGGGGTCGAATCGTTTCCGGCGAGGACCGGAGAGAGGAGTGGGCCATGTCTCGAGAGGGGTCAGGCTGCTTGCGTGCGCGGTGATCGCCGCCGTCGCGCTGTCGGTCGTGCCCGCAGCGGCCGTCACGAACCAGAGCGGGGCGCGCACCGCCGCCGGGCTCACGCCGGAACAGGCGGCGGCGGCAGGCATGTCCGGCGGTATCTCCGCAAGAGGTGGTGTCCGTGAAGCGACCGGCCGGAATCCTCGACGTGACCGGAGACGGTCGAGAGCCACCTCGAACGCCCTGCAGAACGCCGCCCTGGTGGCGGCGAACCTGGTCGGGCTCGGTGCGTTCTTCTGGCCCTTCGCGCTACCGGCCGCGGTCGGCGGCGAGCGGGCGCACGCGCTGGACGCGCCGGTGATCCTGGTGATGCTCCTCGGGTGCCTGGGCGCGGTTCTGTTTCTGCAGCCGGGCCAAGGAGGCATGGGGCCCAAGGCGGTCGCGCTCATCGGCGTCCTGGGGGCCGCGATGGTGGCGCTGCGCTTGCCGGGATTCATCGCCGGGTTCTCCGCGATGTTCATCGTCGTGCTGGTCGGGGGAACGCGTTCGGAGCGCGCTTCGGGTTCGTGCTCGGCACGATCGGCACGTTCGCGTCCGGGTTGTTCGTCGGCGGCCTCGGCCCCTGGCTGCCGTTCCAGATGGTCGCGGTGGGATGGGTCGGGATGGGGGCCGGACGGCTGCCGCGGGGCGGCCTCGGCCGGACCGCAAGAAAGGCAGGGGGCGGGAGCCGGCGGGGGAGGCTCGCGTGGCTGGCGGCCTACGGGGTGGTGAGCGGGTTTGCCTTCGGGGCCATCATCAACCTCTGGTTCTGGCCCTACGCGGCGGGGACCAGCAGCATCGGCTGGGCCCCCCGAGTTGGGCGGGGCGGCCAACCTCGGCCGTTACCTCCGCTTCTACGCGGTCACCTCGCTCGGCTGGGACGCGTTTCGGGCCGTGGGCAACGCGGCCCTCGTGATCCTGCTCGGGCGGCCTCTGCTCGGGGCGCTCGGCCGGGCCGCATGCAGGATGAACCTCGTCGTCCGCGCGGTTGATAATGGGTGAGGAAGCAGGCCGGGTGACCGCGGCTCGCCGAGAGGCGGGTCGAGGAAAGTCCGGGCTCCGCAGAGCAGGACGCTGGGGAAAATCCCAGGCGGAGAGATCCGCGGAAAGTGCCACAGAAAGCAAACCGCCGGGAGCTTCGGCTCCGGGTAAGGGTGAAACGGTGAGGTAAGAGCTCACCAGCGCCGCGGGCGACCGCGGCGGCTCGGCAAACCCCGTTCGGAGCAAGGCCAAGCAGGAGGCGCGGGCTGCTCGTCCGCCGCAAGGCACCTCCGGGTAGGCCGCACGAGGCGGCCGGCAACGGTCGTCCCAGATGGATGGTCACCGCTCGCCCTTTTTGGAGCGAGTACAGAACCCGGCTTACAGGCCTGCTTCCGGGACCTGCGGGCCCCCGTCGCTCTAGGCGGGGGCCCGGCCCCGCACCGGACACCCAAGTAGCGCTAGGCGCGCTTAGCATCCACGGCACGATCGGCTCGACTCAAGGGGGAAAAGTCAGGTGACCAAGACGGTGATTCAGACCTCGGACGCTCCGGAGGCGGTGGGAGCCTACAGCCAGGCGGTCAGCGCCAACGGGCTGGTGTTCTGCTCCGGTCAGATCGCGCTGACCCCCGGCGGCGGCGACAGGACCACGGGGTCGGTCGCCGACCAGACGCGGCAGTGCCTCACCAACCTGCAGGCGGTCCTCGCCGAGGCCGGCTCGAGCCTCGACAGCGCGGTCAAGGTCACCGCTTTCCTGATAGACATGGGCGACTTCGGCGAGTTCAACGAGGTCTACGCCGAGTTCTTCACCGGAGACGTACCGGCGCGCGCAACCGTCGCCGTCGCGGCGCTGCCCAAGGGGG
Organism: Actinomycetota bacterium; assembly: GCA_009379915.1. GTDB lineage: Bacteria > Actinomycetota > CADDZG01 > CADDZG01 > WHSQ01 > WHSV01. The sequence goes on along the minus strand of WHSV01000019.1, from coordinate 10,917 downwards.
CCCGGGTCGAGGTCGAATGCATCGCCCTGGCCTAGCCGTGCGGCTGGGCGGCCGTAGTCTCGTCCGTGTCGACTCGGCCTCCGTCCTGGGGCTCTCCCTCACCCACGACCCGGTCGCCGAAGACGATCCTGACCTCGCGCTCCCCTCCGGCCACGGGCTCGAGACCGGCCTCCTCGGGCGTCGCCGCGTCCATGCGCCCGATCCAGTTCTCTATCCTGCTCATCGAGAAGAGCAGGGCGCCGATGGCGAAAGGCCAGATGATGATCACTAGAAGGAGAAACAGTTGGTAGCCGGTCATGATCGTCACCATCCTTACAGAGCATGAGCGCACCGGGCGAACAATCCACGGCCTCGGTCGACCGCGACCGTCTCGTCGGACGCTTGGCCGAACTCGTCCGAACCCGGTCGGAGAACCCACCCGGAGACGAGGCCGCCGCCGGAGCCCTGACCGAGTCCTACTGTAGAGACCTCGGTCTCGACGTGGAAGTTCACGAGGCCGAGCCCGGCCGGCCCAACGTCATCGCCCGCACGGGGACCGGCAACGCCCCGGTGCTCACCTACTGCAGTCACATCGACGTCGTCCCGGCCGGAAACCCGGCCCTGTGGGAGCGGGATCCGTATTCGGCCCACGTCGCCGACGGCGTGATGCACGGGCGTGGGACCGCCGACGCCAAGGGCCCGTGCGCCGCCGCCCTGGAGGCCGTCAACGTCCTGCTCGAGACGGGCACGAAGCTCAAAGGGACTCTGGAGCTGGCGTTCGTCTCGGACGAGGAGGCGATGGGGTTCAAGGGTGCCGGCTGGCTCGTCGAGCGGGGCATCGTCCGGCCCGACCTGGCCATCGTCGGAGAGCCGACCGCTCTTCGACTGGTCCGGGCGCAGCGGGGAGCGAACTGGATCCGTCTCACGACGCACGGGCTCGCGGGCCACGGCTCGGCCCCCGAGCGCGGGCGCAACGCCATCAATTACATGAGCGAGGTCGTGCGGCGCCTCGAGGACACGGTGCCGGACATCACCCACGAGGTGCTCGGCGGGCCGAGCCTCAACGTCGGCACCATCAGCGGGGGCGAGAAGGTCAACATCATTCCCGCGTCTTGCACGGTCGAGATCGATCGCCGGAGTATCCCGGGCGAGACTCCGGAGGACCTGATCGCCCAGCTCGAGGCCGCGGTCGAGCTGGCCAAGGACCGTTATCCGGAGCTCAGCGCGACGGTCGAGCTGATGTTCGCCGGCATGCCGTTCGAGGTGGACCCCGCGAGCAAGCTCGTCGCCACGGTCTCGGACGCGATCGCGGAGGTCACGCACAAGCCCGCCGAGCTGGTCGGTTTCCGCGGGGCATCGGATGCCCGCTTCATGGCCGAGATCGGCGCGCAGACGATCGTGCTCGGCCCCGGAGACATCGCGGCCGCTCACACGGCCACCGAGCACATCTCCCTCGACGAGCTCGAGGCCTGCGCGGCGATCTACGCCCGGTCCTTCGCCGGTCTCCTTTCCTGACAAGAAAACCTCGGGGACCTGTCGATCCATCTGTCGCCCGCTCGTCTTCTAGGTGAAGGCTCGTCTTCTAGGTGAAGATGGAGCCCCGCGACCGGGAACTACTGAGGCGGCTCGGACGCGGCACCGACGCGCTCGCCGCCTACGAGCGCGCGCTCTCGTGCGGGCCGGGCGAGGCGGAGCGGCGTTACCTCAGAAAGCGCATGGCGGAGGTGCAGGCGAGCGGCGCCCACTGATCGCCACTAAGGTGGCCCGCACCACAAATACAGACGCGCCAAAACGGAACCTTACTCATGGTGCGGACCACTAAGCTGGGGCGATGGACGCGGGCAGCCAGTTCTCGTGGGGGCACCTGATCTCGAAGCTGATGAGGGGCGACTCGCTCACCGAGCAGGCCAGCTCCGAGGCCATGACCGAGATCATGGAGGGCGCGGCCACCCCGGCGCAGATCGCCGGGTTCGTGGTCGCTCTGCGCTCCAAGGGTGAGTCGGTGGACGAGATCGCCGGCATGGTGCGCACGATGCGGTCCTATGGCCGAACGGTAGAGGTCGACGGCGAGGTGCTGGACACCTGCGGCACGGGCGGAGACCGGACCGGCACGTTCAACGTCTCGACCGCTGCTGCCATCGTCTGCGCGGGAGCGGGTGCGGTGGTGGCGAAGCACGGAAACCGGGCCGCGTCGTCGCGCTGCGGGAGCGCCGACGTGCTCGAGGCGTTGGGGGTCGCGATCGACCTCCCACCCGAGGGCGTCGCGGCCTGCATCGACAAGGCGGGCATCGGCTTCTGTTTCGCTCCGGTCTTCCATCCCGCCATGCGCCACGCTGCGACGCCGCGCCGCGATCTCGGAGTCGCCACGATCTTCAACTTCCTCGGCCCCCTCACGAACCCGGCCGGCGCAACCCGCCAGGCCCTCGGGGTTGCGGACCCCCGGATGATCGAGAAGATGGTGTCCACTCTGGGCCGGCTGGGGAGCGCGCGCGTGATCGCGTTTCACGGTCACCATGGGCTCGACGAGCTGGCGACCTCCGGCCCGTCCGACGTGGTCGAGCTACGCGACGGCGAGCTCCACCGGTGGACGATCGATCCGGTCGAGCTCGGGCTGGATCGGGCCGATCTCGATGCGGTCTCCGGGGGCACGGCCCCCCAGAACGCCGCCCACATCCGCAAAGTCATGTCCGGCGAGGGCGGCCCGCGGCGGGACATCGTGCTGCTGAATGCGGCCGCGGGGCTGCTGGCGGCGGGCACCGCGGACGACCTGACCGACGGCCTCGAGAGAGCAGCACGGGCCGTCGACTCGGGCGACGCGACCGGATCGCTGGAGCTTCTGATCGAAACGTCTCGCTCGTTGCGTCCGTAGAGCGAGGACCTCGTCAGACCGTCGTCACGCTGGACCCCCATGAGGGGTCTGGGATGACGGTGGTTTGAAGGAAGGGTGTGAAAGGGAGGGTTTGAAAGGGAAAAGGTCGGGGATTCGGCATCCCTCTTGATCGACTTGCTAAGGTCACTGCTCGGATTCCTTCGCGGGAGGTAAAGCAGATGAGCGGTGACGCTCTAGATCACATCACCCAACGCCTCGACCGGGCGTCGGCGGGCCGCAGGCTTCTCGAACACCCCTTCTACCGGGCGTGGGCGGCCGGAGAGCTGACCCTCGACGACCTCGGCTTCTACTCCACCCAGTACTGGCGCCAGGTCGAGACCTTTCCCACCTACCTTCGCCGCCTCGCGGGACGTCTTCCCGAGTCGCCCGCGCGCAAGAGCCTCGAGGGCAATCTCGCGGACGAGATCGAAGGCGACCACGCGGGTCTGTGGCAGACGTTCGCCGAGGGTCTCGGGCGCAGCGCGTCGGAGCTCGACGGCGCCGACATCGAGCCCGAGACGGCAGCCTGCGTCGACGCGTTCATCGAGGGCACGAGGGACCGTTCGGTCGCGTTCGGGCTCGGGATGATCTACGGCTACGAGTCGCAGACCCCCGAGGTCGCAGCCACCAAGGTCGAGGGACTGCGCTCGTTCTACGGAGTCGAAGGCTCGGCAACCGACTACTTCGTGCTGCACGGTGAGCTCGACGTCGAGCACGCGCACGAGCTTGCGGAAGTAATTGGAGAGGTAGCCGGTGACGATCAGAGCCTCGCCGAAGCCGAAATGGGAGCACGCGCGGGGGCCGAGGCCATCTGGGGGCTGCTCGACGGCGTCGAGCGGGTACGCACGGCCGTCTAACGCGGCTCGCGCACTGCGAAGCGGTTGCGCGGACGCGCTGCCGCGGGTAAGGACCAACCTCTGGTCGCATGGAGTAGGCGCGTGTCGCGCGCGTTGCGGTTCAGCCACGAGCTGATGACGCGCGCCTCGCGCCTGACCGACATCGTCATCCAGGACCGGGCGTCGTCGAACATGAGGGCGTTGCTCCGGAGCCGGGCGAGCGTCGTGTCCTCGTCGTCGGTCCGGTCGATCGCCGCGACGAGCTGACCCCGCCGGATGAGCAGAGCCCTGCCGTTCGACTCGATTAGGAGCTCGCCCGCGTCGATGAGGGCCAGCGCCTGCAGGTGATTGGCGAGCGATCGTTCGAACGCCGCGGCGCGCCGGCGCAGCTCTGTGGCCTCCTCGAAGCGCTCCTCGTAGGCCAGCCTGAGCATCCGGCGGTGCAGAGGAGCGAGGATGAGGTCGGGATCGGTTTGCAGGCCCAGGGCCACGCGCGCCATCTCGGATCGGTGCGAGCGCGACGCGCCGCTGCACGCGTTCATCTGCGCGAACGCGCAACCGTTGCATCGAGCGGGATCGGCGCAGCGATGAACCGGCCCCGAGTCGCGCAGGCAGTCGATCAAACCTCGTACGTCGCGCGCGGAAAACGGACCGACGTAGATGCTCCCGTCCTCTTTGGGGGAGCGCGCGCTGGCGACGCGCGGAGATCGTCCTCGTAGAACCACCTTGAGGTACCAGGTGCCGCTGCTCTTGCCGGCGCGGTTGTAGGGGGGAGTCTCGAGGGCAATGGCGCGCGCCTCGGCGATTTCGGCTTCGAGCATCGTGCGATGCACGTCGCACTCGATTCTCTGTGTCTCGCGCAGGAGATCACGCATGCGCGCTCGCTGATCTCCGTAGAAGTAGGAGCGCACACGTGTCCGTAGGTCCGTCGCTTTACCGACGTAGAGTGTCTCGTCGTTGGCTCCCAGGAAGCGGTAGACACCCATTGCGCTCGGCACATCGTCGGCCAGGGTGATCTTGGCGAACGTCCCGTCCATCTTCGTGAACGACGCAGCCAGCAGGTCTTCGAGCGTCGTCACTCCGAAACCTGCGAGTCGTTCGATCAGGTGATGCAGTACGTCGGTGGTTGCGAGCGCGTCCGACAGCGCGCGGTGGGCCGGCTTGTGGGGACAGCGAAAGTGCCTGGCCAGTGTCTCGAGTTTGCGGTTCGCAACCTCTCCGCCGAGCACTCGGCGAGCCAGTCCTGCGGTGTCCACGACCCTCTGCTCGAGGGGTTCGTACCCGAGTCGTTCGCAGGCCGCGTTGAGGAAGCCGATGTCGAACCCGGCGTTGTGGGCCACGAGCACCGTGTTGCGGGCGAACTCGAGAAAAGTCGGTAACACCGCATCGATCGAGGGCGCGTCGGTGAGCATGTCGTCGCTGATGCCGGTCAGAAGCCGCACGAAAGCCGGTACCGATACGCCGGGGTCCACGAGCGTCTGGAGCGTTCCCTCGAACTCCCCCCTGCGGACCTTCACCGCTCCGATCTCCGTGATCGCGTGCTGCTCGGGGGAGCCCCCGGTGGTCTCGAGGTCCACGATGCAGAAGGTCACGTCGGACAGGGCGGTCCCGAGATCCTCGAAACTGCTTTGCACGCCGAGGGGCACGCGGGCGGAGGCCGACATCGACTCACGATACGAACATATGTTCGCTATAGCAAGCATCCGGTTCAAGCGTCCGGGTCAAGCGTCCGGTTCGAGCATCGGGCTCCCGTTTTAGAGTTGCCCGATGGTCAGGGAGTCCGAGCGCATGGACGCGACGGGCAGGGAGCAAGAGCGCATCGAAGAACTGGAGCGGACCCTCGAGTCGCTGCGGGAGGACTCCGAGGTCGCCCACGTTCTGCTCGGCCTGTCCGGGGCGCTCGCCGAGGTTCGTACCGTGGAGGAGACCCTGGACAAGGGGGTTCGCATCGCGCGCGAGCTGTTCGGGGCCGATCGCTCCTTCGCCGCAACCTGGGACCTCGAGGCCGGAGACTTCCGCGTTCTGAGTCGCTTCGGCGATGAGCCCGCCGCCGGGGACGGCTCCGAGGCCCCGGACATCGACGCTCGTGAGAGAGACGGATTGCCGCTTCTGCTCCACGCCCTGGCCAAGCGGCAGCCGGAGCTGATCGAGGACGTCGCGACCGACGGCCGGCCCCTCCTCGCGGAGGCGCTCGCCTCCGACGTGCGGGCGTTCATAGGAATTCCACTGTTGCGCTGGGGCCAGGATTTCGGGGGCCTGGGAATCGAGTTCTCCGAGGCCCAGCGCTTCGGGCCCAAGGAGGTAGCGCTCGCCCGCGGCATCGCGCGCCAGATGGGGGTCGCGCTGGCCAATGCCCGGCGGTTCGGCCTGCTCCAGGCTCTGCGAGGCATCGGGCTGCGCGTCGGCGGCCCCCTGCGGCTGGCGGCGGTAACGCGCGAAATAGCGGCCGGAGCGATGGAACTGTTGGGCGGCAACGGGGCGCTTCTCTACTTCAGAAACGGTGACTCGGGGGAGTTCGTGGCGGCCGGCGGAGCGGGCCCGGACCACAGCATCTACGACACCCTGGGGAGGATTTCCCCGGACGATGAGGCTTGGGGGGAGCTGTTCGAGGGCCGCACGGTCACGGTCCGCGACTTGCGATCGCACCTGGGCGTGGACGAGGGGCCGCTCAGCGCGGTCGGCACCGTGATCCCCGGCTCCGAGTCGGCGCTCTTGGGCGCCGTCGTGGTGACTTTCGACAGGGTGATCTCGCTCGGGCCCGATGAGAGCCAGGCCCTGAGCGTCATGGTGGCACAATCGGCCTCGGCCGTGGCTAACGCGCAGCGCTACGAACGCCAGCGACGAGTGGCCCGCAGCCTGCAGGCCGGACTGCTGAGCACCGACATACCGAGCAGTGACACCTACGAGATTCACGCGACCTACGAGTCGGCCGGCAGCGAAGCGGATGTGGGGGGAGACTTCTACGACGCGTTCAACCTTACCGATGGAAGCGTGGCCATCGTCGTGGGCGACGTATCCGGCAAGGGGGCCGAGGCGGCCGCGCAAACGGCGATGGCGAAGTACATGCTGCGCGCTTTCGCGATGCGTAATCCGAGCCCGGCGTCGGTTCTGTTTCACCTCAACAACGCGCTGTGCAAGGGACTCGCCGAGGACAAGTTCACCACCATGTTCTACGGCGTGTACGACCCGCGTATGCAAGTGCTGACCTTCGCGGATGGTGGTCATCCCGAGCCGCTGCTTTACCGAGCGCGCACTCAGGAGACCGAGGAAGTGAGAGCCGACGGCAGCATCGTGGGTGCGTTCGAGAATCAAAGGTTCGTAGAAGCGGCGATCGACCTGGAGCCGGGCGACGTCCTCGTGGCCTACACCGACGGGCTCATCGAAACCCGCAGTGACGAAGGCGAGCTGTACGGCGTGGAGCGAGTGGCGGAGTCCTTGAGTCGCAACTCGAGCCTTCCCGCCACACAATTGACCAGAGCCATCTACCAGGACGCGCACGCGTTCGGCTCGGTCACGGACGATACGGTCGTGTTCTCCTTGGTGATGAAGGCGGACGACGAATGAGCTATCGCTGCAACGCGTGCGGCAACAAGACCCGCTTCGACATCTTCGAGACGAAACGCGTGCGCGCGTTTCACCACTATTCACTGGGGGGCCGGCTCGACGTCGAGGAGGAAGAAGTCCTCGACAGCAACATCGAGAAGGTCGTGTGCCGGTGGTGTGGCTCGTCTGATTCGATCACCCGCGGGGCCGGCTCGGCGGGACCGCAGGAACAGCGCGGGGCCGGCTCGGCGGGACCGCAGGAACAGCGCGGGGCCGGCTCGGCGGGACCGCAGGAACAGCGCGGGGCCGGCTCGGGCGGGACCGCAGGAACAACGGACCGCGCATCGGAACCCGCCGGATAGTGGGCGACCCGCTAGAAGGAGTAAGGGTCCTCGACCTCACTCGGCTGTTGCCCGGTGGTTACGCGACGCTGCTCATGGCGGATCTCGGAGCCGACGTGGTCAAGGTCGAGCAGCCGGGAAAAGGTGATTACATACGCTGGTCTCCGCCGATGGTGGGCGAGCACTCGGCCGCACACACCGCGCTAAACCGCAACAAGCGGTCCATGACCGTCAACCTGAAAAGGTCGGAGGGACGTGCGTTGTTGATGAGTCTCGTCGAGAGCTACGACGTGCTCATCGAGTCTTTTCGTCCGGGCGTCCTGGACCGGCTCGGCGTTGGATACGACGATCTCAGCGAACGTAATCCGAAGCTCGTCTACTGCGCCATCTCCGGCTACGGCCAGGACGGGCCGCGCGCTCAGGTCGCGGGACACGACGCCAATTACATCGGCTACGCGGGGCTGTTGTCGGTCATCGGCGCGGAGGGCGGGCGTCCCGTACTCCCCGGAGTCCAGATCGGAGACCTCGCGGGCGGGGGCATGTCCGCGGTGATAGCGGTGCTCGCCGCGCTCGTGCATCGGGGCGTCACCGGCCGGGGCGACTTCTGCGACGTCTCGATGTTGGACGGAGCGGTCTCGTGGTCGTCCATCCATGCGGCCGAGTTCTTCGCCTCCGGCACCGTCCCGCAGCGCGAGCTGATGACCCTGTCGGGAGCGTTTCCCTGCTACCGGGTCTATCGGGCCGCCGACGGCTGGCTGACCGTCGCCGCACTCGAACCGCGCTTCTGGGCCGCGCTGTGCGAGTCAATCGACCGGGCCGGCCTTCTCGACGACGGGTTCGCGACCGGTCCTCGCCGTGTCGAGGTTCTCGCCGAGCTCGAGGCGCTCTTTGCGACGAAGACGAGGGCGGAGTGGATGGAGCACTTCGACGGGTTGGACGTTTGCGTCGGGCCGGTGAACGATTTCGCGGAGACGTTCGCCGATGAACAGGTCCGGCACCGGGCGATGGTGATCGAGGCGAAGGTCGCGGGGGCCGGGTCCCTCAAGCAGGTCGGCAACCCCATCAAGCTGCGCTCGATGACCTCGGACCTGTTACGCCGCCCCGCTCCGGGCCTCGGCGAGCACACCGACGAGGTTCTCGAAGAGGCCGGCGTCGACGAGGCGGAACGGGCGGCCTTGCGGGCCGCTTCGGCCGTCTAGGCCAATGGTCCTTCCACCGGACATTCGAGCCGCTCTCGTAGACACGCTGGGTGCCTACGTTGGGCGCGCGGCGACTCTCGATCTGCCCAAGAACCTACGCCGGATCAAGGGTTTCAGGCCGAAGGCGCTGGCCCGTCACGGAGACGAGCTGCTCGAGATGCTCGAGGACGAGACGCAGCGCAAGCTGGTCCTTCAGGCTCTGGATGAGGGCGAGCTGCGGCCGTCCAAGCGCCATGAGAACGTGCTCCGGATCGCCCTCGAACGCGCGGAGGGCTGGGAGGCTCGACTCGCAGCCATGTCGGAGGTGTCAGATCAGGCGGAAACGGAGACCGGACGGGATGTCGAAAAAGAGCTCGAGCGCGAGCGGCGAAGGGTCAAGGTCGCGCGCGAGGAGGCCCGGAGGGTGAAGGCCGCGGCCCGCGCCGAGCTCGCCGAGAGCGCGAGGAAGGTCGAGGAACTCGAACGCGCTCTTACGGCCACCCGAGCCGAATTGAGGCAGGCGAGAGCCGAGCTCGAGGTCGCCGGGATGGAGACGAGCCGGGTGACGGGCGCGCTCGAACGCCGTGAGCGTCGGGCGCAGCGAGAGGCCGAGAAGGCAAGGGCGGCAAGCGACGAGTCGAGAGCCGAAACAAGGTCTCTTCGCAGGGAGATCGCCCGGCTGACGCGTGCGCTCTCCGATGCGAGCGTCGCCGGCCGGCCTCGCCGAGCGCCATCCGTCGCGCAACCCAGAGCGCCGGAGATCCGCACACCGCTTCAGGTTCCGAAGGGACTGCTGGCCGAATCGCGCGAGACGCTGGACCTGTGGCTGAAGGAGCCCAACGTCTCTCTCCTGATCGACGGGTACAACGTGAGCAAAACCGAGGGAGGCTTCGGGGATCTCAGCCTCGAGCACCAACGCAACCGTCTGGTCGACGAGATCGATCGTTTGGCCAGGATGAGGGGGGTGCCGAGCACGATCGTCTTCGACGGCGCGCTCATCGAGCCGGTATCGGTGAGACGTAAACGTCGCACCGTCGCGGTGGCCTACTCGAGACCGCCCGAGATAGCGGACGACCACCTCGTGGCCCTGCTCGAGGAGCGGCCGAACTACCCGGTGATCGTCGTCACGAACGACCGGGAGCTTCAGGCAAAGTGCATTGCTTTGGGGGCCACCATCGCCCGGGCGGAGCAACTCCTCTCACTGATTCGCTGACCCTCCGGTGGTATGGGCCAGGGGTCAAAGGGCATACTTTGCGGGCGTAGTGATCGTCTCGACGATCGTGTAGCACTACCCGACGGAGTTTTCGAGGAGGGTGCGCTTCAAAATGTTGTTGGAGAACAAGAAACTACTCATCACGGGCGTCCTGACGCGCCAGAGCATCGCTTTTTCGGCGGCGAAGGTCGCGCAGGAGCAGGGAGCGGAGGTGCTGCTCACCAGCTTTGGCAGGGCGATGTCCTTGACCGAGCGCACCGCGCGCGAGCTGCCGGCCAAGGTCGACGTGCTCGAGCTCGACGCCAACAACGACGAACAGATAGCAGCGGTGGCGACTGAGATTCAGTCCCGCTGGGGATCGCTCGACGGCTTCCTTCATGCGATCGCCTTCGCCCCGCCGGACGCTCTCGGCGGCTCGTTCATGGAGACGCCCTGGGACAGCGTCCAGACTGCGTATCAGACCAGCGCGTACTCGCTGAAGTCGCTGACGAAAGGGTTTCGCCCTCTGATGAGCTCGGGAGGCTCGATCGTGAGCCTGGACTTCGACGCGACCGTCGCCTGGCCCATCTACGACTGGATGGGTGTCAGCAAGGCGGCGCTCGAGGCGATAACCCGCTACCTCGCCCGCTACCTCGGCGCCGATGGGATCAGGGTCAACTGCGTATCTGCCGGCCCCCTCAGGACGATGGCGGCCAAGGCGATCCCCGGCTTCAATGAGCTCGCCGCGGCGTGGTCCAAGAAGTCACCGCTCGAGTGGGACGTCACGAACCCGGAGCCCGTGGGCCGCACGGTGGCGTTCTTGCTCTCGGACTGGTCGTCGCGGATCACGGGCGAGATCATCCACGTCGACGGTGGCTACCACGCGATGGGGGCCGACCTCCCCGAGCGCCTGGAGGGTTAGCCGAGTTCCCTAACGACCTCGAGACACCCCGAGCCCCCAAACCTCGTGCCTTTTGTG
>WHSV01000098.1 GCA_009379915.1 Actinomycetota bacterium | reverse complement strand
GGCATCGATCTGCGACTTTGCTCTCGCATCATGGCTGTGGCGAACGGTACAGAACGTCGCGGGCCTCGGAGATGATGAGCGCATCGAGCCGACCGAACCCACCTTTCTGATTCACCCTGCGTCGTCGGGCTCCGGGAGTTGATTTAGCAGGGTGTCGCGTTGACGACGGACCCTCGTCGGCTGCTCCTCGTACACGTGCTCGAAGATCGCATTCGGCCCCGGCCGCGGAAGGCTGGCGACCTTCCTGTAGGTGGCGTTCAGCTCGGTGGAAATTTCGAGGCTAATCCTCGCTTCTTCCTCACCGGACCAGATCCCTGCGGCCGTCGCATAACGCCGAACCCGCTCGATTGGATCATTGGCCTCCGCGGCAGCGACCTCGGCCTCGTCCCGGTACTCACGTGGGTTATCCGACGTGTTGTGGAACCCAACCCGGTATGTACACGCCTCGATCAGAGTCGGACCCCCACCAGCTCGCGCCCGCGCGACCGCCTCGCGGGTCGCCTCGTAAACGGCGAAAAGGTCGTCGCCATCCACTCTCAAACCCTCGAAGCCGTAGCCGGCGGCGCGCACAGAGAGATCCTCCGCCGCCGTCTGCTTGGACACCGGCGTCGAGATGGCCCAACGGTTGTTGATGAGGAAGAAAATCAGCGGGACGTTCTGTACGCCCGCCAGGTTGGCGGCCTCGTGGAAGTCGCCCTCCGAGGCGGCGCCATCGCCAAAGTAGACGAGAGCTACCGCCGCCAGACCTCGGAGCTTGAGCGCCCAGGCGAGGCCGACGGCGTGGGGCAGCTGGGCGGCGATCGCCTGCTGCCGGAGCAGCAGCTTCACGTCGCTGGGGATACGGCCGTGGTCCACCTTGCCCGTATAGGTGGCGAGGAGGTTCTCCAGCGGTAGACCATGACGCAGCATGGCCGGCTGTTCGCGCGACGCTGGAATCATCCAGTCATCGGCGGGGTCGAGCGCCATCGCTGACCCGACGACGGCCGCTTCTTGCCCATGGACCGGCGCGTAAACGCCCAGCCGGTTTCTGCGCTGGAGCTTGATGCAGAACTCGTCAAGGGCGCGGGACAGCAGCATCAGTCGCAACGCCTCGATGATCTGGTCGGGCTTCATCAATATCCAAGCATCTCCCGGGCGGCCTCGAGCAGGCGCTGCGGGGACGGCAGATAGTGGTCTTCGAGCGCGCCCGGAGGGTATGGCGTGTCCGGAGCAGCGATGCGCCGGACAGGCGCGTCGAGAGACTCGAACGCCTCCCCCTGGATGGTGGCAGCCACCTCGGCGCCAAAACCGCCGGTGAGCGGCGCCTCCTGGACGACGATTACCTTGCCGGTCTCCTTCGCGGCGTCGACCAGGGCATCGACGTCGAGCGGCACAATCGATCGGAGGTCGAGGACGGCGATGGATGCACCCCCGACGGCCAGAGTCTCGGCAGCCGCCAGGCACAAATGGACGCCGGCGCTCCATCCGACGAGCGTCAGATCGGTTCCCTGGCGGACGAGCTGCGCGGAGCCAAATGGCGTCGTGTAGTCGCCCTCGGGGACCGGGGCGCTGACCGAACGGTAGAGCTTCTCCGGCTCGAGGAAAAGGACGGGGTCGGGATCGCGGATTGCACTGAGAAGGAGGCCCTTCGCGTCGGCGGGAAAAGCCGGGCAGACGACCTTGATGCCGGGCATTTGAGCGAGCTGAGCCTCGAGTGCGTCGGGGTGGTGTTCGGGGGTCCGGGAGCCCCCGCCGAACGGCGCGCGGATGGTTACCTGGGCGTGGAAGCGTCCGCGCGACCGGAAGCGATACCGCCCGAGTTGCGGTCCGAGTTGATGAAAGGCCTGGTGGGTGAAGCCGAGGAACTGAATCTCGGCGACCGGCACCATGTCACCGAGCGCAAGGCCGAGCGAGGCACCGACGATCGATGCCTCGGCTAACGGGGTGTCGAATACGCGCTCGGGGCCGAACCTTTGTTGGAGCCCGCGCGTCACTCGGAAGATTCCTCCGAGCGTCCCGACATCCTCGCCCAGCACGATGACGCGTTCGTCTCGCTCCATCTCGAGCCAGAGCGCCTCCTGGATCGCCTTCAGGATCGACAGGTCGGCGGGACGAGTCTCGGTCGCGGAACCCCTCGGCACTTTATCGGAAGCGGGTCTGGACTCGAGCAACGCTAGACGGGGGCAGTCTCTTTGACCATCCCCTTGAATTGCTCCATATAGCGAAGCAGCCCATCGGAGCTCTGAGCGTCCTTCTGGAACGCGACGTCGAAGAAGACCTCGTCAACCCCGGCGTCCTCCATCTTGCGAACGTCCTCGGCGATCTGCTCCCACGTCCCGCAGGTGACCAAGCGCGTTGCGTCGTCGAGAGGGTCGTCGGTCCGCTCCACCAGACAGCGCATTACGGTCAGTAGCTGGCTCGAATCCCGGCCCCGCTCCTCCGCCGCTTCCATGACTGCCTGCCTCATCGAAAGAAGTGCGTCGACCGGCGCGCAGCAGCCGGTAAATCCGTCGGCCAGCCGGCCGGCGCGGTCGAGGGCCTTGGGCATGAAGCCCCCGACCAGGACGGGTGGGTGCGGCTTCTGGACAGGCTTCGGCCCGATGAATGCCGGCTCGAGGTTGAAGTATTTACCGTGGTACTCGACCGGGTCGGGGCCCCAGACGGCGAGCATGCACTCGATCGCTTCCTCGCCGATCCGGCCCCGCTCGCGGTAGCTCACGTTGGCGGCATCGCATTCGTCCTCGGACCAGCTGAGTCCCACTCCGACGGTCAGGCGGCCATCGGACAGCGAGTCCATCGCCGACAGTCGCTTGGCGAGCAAGACCGGGTTGTACCAGGGGATGTTGATGAGGCTGACTCCGAGGCGGATCTGCTCCGTGATCGCGGAGACGTAGGTGAGGCAGGTCAGGTGATCGAGGTGGGTCTTGTATTCATCGTTGAGGACTCCCTCGGGGTTGCCCGGATAGGGCGTCTTGGCGTTGACCGGTACCAGGAGTCGCTCGTTGGTCCACAACGAGTCGTAGCCCATCCTTTCGGCCTCGGTCGCAATCAGACGCATGTTGTCTTTCGTGGCCACCGGGCCCTGATGCGGAAGCGCAAAACCAATCTTCATTCGACCCTCCCAATCCCTCTCGACTTGCCGGCTAACCCTCCAGGTGGTGCTCGTTCAAGATGTCCGTTCCAAAATCACCGTCGGGGTCGCGCCACACGCTGTGTGCGTGGTTGCCCCCGCGCTGCGCGTTGTCGTACTCGATCAGCAGGCGTGGCCCCTGGATCCGGTAGTAGTGTGGCACGCCTCTCACGGCGCCGCCCGCCCAGGCGAAGGAGAGCTTCTTCATGTGCTCTTCTGTGTACGTCACCAACTCGGCGTCTGCTAGGTCATCGGGCAGCCGCCCGACGTAGACGGCGATGATGTCGCGCAACAGTCGTCGCTGTTGCCCGTTCATCGCCTCGGCCGAGATTCCCTTCGGCGTCGAGGTGAGGCGCAGAGCCTCGAGGTGCTCGTCGGTGATCTGGAGGCCCTCTTCTAGCTGCCGTTGCACTGTCTCGACCAGTTCGCCGAGGTCGCCGTCGAATCGCCCGCGCCACACCTCGGGCAGTTTCAACGGCAGCTCGCCTCCCCGGACGCGGGCGCGATTGGCGCCGACCAGGTCGAACGGAGGTACCGGCGAGATGACGGCCGGGACGCGCTTGTCGTCGTCGAGAGAGATGAGGAGCTCTCTTCCGAGATCCTCGGCGCTGCCGAGTGGACGGAGCTCGTAGCCGCCGAGGAACGGCGAAACTGCAGGATCGGCGCCCAGAAAGAGAGGTGTGCTTGCCCGCACCGCGCCGTCGACCACCAAATGGTGGATCGAGATGTGGTGTCCGCCGAAACGCCACGACCACGGGTCCCGACCGCCGGGCTCGCCGAATATCCTTAGGTAGAAGAGGCCGGGGTCGCGTCCCCGCTCGCGTTCCCAGGTGGCGCTCCATCCCTCGAGCTCGTCGAGGACGTTGTCGAGACCGATGATCGTGCACGCGGTGACGTAAGCGGGGCGTGAAAGTCCGGTCGCCAGCACCTTGAGGGCGTGCTGCTGCTGCTTCGGACGCATGTCGCCGAGGGCGAGACCGCCGTGATCCGTCGGCGTGTAGTACCAGCGGAGGCGCTCCTCCTCGGCCGGGAACGGCCACTGTGCAGCCTTGCGCTGCTCGCCGTCGATGCTGTCGAGGAACGCTAGGGCCGCTTCACTCATGCGCGCGGCGGCTTGAGTGCGGGCGTCCGTCACGGTCTCAGCGCCCCGGTGGATAGAGGCTGAAGGTGAGCTCGGGATCGCCAGCTACCCAGTTGCAATCCACTTGCGAGCGGCGCCCGATGCGACGGGTTCGCTCGAGCAGCTCCTGGCCGAGCTCCATCTGTCCTTTCTCCCAGATGCGAAGCGCGCTGTCGATGTCTGGTTGCTCCTCGAGCGCCTTTGCGAGCTCCCAGGCATCTTCGGCGGCCTTGGCGGTTCCCGCCGCGGCGTGAGGCCGGACGGCAAAGGCCGCGTCACCAATGAGGCAAACGCGTCCGAAGACCATCCGAGTAACCTCGATGTCGAGGATCGTCTGGACGAACGGCTCTTTCGCCGACACGACCACATTGGCGATGAGATCCGGCAGGCGGGCAGCTGCAACTGCACGCAACTCGGCAACGTATTCCGGACGCGCGGCCCCAGGCGGCAAGGAAATCTCGTGCAGCTTGCCATCGCCGTCGGTCATGAGATCGTGCAAGTCGCTTCCGGCCAGGTAGTTCCTGTACCAGACGAAGTTGATGAGACGATCTCCGGGGCTGACCGATCCGTCGAGACCGGGGATCGGGTAGACGAGGATGTGGCTGTTCGCGTAGACGTAGTAGGTGATTGCGTTGCGCAGGGCGTCCCCTTCGCGACCGAGGTCCTTTTCGGGGACGACGCCGCGCCATGCAACGTAGCCGGCATAGGCGGAGGTGACCTCCGGCAACAGGCGGGAGCGGGCTCGGGACCCGATGCCGTCTGCGCAAACGAGGAGGTCGACCTCCACTTCGTTGTCGTCGGCAAGGGTTACTTGCACCATGCCATCATGCTGCTTGATGTCCGTTACGTCGTGGTTCAGCAGGTAGCGGTCCCGCCCGAAACAGCGCAGCAGGGACCGGTAGATGGTGTTCCAGTTGCTGAAGCGGTAAGGCTGAGACAGTTCGTGGATGACGCGGCCGTCGCGATCCAGATAGTTGACGTAGGCAGTGGAGGTGCTGATCTCGTCGACGTCGACGTCGGCGCGCTCGACCAAGTAACGGTATGTCTCAGGCAGCAACCCGATCCCGGCGCCGCGCTGTTGCAGTTCGGTGCCCGAGCGCTCGTAGACGGTGACGTCGAGCCCCAACTCTCGCAGAAGCAACGCCGCCGTGAGCCCGCCCAACGATCCCCCCACGACGCCAACGCGGGCAGCTCGGACCATGGCACCTCCGTATCCAATGAGTGGCACTATATGTATATGAGGGGCCCCCTCGAAGTCAACGTGGTGCGTGACCGCCCTCGCCAAGCCACAATTGCGGGGCCAGCCCACTCGTCAACCTCCCTCAAGGGAATTGAGGATCCCTATCAGAAGTGTCTCGGATGGGACGGCCCGCTCCCCGAAACAAGCCAGGGTGGGGTACTGGGATCGACCCAGTCACCCCCGTTGTAAGGGCGGATCTCGCCGGCGATTGCCGAATGTGCCGTCCGCATGCGCGTATGACCAATCGTTCCAAAGCCAAGGATCAGGCGCGCGGCCTAGCCGGAAGAGTGGTGACGAAGGTGAGTCAGCGTCTATCTCGCAGGGTTTCCACCAACGACACAGGCTCGGGCTGCTGCCAAGACCATTAGAGGAGGTGGGGTTAAGCCGCGAGGCAGAGCTGCCGGCGAGATCTCTACTTGAATTGGCAGCGAACCAGCGATTCATAGACGCTGATAAGGAAGCACGAGTTGCGGACTTCACTCATCAAGCCACCGCTGCTCGAGAACGAATCGCGAGCCATGTCAAGGAGTACGGCTTGGGGGACGATCTCGATTGGAACGCCATCTCTGCAGGGATAGAGGAGGAACAGCGGAAGCTCGCGGAAGAGCTAGGTGAGCCTTCACCAGGCATCTATGAGGCGATTCGCCCCTTCAACAAGAGTGCCCGCGAACGCATCGAAGAAGCTGGCATGGCATGGCATTACGACCTGTTCTATGGGACGGCTTCCGATGTGGTCCATATGAGCGCGAAGGCAATCGACTGGCTAATGGATTGGGACGAGAATCGTCTCAACCTCCGAGTCGGACCCGACACGGGCGGCGTTGGGGTACTTACGGTCGCCACCGAACTGATGCTCCGTCTCCTGTACAAGGCGGACGAAGCGCTAGAGTCGAACCACGAGCGCGAAATCGATGAGCTCGCGGAAGAATACTGGCGCATCAATCGGAAGAAGGGCCTGGAGCTGAAAACGTTGATTGACGCTTTCGGGGCAAAGCGAGTGATGAGAGTCGGTCCACCTGGTTTCCCCCCGCCAAGCCATAGCGTGCGCGCACTTGAACCCCCCACGCCCTCACCCGTTCTACCGTCGACCGCCGAACTGCCAGTCATGGATCTCTACGCTCGCGTACAGCCCGGCGCGCGTGTAGGGCTCGTCGGTCATCATGGCGTCCACGGCGGCACGGTCGGGCAGCTCGATGAGCATCGCGCTTCCAACCCACTCCGCGCCGTCGTCTGACAGCAACGGGCCCCGCGCAATGAAGTGTTCGAGGTAGCCGCGGTCGGCGAAGTAACGGCGATGCTGCTCGATCAGAGCGCGGCGGGCGCCGGTGACGCCAGGCCGGCCGCGTCCGATGATCAGGAAGCGCCGGGAATCGGGCGCGGTGTCGGTGAAGTCCCACATCGTGCCTCCCAGCGCGTTGCGCCACCGACGCACCAGCACCTCGCTGTAGACCCCTGCCTTGTAGTACGGCTCTTCGAACGCAAACGCGCGCGCCGCGGCGGCGTCGGGGAGGTTGACGATGTGCATGCTGCCCGTGTGGGTCTTTCGGTTGGGGGTGAGCGGCGGGCCCCGAGCGATCATCGCGCTGACATACCCATCCATGAACGACCAGTGGGCCTCGGCGTGTCGCTCGAGCAGCGACCCGGTGCCGGGGTTGTCACGACAGCAAAAGAAGTACTCCAGGGTGCCTCCCGAGCTGAGCCATTGGGTTGCGCCTTTCTACCGCGTCGTCGGGGGCGACCGGTCGCCTCGGAAGCGACGAGTCGCCACTTCCCACCAGATCAGAGACGCTCGCGAATGTCATCCACGATCCCTTCGCACAGTATCCGCGCGTAAAGGCACGCGCGCCTGCCGTTTTGATGCGGTGGCGGCGACGATGTCCCCTACGGTCAGGAAGCCAGGAACGACGACTCCCACTTACGGAGGGATGGTGGGATAGAGGTCTGATCCGGCCACGAACTGGAGCCCGATTCCCGCAGCCGCAAGGACGAGTGCAGCGACATTGAGCTTGACCGCGTTGGATAGGTTCCTTACTTCATTCATCTCTCTTTCCCCTCTTCGCTCGCTGGGAAGATGGGTTCTTACGAGTCCGCTGTGTGGGACGCCGAGCCCGCCAGCGGCGTGGTGTCGATGTATCTGACCTCGTAGACGCGCTCCGTGAACTTCCAGCCGTCCCGGGTGCGCCGGTAGCGGTCGTGGTACACGGCGTAGTTCAAGTGCGAGCTGCCGTCGCGCATGCGCCCTAGCTCTGAGATGTATGCACGGCCGGACGCGGTGTCGCTCTCAAGCTGGATCGTGCCGGGGTGCGTGGTTTGCACGAAGTAGTCCCACATACCCTGCATCCGCTCGACCCCGGCGCGGATCTCCTCCCGGCTGACGGCCTCGGCGTTGACGTGGGGCATCCGCACAGAGCCATCCAGTGTGAACAGCGACGCGAGGCGATCGTAGTCGCGCATCATTACCGCGTCGGTGAACTCGCCGCGCAGCGCCTCGATCTCGAGCCGATCAGCGATGGGCTGAAAGTCGCTCATGGTTTTCCTCCCTCGTCTGCGTTGCGGTCTCCGTACAACTCGACGGTCCCGGTGAAGTGGCTTCGAGCGCTAGCCGAGCGAGTGATTTGCTCGTGTGGCCGCATGGGGCTTCGGTCGGTCGGCCAGGCTGATCGCCGAGTAGGTGGCAGCGAATCCCTTGCGCCAACTGGGATAAAGCGGCGTCCAGCCGAGCTCGCGCTTCGCCTTCGCGTTGGTGGCGCCGCGAGCCTCGGTGCCCAGCACAACCGCGGCCTCGCCCGCGAAGAGCCGCGCGAGCCAGACTGGGAATCGCCGCGGCGGTTTGGCCCCCAGGGCGTGCGCGAGCACCGGCAGCCACACCCGCACCGGCGCCGGCTCGTTGTCGACGATGTTGTAGATGGCAGGCCCCTCGTGGTCCAGCGCAAGCACGGTTGCCGCGACGGCGTCCTCGAGGTGGATCCAGGGAAAGATGCCCTCCCCGTTACCGACGATCGGCAACCGCCGCTTGCGTACCGGCTCGATCAATGCATCGTTGGCGTCGCCGTAGAAGCCGCCGTAGCGGAGCGCGATCCCGCCGAAGTCGGTGACCACCTGCTCCAGATAGGTCATCGCAGAGGAGGTCTGCTGAGTGTTCGGCGGTGGGGTGCGGTCGAGCGGATCGTCCTCGGTCTTGACCGGCCCGCCTTCCCGAGCGTACCGGTAGGGGGCAAAGCTTTGCGCGACGAATCGACGCACCCCTGCCTCTCGTGCGGCTGCCAGCAACGCATCCGTGCCCTTCGTCCGTAACTCGTTGGTCCTGGCAAAGGTCTTGTCCAGGCTGCGGCCGAACCTTACGTTCGCCAGCGCGGTTGCCTGGTGCAGGATCGCCTCGGACTCGTTCTCGAGCACTACCTTGCGCACCGCATCCACATCGAGCAGGTCAACCAGCACCGGCTTGGCGCCGAGCGTGCGTAGCAGCTCGGCGCTCGCCGGCGAGTTATGGGCACCGATCACATCGTGGCCTGCATCGATCAGGTGGGGAACGAGCCGGCTGCCAAGAGCGCCGCTCGCTCCGGCGACGAAAATACGCATCGTGTCCTCCCTTGTGTCCCTTCGGTCACATCCCGCGGATCTCGCGGGTCTACTTACATGACACCCGACGGAAGAGGAACGTGACATGGATCAGCAGGAGTTGCTCGCCCAGCAATTCGAGGATCATCGGCCCCGTTTGCGGGCGGTCGCCTATCGAATGCTCGGGTCGCTCAGCGAGGCCGACGACGCCGTTCAGGACGCCTGGCTGCGACTCAGCCGCGCTGACACAAGCGAGGTCGAGAGCCTCGGCGGCTGGCTGACGACGGTCGTCGCACGCGTGGCTTTGAATATGCTCCGAGCGCGCAACACGCGGAGCGAGCAGCCGCTCGACGTGCGCGTGCCCGATCCGATCATTGACGCTGCCGACGACCGCAATCCCGAGCACGAAGCGCTGCTCGCTGACTCGGTCGGTCTGGCGTTACTGGTCGTGCTCGAGACGCTGACCCCAGCCGAACGACTGGCCTTCGTCTTGCACGACATGTTCGCGGTGCCGTTCGAGGACATCGCGCCGATCGTGGAGCGCTCCCCCGAGGCAACTCGCCAACTCGCCAGCCGCGCCCGCCGCCGCGTACGCGGTGCCGCCCCTATCCCAGACGCCGACCTAACCACCCAGTGGGAGGTCATCGAGGCGTTCCTCGCTGCGGCCCGGGAGGGTGACTTCGATGCGCTCGTCGCCGTGCTCGACCCCGACGTCGTGCTCCGAGCCGACGGCGGCCTTACCGGCCTATCGCAGCACGTTCAGGGGGCGAAGGCTGTCGCCAGCCAGGCGCTGCTGTGGTCCCGCCTCGACCTGACCATGCGCCGGGTGCTCATCAACGGTGCCGCCGGAATCGTGGGCTTCCTCCACGGGCAGCCGTTCGCGATCTGCGCCGTCACGATCAAGAGCGGGAAGATCGTCGAGATCAACTTCCTCGCCGACCGCGAGCGGATCAACCAGCTCGGCCTCACAGAGCTCGGCGATTAGCTTGACCATGTTGATTGGGCCCAACGTCACCAACTATTCGTC
>WHSV01000097.1 GCA_009379915.1 Actinomycetota bacterium | reverse complement strand
GTGGGCGGTGACGGGTTCGAACCGCCGACCCCTGCGTTGTAAGCGCAGTGCTCTCCCGCTGAGCTAACCGCCCATGGTTAGCAACAAACTACCTGGTCAGGCCTCCTTTCCGCGATCGAGCGATGCTGCCTTCATGGGTCCGAGATCCCGGACTGCGTCCATTTTGCGTCCATCGCGAGCGAAGGACGTCACTCCAAGCGTCAGTCTGACGTCCCGATCGATGACCTGTGAGATCTCCCGCAGACGGTTCCGGCCGACGTGCGTGTAGTGAAGCTGCATCGATACAGTCGAATGCCCGGCATGATCCATTCGCTCCTTGATCGAGACTCCCTTGGCGTCAAGAAGTCACCGACCACGCCCGGTTTGCGTGCCACCTCGCCGACCAGGACGAGGAAGGGGTTGAGCGGGCGCCGGGTTCGTGTCGTCGGCGTCGCCGAGCGCCTGTGGCGCTAGCTCGGCTCAGTGGTCGATCGCTGCAGCGCCGCGGACCCTAACGGGCTGAGTGGCGCGGGTGGCGATTGTGCAGACACGAGGGCCCGCGGGTTCGACATCCGTGAGGGCGGTGCGCTACCCGTGTCCCGGGCCGAACGGGGCTGGTTGGTCCTATCATCGTGAGATGCCCACGCCGGTGCTGGCCACCAAGCTCTTCGTGCCAGCCAGGCGCCCTCGGCTTGTTGAGCGGTCGCGGCTGATCCAGCGGTTGGACGCTGCCCTGGTTCGGGGCTGCAAGCTGATGCTCATCTCCGCGCCGGCAGGTTTCGGCAAGACCACGCTGGTCAGCGACTGGATCGCGCACAGCACGCAACGTCAGCCGTCGACGCGGGTCGCCTGGCTGTCGTTGGACGACGGCGACAACGATCCCTCGCGGTTGCTGACGCATCTGGTCGCCGCGCTGCATGGTATCGACGCGGACATCGGTTCGGAGGCGCTGCACCTCCTGCACAATGCGCAAACCGTGCCGATCGAGCCGACCCTGACCACGCTCATCAACGACGTGACGCGCGCATCCGGGCATATCCTGCTCGTGCTCGATGACTACCACGTCATCGAGGCACGGCCGGTGCATGAGGCCGTTATCTTCCTGCTCGACCACCTTCCGTCGCAGCTCCGCCTGGTCGTCGCGAGTCGGTCGGATCCACCGCTCCCGCTGGCTCGCTTGCGAACTCGAGAAGAGCTTACGGAGCTGCGCGCGGACGACCTGCGTTTCACCCGCGACGAAGCCGAGCGCTTCTTGAACCAGGTGATGGGTCTGACCCTCTCGACCGCGGACGTCGACGCGCTCGAGACACGCACCGAAGGGTGGGTCGCGGGCCTGCAACTGGCTGCCCTGTCGTTGCAGGATCGCGAGGACGCCTCGGCTTTCATCGGTGCGTTCACCGGCAGCCACCGCTTCGTCATCGACTACCTCGTCGAGGAGGTGCTGCGGCAGCAGCCAGACCATGTTCGCGGCTTCCTGCTGGACACAGCAGTGCTCGACCGACTGACGGGGGCGCTGTGCGACGCGCTTACCGGGCGCGACGACGGCAGCGGCATGCTCGAGACCTTGGAGCGCGCCAACCTCTTCGTCGTTCCGCTGGACGATCAACGGGAGTGGTACCGCTACCACCACCTCTTCGCCGACGTGCTGCGGGCGCGCATGTTGAGCGAGCAGCCTGAGCGGGTCCCGATGCTGCATCGGCTGGCCAGTGCCTGGTACGAGCGCAACGACTTGTCAGAGGAGGCGGTCAAGCACGCGCTCGCCGCCCAGGACTTCGAGCGCGCGGCGTACTTGATGGAGCTGGCTCTGCCTACGATCCGACGCCACCGGCACGACGCGATGCTGCTCGGCTGGCTCAAGGCGCTGCCTGATGATGTCGTACGGCGCAAGCCGGTGCTCAGCGTCTTCTACGGGTGGATGATGCTGGTCTCCGGCGATCTCGACGCCGTCGAGCCGCGGCTGGGGGACGCCGAACGTGCGCTGCGCGGCGTGGCCGGAACGGCCAACACGTCGGCCGACACCGAAGAGCTCCGCACCCTGCCGGCGACCATCGCCGTCTACCGGGCTTCGCTGGCGCAGGCGCGAGGTGATGTGGCAGGCATGGCAGAACACGCTCGGCGCGCGCTCGAGCTGGCCGGGCCCGCCGACCACCTCGCGCGGGGAGGCGCGGCCGGATTCCTGGGTCTGGCAGCGTGGGCGAACGGCGACGTGGAGACGGCGTTGCAAACGTTCTCGGATGCTGTTGCGAGCCTGCACGCGGCAGGGAACCTGGTCGATGAGCTCAGCAGCACGATCGTACTGGCCGACATGTGGGTCGCGGCAGGTCGACCGAGTAAGGCGCGCCGGCTCTACGAGCATGCGCTGCAGCAGGCCACGGCCGAGGAGAAGGCGGTGCTGCCGGTAACAGCCAACCTGCACGTGGGGCTGAGCGAGATCCACCGCGAGCTCGGACAGCTCGACACCGCGACCCGACACCTCGAGACCGCCAAGACGCTGGGCGAGCGTGCGTCGATGACAGAGAGTCGGTACCGGTGGTTCGTAGCGATGGCGCGGGTCAGGGAAGCTGAAGACGACCCGGAAGCGGCCGCCGAGCTCCTGGACCAGGCAGAACGTCTCTACCTGCGAGGCTTCTTCCCGGAGGTTCGTCCGATCGCGGCGATGAAGGCACGGATCCGGATCGCCCAAGGCAAGCTCTTAGAGGCCGGCGACTGGGCCCGCCAGCGCGGCGTGTCCGCCACGGATGACCTCAGCTACCTGCGCGAGTTCGACCACCTCACCCTGGTGCGGCTGCTCATCGGGCGGTACCGGGTTCATCGGGACGACAGTGCGATCCGGGAGGCGGTTGGGCTCCTGCGGCGGCTGCTGGAGGCTGCCGAGGGATCTCGGCGCACCGGAAGCCTCGTCGAGGTCCTCATGCTGCAGGCGCTCGCACACGAGACGCAGGGAGACCGGCCGCTGGCGGTGGAGGCTCTGGAGAAAGCGTTGGCCGCGGCGCCCGAGCCCGAGGACTACGTCCGGCTCTTCCTCGACGAGGGCGAACCCATGGTGTCCCTGCTTCGCTACGCCGAGGAACGTGGGCTCCTCGGCCACCACCCCCGTCGACTGCTCGACGCGGGCACACCCGTCGAGCTTGGAGCCGCGGCCCCTGAAGCGGCTCCGGGGGCGACTCCGCCACTGTCCATGGTCGAGCCGTTGAGCGGGCGGGAGCTGCAAGTGCTGAGGTTGCTGAACAGCGAGCTGAGTGGTCCGGAGATCGCCCGGGAGTTGTTCGTCTCGCTCAATACGTTGCGCACGCACACTAAGCACATCTTCACCAAACTCGAGGTCAGCAGCCGCCGGGCGGCGGTCCGCCGCGCGCAGGAGCACGGATTGATCTAGCTGCGCGGCGGCCTGGCCGATAAGCCAGTGCCGCGCGGCCGGTCTCACCACGTGAATCACATCGTGTGGTGATGCCTGGTCACCAGATCGGCGCCTAGCCTCTCCTTATCCCGCGGCGCCCGCCACGGACTGACAACAAGGAGAAGCAGACATGCCTATCACCACCGACAAACTCACCCGAGCCGCAGGCCTGTCCGCCGTCGTGGCTGGGCTGCTGTTCATCTTCGTCCAGCTCATCCATCCCGATGAGAACGTCGCATCCGTCACTACGACCGCCTGGACGGTCACCCACCTCCTGACCCTGATGATGTCGGTCCTGGCCCTGGTCGGGGTCTCCGGGCTGTACCTCCGGCAGGTGAGAGAGACCGGGCCGCTGGGTCTGATCGGGTTCCTGCTGTTCGGTTCCAGCTTCGTGATCATCACGGTCTTCGTCTTCGTCGAGACCGTCGTCCTGCCACAGTTGGCGGACGTGGCGCCGCAATACGTCAACGACTACCTCGCGACCGTTATTGGCGGTGACGTCACCGGCGACGTCGGGGCCCTGACGGCGACCAACGGAGTCGCCGCCGTCACATATCTGCTTGGCGGCCTTGTGTTCGGTGTCGCACTCTTACGCGCCGGCATCGTCGCGCGCTGGGCCGCCCTGCTCCTCGCGATCGGGACGCTCGCGACCCTCCTGATTCCCTTCCTCCCGCACTCACTCGACCGGATCGTCGCCTTCCCAGTCGGCCTGGCGCTGGCGGGCCTTGGCTTCTCGCTCTGGCGCGAGCAGCGCACCACGGTCCCCGAGCCCGTATCCAGCGTCCACAGTTCCCGGTTGGACCCGGCCGGTGCCTAGTGACGCCACCAACCGCGTCGATGGCGGGGCAACGACTTAAAGACGGGCCAGAAATCTCTGGATTCGACAACGAGTCTGCGCCGGACCGACAGGTCCGGCGCAACGGCTCGACCTGGAGGCTCCCCGCCGCGCTGATCGCACTCAGCCTCGTTCCGGTCCTGGCCGGTTCAGCCCGCCTCATCGGGCTGTCGGGCGGGCCGGAGTTGATTCCGGCGGACTCCCGCTTCGTCGCCTCGCCCGTGCCCGTGGTCGTGCACATCCTCAGTGCGATCTTCTACTCGGTCCTTGGCGCCTTCCAGTTCTCCACCAGTGTGCGGCGTCGCAGGCCCGGTTGGCACCGCGCCGCCGGCCGACTGCTTGTGGGGCTGGGCCTGGCAGTTGCTTTCTCGGCCCTGTGGTTGACGCAGTTCTATCCCCCGGCCGAGGGCCGGTCGGGCGAGCTCCTTTACGTATTCCGGCTGGTGGCCGGATCGGCGATGGCCCTGAGCATCGTTCTCGGCTTCGCCGCGATCAGGCGGCGTGACGTCACCCTGCACCGGGCATGGATGACCCGCGCCTACGCCCTGGGGCTTGGCGCCGGCACCCAGGTATTCACCCTCGGTTTCGGAGAGCCGGTCTTCGGCACCGGCGAGCTGAGCACTGCCCTCCTGCTGGGCGCGGGCTGGGGGATCAATGTGGCTGTTGCCGAGTGGGTCATTCGTAAGCGGACGGCACGTCCGGTGCGAACAGCGGTCGTTGAGTACTGATGAGCCAGAGACCCAGACACCAGTCACCCGCCGGCTACGAGATTCGGGTCGACGGGCATCTCGGCGAGCACTGGTCTGCCTGGTTCGGTGGTCTGGCCCTCACTCATGAATCCGACGGGACGACGACCTTGCGTGGCGCTGTGGATCAGGCGGGGTTGCACGGTCTGCTCGGCAAGCTGCGCGACCTCGGCGTCACGTTGATCTCAGTGGAGGCCATCGACGCCCCCGACAGGACTGGTCGCGGTGGGGATGGAAAGTGAAGCACCGTCACCCACGGCCACCCCGAGGCCCTCGGCATCGCCGTTTGGCGGCTGGCAACCCGGCGAGCTGCGGGTCCTCGTCGACGCCGATACCGGCAAAGAAGCATCGCGGCACGAAGTCGTAGGGTCTTGCCTTCATGCTCCTCAGCGTCCAGCGGCTGAACCCCTCGAGGTCGCCGTCGAGATTCGCCTCGAGTACGCCGGCGCCTTCGTCGATCACCGACTCGGTCAGCACCATCCGCAATTCGTAGGGAAGAAACGAGCGCGCCACCAACTCGTGACTACCGTCACTTCAGCCTCGCCGACCTCTTTACCTGCGGCCACACCACCGCTCGTAGCTCTTGCTCTCCTCGTTCGCTCGTTGAGCGAGCTGTCGAGTGAGTCGAGGTCGAGGCGGAAATCACTCGAGAAATCGACCCAGCGCACGATCGCTCCCGCGTCCTCCGCGGCCGCGAGCCACGGGGAGATGTTGGCGTCGTGATCGAGCCTCGTGACCACGATCTCGTCGCCCTCCTCGAGCTCGCGTACGAGCGAGCGAGACAACGCGAAGGCAAGCGTCGTCATATTCGGGCCGAACACCACCTCGCTCGAGTCGCAATTCAAGAAGTCGGCCACGGCCGATCGCACACTTTCGACGATCTCGTCCGTCTCGATCGTGGTGATGAACTCACCGCCACGGTTCGCGTTGCTTCTCTTGTAGTAAGCGGTCATCGCTTCGATTACCTCGAACGGAACCTGGGTGCCGCCCGGGGCGTCGGCGAAGACCGCCGGACGACCGGCGACCTCTCGTTTGAGTGCGGGAAATCTCGCTCGAACCGCCTCGACGTCGAAGGTCACGTTCGACCCCACGGTCACAGGCGCCCGGCTTCCTTGGCCGCCGCCTCCGCGGCCTCGAGTTGGCCGGCGACGATAGAGAGCCCACCGTTCCAGAACTCGGGATCGGTGAGGTCGCAGCCGACGATCTTGCCGAGCTCCTCGGGCGACATCGATCCGCCGGTGGCCAGCATCTCGAGGTAGCGCGGCACGAAGCCCTCACCCTGCTCCTGATATTGCTTGTAGACCGCAAGAGCCAACAGCTGACCGTAGGAGTAGGCGTACACGTAGCCCGGAGTCGAGATGAAATGGGGCACGTACGACCACCAGGTCTTGTAGCCGTCGGTGATCCCGACCGAGTCGCCCAGCATCTCGGTCTGGCTCTCCGCCCACGCCTCGCTGATGCCTTCGACGGAGAGTTCACCCTCCTCACGGCGGGCCGTGTGGACGAGATGTTCGAATCGGTTCATCGCCGTCTGACGGAAGACGGTTGCGATCCCGCTCTCGACGTTCTCCGCGAGCAGCGCTAGGCGGCCTGCGGGATCCTCCTCCATCTCGAGCAGCCGGTCGAAGACGACTGTCTCACCAAAGACCGAGGCGGTCTCGGCAACGGTCAAGGGCGTGGAGTGATGAAAGATCCCCTGCTTGCGCGCCAGGGCCGCATGCAAACCGTGGCCCAATTCGTGCGCAAGGGTAAGCACGTCGCGACGTCGAGCCGTGTAGTTCAACAACACGTACGGGTTGCGCGAAGGAACGGTGTAGCTGCAGAACGCGCCCGGCCGCTTTCCCGGAGTCGCCGGAGCGTCGATCCAACTCTTGTCGTAGAACTCCTGCACGATTCCCGCGAGCTCGTCTGAGAAAGAGGCATAGGACTCGTGGACGATGCTCTTGGCATCGCTCCACTCGATCTTCTCGTCGTCCTGAGCCAGCGATGCCATGCGGTCGTAGTCGGCGATGCGATCCACGCCCATCATCTTGGCCTTGAGCGCGTACCAACGTTGCGGGATGTCGTAGCGACTACGCACGGCGCTTACGAGAGCCTCTACCGATTCATCGGATGCCTCGTTGGCGAGGTTGCGACTCTGCAACCAGTGCTTGTAGCCGCGCAGCCTGTCGTTCACCGCTTTCTCGTGAAGCAGAGTGTTGAAGATGAATGCGCGCGTCTTGAGTCCGGGGGCGAGTCCCTCGGTTACGGCTTCGGCCGCCCGCTTGCGAACCTCGCGATCCGGGTTGTGAAGATGGCTGAGTGCCTGTTCGATTCCGACGGTCTCGCCATCGAGGCCGATCTCGAGAGCCGATGTCAGCTCGCCGAACAACCGCTCCCAAGCCGCAGCTCCCGTGACCGATTTCTCGCTGAGGATCTTTTCCTCTGGTTCGCTCAAGAGGTAGTCGCGATAACGCCGGGCCGAACGCAGGTAGTGGCGAGTCTTGTCCAGTCCCTCGAACGCGAGCAACTCGTCGACCTGCTCGTCGGAAAGCTTCGCCCACTCGAGATGAAAGAACAACAGAGTGGTCTCGATCTCGGTGCCGCGCTCCTGTACCTTCTGCATGAGCGCGCCGCGCTTCTCGTCCGACATGTCGGCGGAGAAGGCGAGCCCGGCGTACGAACCGGCGCGTCCAACCAGGTCGTAGACCTGTGCGAGGTCGTTCATGTACGCCGCGAGTCGGGCCCCGTCGAACTCGGCGATATGGCCCTTGTTCTCGGCCAGAGCCGAGGCCTTGGCCTGTCCTTCATCCAGGAGCTCGTCGACCCCCTCGGGGCCCCTCCCGTCGACCAGCGGCTCGAGGTCCCAGGTCGCTTCTTCTACGGATTGAGTCTTTGTGTCTGCCATCGGAGCAGACTAACCAAGAGCAGCGCATTACCTGCGCCCCGGAAGTCATCGACCGCGGGTGACGTTGCAACTGTTGGGTACTCTCTGAGAGAGAGACCGAACAGGTCCCATCGACTGCACGTGGAAAGGAGTTGGCATGGGGAGCTACAGCCTTCCTGATCTGCCGTACGACCATTCCGCCCTGGAACCTCACATCGACGCCAGGACGATGGAGATTCACCACGGCAAGCACCACAAGACCTATGTGGACAAGCTCAATGCCGCGATCGAGGGACACGACGAGTTGCAGATGGACTCGATCGACGAGCTGATGCGGAACTTCAACAAGGTTCCCGCCGACATTCAGACTCCCGTCCGAAACAACGGTGGTGGTCACGCCAACCACTCGCTGTTCTGGACCGTCATGAGCGGAGATGGCGGTGGCCAGCCGAGTGGAGACCTCGCAAGCGCCATCGAGAGCACCTTCGGCTCGTTCGATGACTTCAAGTCCAAGTTCTCCGACGCCGGCGTGAATCGCTTCGGCTCGGGGTGGGCCTGGCTGATCGTCGACGGAGGCAAGCTGGACGTGATCAGCACCGCGAACCAGGACTCGCCTCTCATGGACGGCAAAACGCCGATCCTGGGGCTCGACGTCTGGGAGCACGCCTACTACCTGAAGTACCAAAACGTGCGCCCCGATTACATCGCGGCATGGTGGAACGTCGTGAACTGGGACGCGGTGGCCAAGCGCTACGAGGCCGCCAGGTAGCTTCTGCCAGATGGGAACTCGCGGGGGCCGGTCTCGAACCGGCCCCCGTTTGCTCTGCCACTCCGGCCTGAACCACCAGCACGGCGCCGAGATTTTCTTGCCCCGGGGGCGCCCCGATCCGAGGGCGTTTCGCCCGGCTCGAGAGCCGCACCCCCGTCCCGATTCGCCCCCGAATTCCCCTTTTATACTCCCGATACATAGCCGCAAAATAGGTTGAGGCGACCGGCCGGGGGAATACAACTGGGATTACGTGGGTTTTTGTCCTTGCAGGACAACAAAACACCCCTTCCCCTACGGAAGGGAATCGCGTAGCATTGGCGAATCAGTTGGACAAGCACAAAACTCGCGAAGAGTCGCCCATGACCGGCCCCGCCGCATCAGCGGCCCTACCCATCAAAACAGCGCCGGCACGCTTCGTGAGAGGGAGATCAGAAAATCCCCAATTTCTGCGCGAGCGCGACTTTTTGCCGGGACCGCGAGGTCAGAAAAGCAACTGCACGGGCCGAACCATGACCCGAGCGGACAGAAAAGGTTGGTGAATGAATGAGCGAGGCAACTCGCCCGTATGACTCGAGGGAGGAGGCCGCGCACGAAGATCTCGTGCGGCAGTATCTGCGCGAGATCGGCCAGTATCCCCTTCTGACGGACGTGCAGGAGGTCGAGCTCGCAAAGGCCATCGAGGATGGCGAGCTCGCCGCCGAGAAAATCGAAAAGGCCAAGAAGCTCACAACCCGGCAGCGTCGAGAGCTGGACGCAATCGTGCGCGCAGGTCGCGCCGCGAAGCGTCGCTTCATCCAGTCCAACCTCCGACTGGTCGTGTCCATCGCCAAGAAGTACAGCGCCGCCGGCCTTCCGCTCCTCGACCTCATCCAGGAGGGAAACCTGGGCCTCATGCGAGCCGTCGAGAAGTTCGACTACGAGAGAGGTTTCAAGTTCTCCACCTACGCGACCTGGTGGATCCGCCAGGCCATCACTCGCGCCATCGCCGACAAGGCGCGCACCATTCGTATCCCGGTGCACATGGTCGAGACCCTCTATCGAGTCCGCAAGGTCCAGAGCGAGCTTCTCGAGAAGCTCGGCAGGGAGCCCACTATCGAGGAGATCGCCGAGATGGCGGACCTCACTCCCGACAAGGTGCGCGAGGCGTTCCGAGTTCTGCCCGAGCCCGTTTCGCTCCACGAGCCGGTGGGTGACGAGGACGCAGAGCTGGGCGACTTCATCGAGGACGAGGATGTCGAGGGCCCCTTCCAGGCTGCGGCCATGGCTCTGCGCCAGGAGGACCTGTGGAACATGCTCGGATCACTTTCGGAGCGCGAGCGCAAGGTCCTGGCCCTGCGCTTCGGCCTCGTTACCGGCGAGCCGAGAACCCTCGAAGAAGTGGGCAAGGAGTTCAACCTGACGCGCGAGCGCATTCGGCAGATCGAGGCCAAGGCGCTGTCTAAGCTTCGTCACCCCTCGACGCCGGGCAAGCTGCGCGACATGGTGACCATCTAG
>WHSV01000018.1 GCA_009379915.1 Actinomycetota bacterium | reverse complement strand
GCATGGTTGTCGTGGGGCCCGGGTCCAATGCCGCTGGTTCCCCGTCAAGAGCGCCGGTCACGACCGTGACGGCGAGGACCGCCAACGCGACCAAGAGAGCGGCCAAGCCCCTCATCGGCCTCCACCCCTCAAAGCGCATAGAAGCTCCTCATGATCTCGCGCCTACCCTCGTATTCGATCCCTCGATTGTCCCTCGATCCTTGACCTTGCAGGAGGGGTGGAACCAGTTCGTCTCACTCGCCGAACCGGACCGCGCCTTTGAGATCGCCCAGCAACTCGCGAGTGTGTGCCGAACGCTGACCTCGCTCCGGACCGTTCCAATTCTCGGCCCGGCTAATCAAGACCCGAGGGCGAGGTTGTCGGCCGGCTGAGTGAGGTGCTTCAGGCTTTCTCTTAGTGCTGAGTTCAATCGTCGATTGCCCGGATGTCGTAGTCGGGAGCCGTGGCTTGCCCTCAGGGCGCCCGCCAGCGCGTGTAGCTCGGCTTCCCCTCCTGATACTCGTTGGCCACGGCCTGCTCGACGCCGAGCTCGAAGAGGACGTATTCGCGTCGTGGTCTGTAGCCCCACTCGGCGGCCTCGGCCCGAACCGCCTCATCCGCCACCAGGCGCGCCTTTCCTCGGAGGAAGAACTCCCCGTTGGAGCCGTCGTTGTCGGCCACCGCGGCGTGAAGCCCGAAGCGGCCGTCGTTCTGGAGGTCGTGTGCCTTCGGCGACGAGGGGAACATGAACAGCATCAGGCGATTCGGACTGACTATCGGTTGCACGGGATGCACTCTCGGCAACGCTTTGCCGCGCACAGTCGCAAGATACGCGGGCGCGTTCCCGCTCAGCCGCTCCTTGCCGAACTCGGCCAGTTCGGGCGCGGCCCCGCGGAAGTCAGCCCATGAAGTCCACCTGGCGGACACTGACTTCTCCTCTCTCTCGAATCGGGGCGGCTACATTCACACTCATGGATACACGATCCGTCGGCAGATGGGCCGCGGCCTACGCGCGTGCATGGGAGCTGAGAGACCCGGACGCGGCCGCCGCGCTGTTCACACCCGACGCCGCTTACCGTTCGCTGATCTTCAACGAGCCCCACACCGGCAGCATCGCGATACGCTCCTACTGGCAGCGGGCCACGTCCACTCAAAGCGACGTGCGGGTATGGATGGGTGCACCCTTGGTGGACGGTCAGCGCGCCGCGATCGAATGGTGGACGGTCATGGCCCACGAAGGTGAAGGGCGAGTCACCCTGCCGGGTTGTCTATTGTTGGAGTTCGACGGCGAACGCGGTGCCCGGCTGAACGAATACTGGCACTCGGGGCCCGGCGCGGCCGAGCCCTATGAAGGCTGGGGCCGCATCACCGACGGTGATACGGAACGGACGAAGGACGCCGCTATTCGATGGACCCGGGGATGGAAGACCGGTTGGGAGGCCTTGGACCCGCCCCCCTTCGTCGCCACCTACTCCCCCGACGCGATCCACCGCTCGATGCCGTTGCGCGCCCCCGAGCCGGGAGGTGTTGCCGGGTATCTGGCGCGCTGCTTCCCGGACGAGAGCGACGTCAGCTCTCGATTCGAGCTTCGTACGGGGCTCAAGCTCTCACGGTTTACCTTGCGACCCTCAACGACTCGGCGGAGGGCGGAGACGTCACGATTGCAGGCTGCGACATGTTGCGCTTCGACGACCACGGGCTCTGCATCGAGCAGCGCGACTACTGGAACGTTGCCTCCGGTCGATTACCGGACGGCGAGGGATGGCCTAGTTGATCAACTAGAAGAATGATCTTCCCGGCGGTGTTTCCCGTTGCTCGATCACTGCCGGCCGTTCGCCTGACCAAGGCGCCTCACCGCTCGTCATTCACAGCAATCGGTGCGCGCTTCGGACGCGCGGAGGTCGACTGGTAAGACACTCGTCAAGATTTCCTGCGCGTCGTCTGGGCAGTCTGAGAGAGCATGATTTGGGATCCCGCCCCTGACTGCGACAGGACGTCATCCGCCTGTGGCGCACTTTTTCTTGGCTCCTCACGCAAATTTGTGCGCGGTCTGAGGTAACTCCAGCCCTCCCAGACAGTGAAGCATCGCCAGCGTGAAGGCTCTCTCCGTGCGGAACCCTCGGGCGCGGTGGCTGATCGCCTTCGCGTTGTTGTTCATGGCCTCGACGAGCCCGTTGTCGATGCGGCAGTCGAAGTAGGCGAGGATCCCGTCTTGGTGCTTTCGCAGCATCCAGGCGAAGTCCCGCAGCGGTTTTGAGCCGGGAGTGCGTCGCCCACCAGAACCAGCGATCGAGGAAGCGCTTCGCCCACCCCTTGCGGGTGTAGGTCGCTGGTACTGGGACGGGATGATAGTTCTCGACGTCACCGATCCCTACAACCCGAAGGAGACTGCTCGCTTCTTCGACAACTCCCCCGAGTTCCTCGAGTCGAACGGCGGTCGGCCGCACGACTTCTGGGGTGTGGACAAGAAGCCGAACCAGCCTTGGATCTATGGGTCCGATCGCAACAGCGGCCTGTACATCTTCAGGGAGCAGGGTTCCGGGTCGGGCAAGAATTAGCCGGTACCGGTTCGACGGAAGGGGCGGCCTGCCGGGCCGCCCCTTCTATCTTCCATCCAGCTCATGAGGCGATGTGAACGCTGCGACAAGGCCCCCGTGAACGCGGCCTTGAGGGGACTCCGGCACGGCTCGGTTTTCTGAGAATGCTTCGGGAAACTGGGACTGGCTGATCCGGAGAGCCAAGCCGCTGTCTCGAACAACCTCGCGTCCGTCGCCCACAAGGCTAGGTCAATCATTCCTTTCCGGCCTTCACGGTGGCTTGCCGCCAGGTGCAAGACATGCGACGCGCCAAGGAGCGAGCGGAGGAACGACGGTGAAGCTGGGCGGCGTAGATTCAGCGCCGCCCGCTCGCGCCAGAAGCGGCGGCGAGTGCCTCGCGGACGAGTCTCGAGAGCGTCTCGATGTCGTACGCATCCTCGTGGCGACGGCCGTTGACGAAGAAGCTTGGGGTCCCGGAGACGCGGCTCGCGTCTGCGCTGTCGACGTCATCGGCGATGCGTGGCGCGTGCGTCCTGGAGCGGAGGTCGTCCCAGAAGCACTCGAGGTTGAGACCGAGCTCTCCGGCGTAGCGTTTGAGATCGGGCAGCTCGAGTGCTTCCTGGTGGCTGATAAGGAGATCGTGCATCGGCCGGAACGCCCCCTGTGCGGCGGCGGCCTCGGCCGCCTCGGCCGCCAGCTGCGCCTGCGGGTGGACGTCGCTCAGCGGGAGGTGGCGCCAGACGTAGCGCAGGTCGTTCGCGAAGTCGGTGAGCAACTCACGGATCGCCGCCTCCGCCCGGCGGCAGTAGGGGCACTCGAAGTCTCCGTATTCGACCAGGGTGACGGCCGCATCCTTCATCCCGCGGACGTGATCTCGCTCCGGGTCGACCGGGACGGCCAGGTCGATCAGCGGCTCGGCGGGGGTCAACCCGGCACGTTTCAGGCCCGGCTGGGGGATGTGCCTCATCCCCTCGAAGACCGCGTACCCCAGCAGCGCGGCAGCGAGGGACGCCGCCAGGACACCGACCTTGGCCTCTTCGAGCTCCTCGCCTTGGAAGGCGAGCTCGGCGATGAACAGGGAGAGCGTGAAGCCGATCCCGGCGACGGCCGCGACGCCGAAGACCTTCGGCAGCTCGATGGTCAGCGGTAACCGTCCCAGCCGGGGATGGGCGGCGAGCAGCGTCGTGAGACCGATCCCGAGAAACTTGCCCCCGACAAGACCGGCCACTACGCCGAGGGTGACCCCCGTCGACGCGCAGCCCCGCATTGGCGAGCGCGAACAAGGGCACGATGACGAAGCTGGACCACGGATGGAGCGCGTACTGGAGCCGTTCGTTCCGAGAGACGGCGCCCAGCACGCTCAGACACGCGGCACGGGCAAGCTGGGGAGTGGGCTGTTCGCGAAAGAGGCGGGCGATGGTGGTTGCTCGTTCGACATCGGGACGCTCGGGCGGGCGCCCACCCACGATGAGTCCGAGCACGACCCCGGCGATGGTCGGATGAACGCCCGACTCGGGCGTCGCAACCCAGACGGCGATCGCGAGCAGGATCAAGGAAGGCCTGCGGAGCACGCCCAGCCGAAGCAGCGTTAGCACCAAGCTGAATAGCAGCCCGGCGCTTGCCAGAGCTACGAGCGAGAGCTCGCTCGTGCAGGCGAAGGCGATAACCAGCAGTACTCCGATGTCGTCTGCGATTGCGACCGTGAGAACGAAGGCCCCGCAGCCGCGGGGGGCAGCGGCGACCCACGAGCGCGAGCACGCGGAGGGCGAAGGCCGTGTCGGTGGGCATGACCATGCCCCAGCCGCGCGCCGCGTTGCTTCCCGAGGCGAAGGCGAGATAGATCACGACCGGGAGCAGCATCCCGCCGAGCGCCGCGAGCGCAGGCACTGCGACGCGCCGGCGGTCGCGGAGCTCGCCCATGTCGAACTCGCGCCGCACCTCGAGCCCGACGACGAAAAAGAAGAACGCCATCAGCCCGTCGTTGACCCAGTAGTGCAGGTCGCCCTCCAGACCGACCTCGCCGAGGCGGAGCGAGAGCTCGGTCGACCACAGGCTTTCGTAGCTCGAGCTCCACGGGGAATTGGCCCACACCAGCGCAGCGATGGTCGCGACGAGCAGAAAGACCGCGCCGCTTACTTCGGTTTGCAGAAAGGTCCGCAGCGGCGCGGGAACATTCCGCGCCCAGGCCGTCCTGGAAAGGGCGCGCGCAGCCTCAGCCGGCGTCGCGGACTCAGGAACAGCTCGCGCCGCCCGAGACCGTCCCGCTCCTGCTGATGCCGGTCTTGGCTGTGGTTGTCTTTGCGATCACCCTTCACGTTCTTAGCGCTAATGGACTGACTGCGCGCTGCTCGGCGGCGAAGGTCACACCGCATGAAAACGGGACAGGACTTCATCCAGCGAAGGTGAGCCGTGACGTTGCTGGGCAACTCCGCGTTGCTAGACTGCGAGAGCACCGTTAACGATTAACCGGGAGCGACGGCTGGTCGAGATCCGCTCTTACGAGCTGAAGCCCGGAACTGCCGCTGAGCTCCATCGCCTGGTCACGGAGGAGTCGGTCCCAATGTTGCGCCGCCGGGGGATCGACGTGGTTGCGTTCGGACCATCACTGCACGACGAGGATGCCTATGACTGATGAGGGCCTACGCCAGCCTGGAGGACCTCGAGCGACGCGAGGCTTCCTTATACGGGAGGGACGAATGGCGGCTCGAGGCCTACGCCTCGATCGTGATCGAGATGGACGACGCCACGATCGCGGGTTGCGCCAGATAGAGGCTGGGTCCAGAAGTCGGTGAACGAGCCCTTTTCGGCGAACCCGCGTCGGTCGCATCCAGTCAGTGAGAAGCACCGCTACTGTCTGGCGCGGGTTCAGGCAGCCACCTGTAGCCGAGTCCTGGCTCGGTCGTAATCCAACGGGGTGCGGAGGGCGTATCGGCGAGCTTCCGGCGGAGCTGCCGAACGAAGAGTCGCAGGTAGTTCGATTCGGTCCCGTATCCAGGTCCCCATACTTTCTGTAGCAGCCACGTGTGTGTGAGCAGTTTTCCTGGATTCGTTGCCATCGCTTCAAGCAGCCTGTACTCGGTGGGCGTGAGATGGACCGGCTCGCCCTCAAGCTTGACAAGTTTCTTGAGGAGATGGATCTCCAACCCCTCGAAACGAAGAACCGGTTCCGGTTCGCCTTCGTCTACCGCTCGCCTGCGAACCGCTCGCATGCGCGCAAGCAACTCCTTCATCCCGAAGGGTTTGGTGATGAAGTCGTCGGCGCCGGCATCCAGCGCCGCAACCTTCTCCTCTTGGCTGTCTCGGACCGAGATGATGATTACGGGCAGGTCCGACCACGCGCGCAGACGGCCGATCACCTCGTGGCCTTCGATCCCCGGCAGCCCGAGGTCGAGAAGCACGAGATCCAGATCCTCTACGGCCGCCAGCGAGAGCGCGGTCTCGCCGTTGCCCGCTTTCAGCACCTCGTATCCCCGCGCGCTGAGAGCGTTCGTGACCGCCTTGAGCATCTGCGAGTCATCATCAACGACGAGCACTCTCTCCCGCATCGCTCACCTCCTGGGAGGAAGGTTCGACTCCACAGGGCAACTCGAACGTGAATGCCGCGCCCCCCAGCGGATTGTCCGAGACCCACATCCGCCCACCGTGGCCCACAACGATCGCATTGGATATAGCGAGGCCCAAGCCGGTCCCGGATACGGACACGCGCCCGCGCTCGAAGGGCTCGAAGATCCGGCCCCGGTCTTCTTTCGGGATACCGGGGCCTCGATCGAACACTGTGACGCGCACCCCGTCGGCGTTGCCGACGGCCACGAGTGAGACGGGGCTGCGCGGAGGCGTGAATTTGATCGCGTTTTCGATCAAGTTGGTGAGCACTTGGTCGATCTGGACGACATCGATGGATACCTCGGGAGCCTCATCTCCCACCCTTATGTCGACCTCCCGGCCCCCGAGCAGAGGGCGCAGTCGGTTCAGGGTGCTCTCCATGACCTCGTCGATCGCGCTTGGCACCCTTGTGGCAACGAGAGCTCCAGCCCGAAGTCGCGCCACATCGAGGAGGTTGTTGACCACGCGATGGAGGCGCTCCGCCTCCTGTCTGATCGTGTCGAGATGCTCACGACGTTGACCTTCTGAGAAACCGGGTCCTTCAATCAGGCTCGTAACCGCCGCCATGATCGCGCCCAGTGGTGTCTTGACGTCGTGGGTCACACCCGAGAAGAGCGCAGCCTTGAGCCGGCTCGTGTGCGCCTCGAGTTCTACCCGGCGCATCTCGACGCTGAGGCGCATTCCTTCCAAGGCCAGCGCCAATTGGGTGGCCAGGGACTCGATGACCGACTGCTCGTCTGCGCTGAGCCGACCCCGGGCACCGACCCAGATTCTCATCTCGCCGATGTCCCGACCGCGTGCTGACAATCGCACCCGTTCGGGGCGCCCGGAGGCTTCGGCGCGTGCGGGTTCCGTCTTGGTCGTGAAGGTCGTCGAGATCTCACAATGGCTCAGGTCGAAGACGTCACAGAGACCCTCGGCGAAGCCCGTCAGTACCTTCTCGGGGGATTCCCCCGACAGTAAGCGTGTCGCCAGGCGGTTGAGTAATCGGGCCTCCAGCTCGCGTCTTTCGGCCCTGGACTTGGCCTTCACGGCGGAAGACAACAGCAGACCCACAATCACCGAGGTGACGAGAAACGCGAACAGGGCTACGAGATCTTCGGGCGCTGCCACCCAGAACGTGTGAAATGGCGGCGTGAAGAAGAAGTTCAGGGAGAGAAAAGAGAGCAGCGATGCCACGACCCCAGGAACGGCGCCACCCACCCGTGCCGCGATGACGACGGCGAGCACAAACAGGACGGCAATGACCGGGGGCGACGGATGCTGCTCCGGAATCGCCAACAGTGTGACGGCCGCGGGAGCAGCTAGGCCGGCGACGACCCGTCGACTGACCCGCGGCGGGGCGTTCCAGGGAACCCGGAAGTTGTCCATGCTTACCATTGTGCTCTTGGCCGCATCAGACGTGAAGGCTACGCCCGACCAAGACTAACGAAATCCTTACGCGCTCCTGGCTTTTACTGACGCTGCCATAACGACACCGTTGCGACGCTATGGCAATGTATCCGGCCGTTCTCTGGAAGCTCCGTCGTACACATCTCCGGGCCCGGACGGCTGACCCCAAGCAAATCAGGTTGGCGGGACGTCAGCTGTGGGCGCTCTCAGCAGGCGCGTCGGTGTGGCTGATCGACCTCGGGCCCTACGAGAGGTGCCGCGTGGTGGGCGTCGTGAGAAGTCTGCGCGTGGATCCGGTCGAGGGGTACATCGAAGTCACGATCGACGACGGCACCGGTCAAGTTGCTGCCCGCTGGTCGATACGTCGGGCGGCCCCAGAGCTCGCGATCGGACCGGGAGTGGCGGTTCTTCTTGACGGTGTAGCAGCGGTTGGGGACGATGGTCGGCTGACTTTGCAGGCCCCCGGATTCCAAGCGATCCCGTACCAGGTGTCCGGGTGAGGGTTAGTTGAGCAGGGCACAGGTATTCAAGCGCGTTCTGCTGGGCCGCACGATGGCTTCCAGCGAACTCGAGCACACCCTGCTCCCCAAGGTGCTGGCACTTCCGGTGTTCTCCTCGGACCCTCTGTCCTCGAACGCGTACGCCACTCAGGAGATCATGTTGGTTCTGGGGCTGGTGGGGACGGCTGCCCTCAGTAACGTCATCCCCATCGCGCTGGCGGTGGCGCTATTGCTGGCCACGGTCGTCGTCTCCTACCGACAAACGGTGCGCGCTTATCCAAGTGGAGGCGGCGCTTACATCGTGGCCCACGAAAACCTCGGCACCTATCCCGGACTGCTCGCAGCAGCGGCGCTGCTGATCGACTACGTCCTTACGGTCTCGGTTTCGATCACCGCGGGAGTCGATGCGATCGTCTCCGCGGCGCCGACGCTGGCCTCCTCCAAGATCGCAATGGCGGTTGGTTTCGTGCTGTTCGTGACCCTAATGAACCTTCGGGGGACCAAAGAGTCGGGCACGCTGTTCGCCATTCCCACCTACGGCTTCGTCCTGTCGATCTATGCGCTGCTCGCAACCGGTTTCGTCAGGTGTCTCGGTGGCTGTCCCCTGGCCGAGAGTGCAGGAACGCATTTCGAACCCGAGCAAACACTAACGTTGTTTCTCATCCTCAAGGCTTTCTCCGCCGGAACCACCGCGTTGACGGGAGTTGAGGCGATCTCTAACGGAGTCCCGGCTTTCCGCTACCCGCAGTCCAGGAACGCCGCTACGACGCTCTCGATGATGGGAGTCATGTCGATCTCGATGTTTCTCGGCATCTCTTTGCTGGCGAACCGAACGCAGGTCGTCTACACCGAAGACTCTGCCCGCACGGTCGTCGCCCAGATTGCACATGCCGTTTTCGGAGGCGGCTTCATGTTCTACGCCCTGCAGACGATGACCGCCGGCATCCTGATCCTTGCGGCGAACACCGCCTATCAGGACTTTCCCCGCTTGGTCTCGATCCTCGCGCAGGACCGCTTCATGCCACGCCAGTTCATGAACCGGGGGGATCGGCTCGTTTTCTCCAACGGCGTCGTCATCCTCGCGCTGCTCGCCTCTTTGTTGATCGTGGTATTCGACGCGAACCTCAACAGCCTGATCCAGCTCTATCTGGTGGGCGTGTTTATCTCGTTCACGCTCTCGCAGGCGGGAATGGTGGTGCATTGGAAGAGGGGGCCGGAACCTGGATCCAGAAGACGGATGCTCATCAATGGGTTCGGTGCGGCGATAACC
Organism: Actinomycetota bacterium; assembly: GCA_009379915.1. Taxonomy (GTDB): domain Bacteria; phylum Actinomycetota; class CADDZG01; order CADDZG01; family WHSQ01; genus WHSV01. The sequence continues at coordinate 38,974 of WHSV01000018.1, read as the reverse complement.
GGAATCGTGTTCTGCGTTGTGGTAACCACGAAGTTCCTCAGCGGGGCATGGATAGTGGTGAGCGCGATCCCGCTATTGATCCTGCTGATGCGTTCGATCCGGCACCATTACGGCGACGTGGCCAGACAGTTGGCACATCCAGACCGCAGGCCGCGGGATCGGAGGACGGGGGATCATTCGATGGTCATCCTCGTACAGCATGCCGACGCAGCGACCGCGCGAGCCGTGGGCTACGTCCGTGCGGTGCGACCGCGCCAGGCGACGGTGGTCACGTTCGACAAGGGCAATGCAGCGGCCATGAGGCGGATAGCTTCCGAGATGCCTCTCACCGTTCTGAACGATGGTCAGCACTCGGCGAGCATCAAGTCCTATCTCGCAGAGAGCAGGAAGAAGATGCCGCCGGAAGATTTCCTGAGCCTGGTGATTCCGGAGATGCTCGAGGGACGAGGCCTCTGGGAGATCGTCCGCCGGCCGGGGATCCATCGACTCAAGGCGTCGTTCTTGCGCGAGCGAGGGGTTCAGATCGTGGACCTGCCCATCTTGCGCCACGACATTGATCCTGGTCGTGACGAAACCGAAGAGCCCGCCCGCAACTACGTGGTCGTACTCGTCTCCGGTGTTCATAACGCCACCTTGCAGGCACTCGAGTACGCCGAAACACTGACCCCCACGGACCTCCGTGCGGTTTCGTTTGGACTCGATCCTGCGGCCACGGAAAAGCTGGGAGACGACTGGCTGAGCAGCAGCATCTCGGTTCCGCTGGAGCTACACGAGTCTCCCTACAGAGACATGGGCCGGTCTCTCGCCAGCTACGTCAAACAGTTCCGAGCCGACGGAAGAAATCGGGTCGTCACGATCGTCATTCCCGAGTTCATCGTGAGGAAATTGCGGCACCAATTCCTCCACGGTCAGACGGCTCTCTTAGTCAAGAGACATCTGCTGTTCGAGCCTGGAGTGGTCGTGGCCAGCGTCCCATACCACCTTGACCCGGAACCCAGGCCGATCCATCAGAAAACACCTCCCTTCATTTTCAAAGCGGACTGACGCCATATCGAGGATGGTCGAAGCCGGGAGCAAATGTGCTGCCGCGACTCTGGTGAGAATCGCCGATTGGGCCGCTCACGTGCCTCGGATGAAGGCGATGGGTCGAATGGTCATGGCGCGGGGCTGACCGGTTCGGTAGAAGGGCACCGGCCTAAGGGCGGGCCTTCTCCGACTGACTCTTTGACCAATACTCGCTGGGAGCGAAAGTAATCCGATCGGGGGCGCGCGCTGGCTCGGATTGACGCGGCCGGGCCGGGGGCGAAATCCGGTTCATGGCACTATTGGGCGTTATCAGTAAGGTCCCAGGCCTGCGGGAGGTCGGCGATGCTCACGACACTGGGTGCGACCCCGGCTGAGGATCGGGTCTACCGCCAGTTGGTTGCGGCCGTTTCGGCAACCGAGGAGGAGGTCGCCACCTCCACCGGCCTGCCGCGCGAGGAGGTTCGTGTCGCCCTCGAGGGTCTCACTGATCGGGGATTGGCCACACGGATGGCCGATTCACCCGAGCGTTTCGTGGCTGCTTCCTTGGGTGTGGTCGAGTCGATGATCTCCAAACGATTGGGGGAGCTGCGCTCGGCGCAGGAAACGCTCGACGGACTTGTGTCGCAGTATCGAGAGAACAGCCTGACGCGCGCGGCCGCCGGTGTCTTCGAGATAGTGCGAGGTGGAGATGCGCTGCGACAGTGCTCCTTGAGTCTGCTGCAGGCCGCTCGGTTTGAGGTGCTCAACTTGATAAAGCCGCCTATCATCGCCGTGCGATCCGAGGAACGCATCCAACCGGGCGAGTCTGCTCGCGGTCGTCTCATCTTTGAGACCGACGCCCTGGAGCCCCCGGGAAACCTCTTGGCGGTCCAGAAGGATCTCCGCCGCCAAGACGAGGTCAGGGTGCATACTAGTCTTCCGATCAAGATGCTGGCGGTCGACCGAGCAATGGCACTGCTACCCGTCACGCATCACGACACCACTCCCGTCGGAGTCCTGGTACGCAAGAGCGCGGTACTCGACGCCTTCCTCGCTTTGTTCGAGCATGTCTGGACGACAGCCATTCCTCTGCACGTCGACAACGCGAACTCGCCCATTCCCAAGAGTGCGACCGAGCTCGATGACAACGACCGGCATCTGCTTTCCCTTCTTCTCGCAGGCCTGACCGATGAGGCGATTGCATCGCACCGTGGCACGAGCGTGCGCACCGTGCAGCGCAAGGTCCATGCACTGATGATGCTCGCCAATGTGCGTACCCGTATGCAACTCGCCTGGGAGGCTGCCAGACGAGGCTGGCTCTGAACCAATGTCGTGAACACGACATTGGCTAGGAGATGCCGGGCGAATTCCTTGACTGTTCGAATCTGGTTCATAACGTAGGGCGAGCCTGCAAGCAGCAGGCGAGTAGAGGCTCGGCAAAGTCAGATAGACAACGGCAAGTGAATTGCCGACTCCCCGCGGGCGCTTTGAGTAGTCATCTCTAGGCGCGGGTCGCGCGCCTTTGGAGGGTCGACGGCACGGCCGTACCTGAATGGGGGAATCAAGAGTGCCACTGCCCAACGGCAACTTCCACCTAATCCGGGGGAGGGTTCGGCTCGCCTGCATTCTGCCGTGCGTCCTCATCTTCCTGGGTGTGTTGTCGGTACCCGCACCGGCGTCGTCTTCTAGCTCACTGAGCGGTGCCCGGGATGCGGAAGCCAAGATCGCTCCCCAGGTGCTTGAGAAGTTAGAACAAGGGGGCGTCGCCGACTTCTGGATCCGGTTCGATGACAGGGGCGACACGTCGCGAGCACGCGACCTGAGAGACTGGCCGTCCCGCGGCCAGAAGGTCGTGGACACCTTGAGGGAAACTGCTAGGGATGCACAAGCTCGCGCACGCGAGTTGCTTGAAGCCGAAGGACAGCCCTATCGGTCCTTCTGGGTCACCAATGCAATCCTGGTGAGGGGCGGGACGCTGACGGTCGCAGACGACGTCGCCGACTTGAACGAAGTCGCCGAGATCCGGCCGACCAGGGTTTACCAGAAGCCCAATCCGGTAGAGGTCGAGACCGAGAGCATCCAGAACGCGGTCGAGTGGGGCGTGGCGAATATCAACGCGGACGACGTCTGGGACGAGTTCGGAATCCGAGGTCAGGGCGTCGTCGTCGCCAACATCGACAGCGGCGTTCAGTTCGACCACCCCGCCTTGGCGGCCTCGTACCGGGGAAACAATGGCGACGGGACTTTCGACCACGACTACAACTGGCTCGATGTCGCGGGCGCCTGCACCGGCGCTCCGTGCGATGCGAACCAGCAGAGTTCACACGGCACCCACACGATGGGCACGATCGTCGGCGACGACGGCGCCAGCAACCAGATCGGTGTTGCCCCGAGAGCACAATGGATCGCGGCGAATGGCTGCGCGACCTGCACCGACGTCGACCTCATCAAATCGGCCCAGTGGATGCTGGCGCCGACCGACTCGGACGGCGGCAATCCTGACGTGAGCAAACGTCCGCACATCATCAACAACTCCTGGGGCTCTCGTTTCCCCTCGAACGATCCGTTCATGGAAGACATCCTGGAGAGCTGGGCCGACTCCGGCATATTCGGAGTCTGGGCCAACGGGAACAATGGGCCGAGCTGTTCGACCAGCAGCTCGCCCGGCAGCCGGAGTCTGACCTACTCGGTCGGCGCATACGACATCAACAACACCATCGCCAGTTTCTCCAGCCGGGGACACGGCCAGGACGGTGTAACGAAACCAAATATCGCCGCGCCCGGCGTGTCGGTACGCTCGGCTCAACAGGGCAATTTCTACGGCGCGCTCTCGGGAACGTCGATGGCCACCCCTCACGTGACCGGGGCGATCGCCCTGCTGTGGTCGGCCGACCCGACTCTCATAGGCGACATCGAGGGTACGCGGGCATTGCTCGACCTCACCGCGACCAACACGCCCGACGACCAATGCGGGGGTGAAGCCGAGGACAACAACGTCTATGGGGAGGGTCGCCTGGATGCTCTCGCCCTGGTTGAGGGCAGCTCCGGCGGCGGAATCGGTACGCTCACCGGCGGAGTGACCGATGCGCAAACCGAAGAACCTGTCCGGCGGGCAACCGTCTCGGTGACAGGGCCCATCGCGCGCGAGACCAGCACCCGGAACGACGGGACCTACTCGTTGATCCTGATCCCAGGGGACTACGAGGTCAGGGTCGAGGCGTTCGGCTACGAAACCACCGTCACGACGGCGCATATTGCAGCCGATCAGACGCTGACCCTGGATGTCGAGTTGACCGCGCTAGACACGGTCCAGGTCGAGGGGGCCGTGCTGGACGGCTCCGGTCACGGCTGGCCGCTCTATGCGCGGATCGCGGTCGTGGGAGAGCAGCTCGACTCGATCTTCACGGACCCCTACACGGGCGAGTACAGACTCGAATTGCCGTCGAATTCCACATACACGCTGCGGATCACGCCGCAGCTCCCGGGCTACGAGGTGATGGAGGATGTCATCGAAACCGGTGTCGGAGAGTTGAGGCACGACATCGAGGTCCCGATCGACGCCGAGTCCTGTAGCGCGCCGGGCTACGACTGGGCGGTGACCGGGGCATCGTCCTCATTTGACGACCCGAGCGCCCCCGAGGGCTGGACCGTGCTCGACAACAACGACGCGGGTGGTGTTTGGGTCTTCGACGACCCCGGCAACCGAGGCAACCAAACGGGTGGGAGCGGCGGCTTCGCGATCTTTGACGGGAATTTCCTCCCCGACTTCATCCGCTGGGACTCCACGCTCATGACGCCGGTGGCGGACTTGACCGATGTTCCCGATCCCGTCCTGACCTTCAACATCGACTACACGGCTCAGAGCCCCGGCGTCGCGACCGGAGAGATCGACCTCAGCCTCGACGGCGGGCAAACCTGGGAGAACGTCTGGCGCCGCACCTCGGGTGGGCAGCGGCGCCAGCCGGTGCACATCGACCTGCCCCAGGCGGGCGGGGCGCCCGAGGCGCGCATCCGTTTCCGCTACACGACCATGAACGCGGGGTGGTGGCAGATCGACAACGTCGTCTTCGGGGTCGAGTTCTGCGCCCCCGTGCGCGGCGGGCTGGTGGCCGGTCAGGTAGTTGACGCGAATACCGATGCTTTCCTCGCGGGTGCTGAGATCGCGAGCGAGGGCGCAACCGACGAGAAGGTCATGTCGGCGGCGACGCCGAACGACCCGGGTCTCGCCGACGGTTTCTACTGGCTGTTCTCTTCCAGGGTGGGCGCGCAGCCCTTTACCGCGAGCCGCGCAGGCTACGAACCGGACACCCGGACTGTGAACGTGGCCCCCCACTGGGTGACTCGAAACGACTTCAGCCTGCGAGCCGGTCATCTCGTCGTGGATCCCGAAGCCGTCTCAATTGCGCAGACGCTGGGGGACTCGACCAACCAGACCGTGACCTTCACCAACGACGGCACGGCTCCGGTCGGGGTCTCGCTGCGCGAGAACGGCAGCAGCTCAACGATCCTCTCGGAGAAAACCGGAGCTCCCGCCCAAAGGATCGAGGGAAGCTTCAACCTGGGCTGGTCCGGTGGAACCAAGATGGGCGAGAGCGAGCCGGAGGCCGGTAAGTCGCCCTCGGCCCCCCCGTGGACCGCGATCGCCAACTACCCGACACCGATCATGGACAACAGCGCGGTGACCGCAGACGACGGCACCGTTTACTCGATCGGTGGCTCGGCGACCGGCACGCAAAACGAAGTGCTCGCCTACGACCCGGACGAGGGCACCTGGTCCCCGAGGGGGGCAATGAGCTGGGAGCGCGCGAGGCCGGCCGTTGCCTACATAAACGGCAGGGTCTACGTGGTCGGTGGCTGGTGGACAAACGGCGTGCCGGTCACGACCCTGGAGATCTACAACCCTGCGAGTGACACGTGGTCGACCGGTTCTCCTGTGCCGGTGGCCTTCGCCTCGTCTGCGGTTGGCGTCGTCGACGAGACGATGTATGTCGTCGGCGGTTGCAGCGGCAGCTCCGGTAGCACCTGTGGGAACGACGACGTGTTCGCCTACGAGCCCGCCACCGACACGTGGCGGCGGGCAGCCGACTATCCGGAGGCGGTCTCGTATGCGTCGTGCGGCGGCATCGGCGGCAGACTCTACTGCGCCGGCGGGGTCTGGAGCACTGGGACCACGAGCAATGCCTACGTCTACGACCCTCGCGACGATGACTGGGCGCCGATCGCCAGCATGCCGATGGACCTCTGGGGTTCGGGGTACGCCGCGGCGAACGGCAAGCTACTGATCTCCGGCGGCTCGGTCGACGGTGGAGCCGCCATCACCAATGAGGGCATTGCTTACGATCCGGCCGCGGACGAATGGTCGCCGATCCCGAACTCCAACGAGGCCGTCTTTCGCGGTGGCAGCTCCTGTGGGTTCTACAAGATCGGTGGCTCGGTCGGCGGCTTCTCCCGGATCCCCCGATCCGAGGTCCTGCCGGGCTTCGGAAACTGCGGGGCGTCGAATGAGATCCCGTGGCTCTCGGCCGACACGACCGAGTTCACCCTGGATCCGGGCGAGAGCATGGATGTCGCGCTGACCATCGACTCGGGAGCCGAGACGGTGGATCAGCCGGGCACGTACACGGGCCGGATCACGGCCGCGAACGATTCCCCTTACGCGCTGGCCCTCGACGTGAACATGAACGCCGATCCGCCGGAGCAGTGGGGCAAGGTGTCGGGGACCGTCGTCGGTGAACGGTGCGACGGCTCGATCATTACGCTTCCTGGGGCCACGATCGCACTCGACTCGCAAGCGAGTAGCTACACACTGCGAACCGACGCGGATGGGGAGTACGGGCTCTGGCTCGACGAGCGCCATAGCCCCCTGTCGGTCATTGCCAGCCTCGACGGGTGGAGACCCCACATGCAAGCGGTGGAGATCGAAGCCGGTGATACTACGGTTGCCGACTTCATGCTGATGACGACAAACCGTTGTGACGCACCGCAGACCACGATTACGTCGGGCCCGTCTGGTGTGGTCGTCGATACGAATGCCACCTTCATGTTCTCCTCGAACGACGCGGGTGCGACGTTCGAGTGCTCCCTCGATGACGATCCCTTCACGAGCTGCGCTCCGCCCCGGGAGTACACGGAACTCGACCTCGGATCCCACACCTTCAGGGTCAGGGCGGTCAATTCCTCCGGCGTCTCCGATCCGACGCCGGCGCAGCACTCTTGGACGATCGAGGAGGCTGATGAGGATAACGAACCTCCAACAGAGGTCGCTGTTGGTGGGTTCCGGCGCCCATTCCTGGAGACGAGGTCGTTTGACGTCACCGCCTCGGCAAGTGACCCCAACGGGATCGCTTTCTACGACGTGAGCTCGCGGCTGGCTCGCTTCAACGGCGTCTTCGGCGTGTCCGAAACCGATCGCTCGGTGTCGGGCAAACTCGACTTCCGCGTTCGGCCGGGAACGAATGCCTGCTTCAGCGCGACCGCAACCGACACCCTCGGTGCCACCTCCGAGCCGAGCCGGGAGGTCTGCACGGCGGTTCCGGTGAACAACAAGTCGTTCATACACAGCAAGGGTTGGAAGAAGAAGAATGCCGAGGGCCATTTCCTCAACAGTTTCTCGACCGCGACGAAGAAGGGAGCCAGGCTGCGGCTCGAGAACGTCAGGGCCAAGCGGCTCGCGTTGGTCGCTACAAAGTGCAGAGGCTGCGGGGTAGTAAAGGTCATGCGCGGCAAGAAGCTGCTCAAGAGGATCGACCTGAACGCGAGGAGGGCCAAGAAGAAGCAGATCATCAACGTCACGATCTTCTCCTCGGTGACGAGGGGAACGATCAAGATCCTCATAAGCTCGAATGGCAAACCAGTGAAGATCGAGGGCCTAGGGGTTAGCAGAAGCTGATCCCTGGCTCCCTCTGGACGTGGACTCCTTGCCGCCTCCTACACAGCCGCATTGACAGAGTCACTCAGGTTTCGGTTGTCGTGCCTGGATTCCTGCAGGAAACGCAGTGTGCGACTGAGCGACCGCAGCAACGCAGTGTTGTCGCCGGCAGAGGAAGTGGATCGAACCACATCCACAGTGCGTTGTCCTCTAAGCTGATTCGATGACGATCGACGCGCGCACGTGCGGAAGGTCGGGGTAAGCAGAAAGCAGGGCCACCAGCCGATACGTTGTGGCCTCAACCTCAATAGTGTCCTCGAGATCGAAGCTCCAGGTCGCCCCGGGAGTAAGTGATCGTTCTTCGAGGATTGTGGCGAACATCTTGTCTCGGCCCCACTGATAGACCTGAACTCCGTTCCTCTCGAGGATCACTTCTCCCCGTTGACTCGAGCGGAAGGCGAGCGTCACCGGCTCGTGGCCCGCATTTCTCAGGTGAAACGTCCACCTGACCGGACCGGGGGACCGAAGGGGTTGCGGCCAGACCTCGAGGCGTACTTCAATCCCGGTCTCCGGATCAAACGCCCCCGGAAGCTCGCTGCAATCCAAGTGACACCCTTTCTTGCTCAAGCTGAACTGCACCAAATGGGTGCAGTCAAGCTCACCCAGGAAGAGTCAGTGTGGTGTGCCAATAACCGAAAGCCGTCGCCGAAAAGCGAGCCTCGAGCGGTTGATTACAGTCCCCCCAATCAAGGTGCTTGTGGCATCGGACCCGCCTCTGCCCTCGCAGCGTTGTCGCACGGGCCCGTTGTGGGAGACAACAACCCTCCCCCTTTGGATGCGCATGGCGGAACCTCTTCGGATCCCCGATAGCTCATATCTTGTTCGGCGGTACGTTTTGGTTGAGGTGGAAGAGGTTGGTGGGATCGTACTTTGCCTTGACCTCGGCGAGCCGGTCCCAGGTGAACCCAGGATAGGCCTCCCGGACCCTCCGCTCACCCTCATCTCCGAGGAAACCAACGTATACCCCTGGTCCCCCGCGGGTGAGGGCGGCTGTCAGCCGGTCGACCCACTCACGGTGCATGTCACTCTCGCCGGCATCGTCGTACACCACCCCGACAGACACCATGATTCGCCTCTGGCGATGGGCGAATGCGGTGGCATCGTCGGCGACTCGGGCCATGGCACCACCGAGCACCCGCAGCTGGGCCACCGCTATCGGCGCTTTGGCCTGACGGAGATGTTCGATGATTGACCCGGCACTTTCCAGATCGACCTCGTCGACGAACAAGGATCTGGCCACCTCGTTCTTGATCTCAGGGATCTCCTCTGTGAACCGGTAGATCTCGGGGTAGGGCATCGTGCCGACCATGTCGACGATCGGGGTGGCGAGCGCTCGAACCCCGGCCACGGCTCTCTCGCCGGCTTCAACCGGACCGGCATAGGCCATGAGGAGCATGATCACCGGCCGGCCGATGTGCTCATCGGCCAGTCCCGGCATTGGCGGTGCCAACATGATGTTGGCGATGACAGAGAGCTCATCTGGTGCTGCTCCTGCTACGGCAATCAGCTGTGTGATGACTTCGGGGGTGGCGGGCAGGATGAGCATGCCACCGACGATGAGGTCGACGGGATGCAGTCGGTACTGGAACCGAGAAGCGACCCCGAAGTTGCCGCCACCGCCACGGATCGCCCAGAACAGATCAGGATGGTTCTCCGAATCCACCCGGATCAGCGACCCGTCGGCAATCACGATGTCGGCCGCCCGCACGTTGTCGATGGTGAGACCATGCTTGCGGACGAGATATCCGACACCACCACCCAAAGTGAGGCCACCGATCCCGACTGAGCCGGTATCACCAAACCCGGTGGCCAACCCGTGTGCTCCCGCCTGCACTGTGTACTGGCCCGCGGTCAACCCGGTCTCCGCCCAGGCGACATGTTCGGAAGGATCGATGTGCAAGCCGGTCATCGCTGAGAGGTCGAGCATGATTCCCCCTTCGGTGGCACCATGACCGGCAAGACTGTGGCCCCCGCTGCGCACCGAAAGTTCCAAACCGGCGTCGGCAGCCACTGATACCACCCTGGACACGTCTTTGGCGTCCGCCGGTCGAACGATGACCGCCGGCCGGCGGTCGAAGAAGGGATAGAAGGGAATGCGGGCTGCCTCGTACTCGTCTGCTCCCGGTGTGATTACTCGGCCGGTGATGACGCCTTCCGGTTGGGAGATCAAGTGCTTCTCATGCATAAGGGATCAGTTCGTTGAGTAAGTGGTTCGTGGCACGATGCAGAACGATCGCATACTCCTGTAACGGTCGGCTCGAGTCAGGCCTCTGGTGCACTCGTTTGCCTAGTCTGAGATAAAACCTGTCCGCCCGAGTCGAACCCGAGCGACGTTGTCGTTATTCCCTCAGACGAGATCACGGCAGGTACCGTGGCGGTCGCACATGATCGGCCTGCTATCGGAAGAGGCGCCCAAAGCCCAAGTGAGGCGCGCCGACGGCCCGCTCATCGTGCTACTCCCCGAGCACCGCACCGACGAGGCGGATCACCCGGTTGGGAAGGATGCCGACGACATGTTGCGGCGCGCGATCTCCTCGTTGAGACGCTCGAGGTAGCGGCGAAGGGGAGAAATAGGATCTTTGGAGCGATGCGTGCGCCTTGCTGGAAGCCTATACTTCGGGCCCTAATCGGAGCCTCGTCTGCGGGGCGGGTCTGGAGGGGGGATCTATGCGCAAGCTTAGGTTTGCGGTGCTCGGTTCGGTAGTTGCGCTCCTGATGGCTTCCATGCCGTCCGCCGTCGCCGACACCCAGTTGTTTGTGCGAAGCGAACCGAACGGAGACATCTCCGCTAGCGCCCAGTCCGTAGCGAGCAGCGATAAAGACAAGGACGGGGATCCGGATACCCTGACCCAGGCGGACAACCTCCACATCTTCTTCTCAGTCTTCAACCTGGCCGAGTTCGCACAGACGGTGCGCGTGACCGTCTTCCTCGATGGGCCCGGCGATTTCCAGGACCTAACCCTGGTGGACGAAGAGGTGGAACTCGCGGGATGTGACGTCACCTGTACCGCCAGCAGGCAGGGCACCTTCTCCCTCAAGGTCAGGCGCAAGGACTGGCCCGCGGGCACCTACTCGCTGAGCGTGACGGGCTCGGGCAGCGAGACGGCCACTGCGGTCACCACGTTCACGGTCGCCTACAACAAGTAGATCCACTTGCACCTAGACCCTCGGTCCGGGTCTTCCATTCGACCGCAGCACCAGGACTGGTACACCTCGCGGCGCACGTCGTACAGGGTCTAGACGCTTACTCCGAGCTGTGACGCGAGCTGCGACATCGTGATGACGGGATTGAGCCCGTACTTCGAGGACGAGTGACTGCGGGTCTGGGTGTACTGGGGTTGCCATACCACTCAGGTGCGCCAGACGGCGCCGAGGCACCGGCCAACCCCTTTAGCCTGAGCCGGTGCCTGCTGCTCGTTTCTCACCCGTGTCGCTGGTTCTGATCGGCATCCTCTCAGTGCAGTTCGGCGCGGCGGTCTCGAAGGGGCAGTTCGGCGAGATCCCGCCCGTCGGGATGGTGCTGCTGCGACTCGTCACGAGTTCGCTGATCCTGCTCGCCTTGGCCCGCCCCCGGCTGGGTGGTCGCACCGCGGCGGACTGGCGGCCGGCGCTGGCGCTCGGGGTGGCGCTGGGTGCGATGAACTGGGCGTTCTACGAGTCCTTCGCCCGGATCCCGCTGGGCGTGGCGGTGACCATCGAGTTCGTCGGCCCCTTGGTGCTCGCGGCCGTGGGCCGCCGCCGTCCGCGCGACTTGGTATGGGTGGGCCTGGCTGCGCTGGGCGTCGTCCTGTTCGGCGCCGGGCCGACCAAGGTCGACGCCCTCGGGTTCGGCCTGGCGCTGCTCGCGGGCGGCTGCTGGGCGCTGTACATCGTCTCGACGGCGGCCACTGGGCGCCGCTGGGCCGGCGTCGAGGGGCTGGCGGTGGCCAGCACGGTGGCGACTCTTGCCATCGCTCCGTTCGCCGTGGCGACGGCGGGCGCGCGCCTGCTTGAGCCACGCCTGCTGGTGCTGGGGGCTCTGGTCGGTTTGCTCAGTTCGGTGATTCCCTACAGCCTTGAGATGGCCGCCCTGCGCACCCTGCCGCCCCGGGTGTTCGGCATCTTGATGAGCCTCGAACCGGCCACCGCGGCGCTGGTAGCCGCCGTCCTCCTCCGCGAGTGGCTCACCCCGCTGCAACTGCTCGCGATGGCCTGCGTGACCGCGGCCAGCGTGGGCGCCGCTCGCACGACGTCGGCCCGCTTGACCGCGGCCAGCGTGGGCGCAGCTCGCACGACGTCGGCCCGCGACGCCATCCCCGGCGACTAACCGCGAGTGTCGATGCGCACTTTCCGGGCGGCACGGCGCAGCGTCGTCAAGACGGCTGGGCCAAGCAGCAGGATGGCGGTGGCGTTGGTGATCGCACGTCCCGGTGTTGAAACTGTCGGTAGACGTCAGCAGGGTGTAGAGGGCGAACCGGTGCAGGTTCTCGATCACCTGGTCGCCGGGTGCGAATGCCAGGCCCTCGGCGGGGGCCATGGTCGCGCTCAGGAAGGGCCAGCCCGACAGATGCTGCGTCGGCGCCCAGGACGCCTTCGTGACCGAGCTGAGCGCGCAGGGGACCCAGGTGCTGTTCTCCTCCTACCTGGGCGGCGAGAGGCCGGACTGGGCCTACTGCGTCGCGCCCGGACGGCGCCGGCGGCGTGTACGTCGCGGGGATAGCCGACTCCGGGGATTTCCCGACCACGACAGGGGCGTTCCAGGAGGACGTGGCCAGCACCCGAACGAACGGGTTCGTCGCCAAGATCGACGCCAACGCGGGTGAGCCGTTCTCACCCGACACCGTCAAGGTCACGGCGGCCCAGCATTCGCAGACATCGAGGGAGCTTCAGGTCAAGGCGACCAGCACTGACCCTACGGCGACACTGATCGTCGAAGTCACCGCCACGAGCCACCGGATGGGAACCCTGGACGGCAAGAACGGGCGCTACGGCGGCACGTTTCAGTGGGCAGTCAACCCCGAGCACATACCGTGCGCAGCACCAAAGGCGGGGTGGTGACCGCCAACGTGACAACCAAATAGCGCCACATACCCCCTCCTGCCGCGAAAGCTTCGCGTGCGACGCGAATCCGACAGGCTTGGATCGAGCGGGCGATCTCTGTCACTCGGCCCATCGCCCGGGTTCGAACATCGAATGCTGTTGCGGGATGCCCTTCCAGGGATTGGGTGCTACTTGCGGGGAGGGATCTGCTGAACCATCCACCGATTTCCGTCCGGATCGGTGAAGAAGACGACGCCGACCAAATCGAGAGACTCCCCTTCACGGCTGGGGCGATACTCACCCGAGTCGAATACAAGGACTTCACCCACGTCCACGCCGCGCGTGACGAGGTCTTTTCTCGCGGCCTTAACGTCGGAGACCACAAGGAACAAGCCCTCCAGGGAACCAGGCTTCAACCGCTCCTTTCCCGGTCCCAATTGGATGGAGCAGGCCGAGCCGGGCGGGGTCAGCTGGAGGAAGCGAACGTCTCCGGTGATTTGCTCGTCGATGTCTACGTTGAAACCAATCTGCTCCGCGTAGAATGTCTTTGCGCGATCCATATCTGAGACCGGGATCGTCACAACCTCCAGCTTCCAATCCACGAGGCGCCTCCTTTGCCGCGGCGGGTTGACGGTTAGATTCGGCCAAAATCGTCTGTTGATCAAGAACGTCAGGGAGCAACCGGGAACGGACTCATCGAGGCGCGATGACGTCACGTCAGAAGCGCGGCGGCCAAGCTGATCACTTCGTGGGCGTGGTTTTCTATCGTCGACTGGTCCAACACTTCCGCGACGGTGTACTCAAGCAATAGGCCATGAATTTCAAGGGTGAGAAACGCAGCGTGGCCGCCGGCCGCACTCAGCGTCGATAGGTGATCGTCAGGTCTCCCACTCCGTCGATATCCCCCTCGAGGTGGTCGCCGCGTTCGACGCGACCAACACCCTTCGGGGTTCCAGTCATGATCAGGTCGCCGGGTTGCAGCTCGATCAAGTTGCTCAGGTAGGCGATCATCTCCGGCACCTTCCAGATCTGCTGGGAGAGATCACCCTCTTGGCGGGGTTCTCCATTGATGCGCAGGCGTATTGCTCCGTCGCTGGGATGTCCGATGGCGGACGCCGGCCGGATGGGACTCACCGGAGCGGAGCGGTCGAAACCCTTGGCCATGTCCCAGGGCCGGCCGGCCTTCTTCGCCTGTGCTTGAAGGTCGCGACGCGTCATGTCCAGACCCACGCCGTACCCGAATACGTGCGAGAGGGCGTCGTCGGAGGCGAGGCCCTGCCCGCCGCGTTCCAATGCAACCACCAGTTCGATCTCGTGATGCAGTTCTTCTGTCGCGGACGGGAACGGCAGTGTGCTTCCCGTCGGTACGACGGCGTCCGCAGGCTTCATGAAGAAGAACGGCGGCTCCCGGTCGGGATCGTGACCCATCTCGATGGCGTGTTCGGCGTAGTTGCGACCGACGCAGAACACGCGACAGACCGGGAAAACCGCGTCCATGTCCTCCACGGGCACGGTGGTGATGGTGGGCGGAGAAATTGCGTAGCTCATTGGAGATGCTCCATCAACGGCTTGTTGCATAGAAGGCCACCTTACGTTCGAAGTACGCGACTGCTTCCGACGCAATGTAGGCGAAGCCGAACAGGATGATGAGGAGAGCCCAGAACTCCGGCATGAGGAAGTTTCTAGAGTAGAGCTCGAACAGGTATCCCATGCCTATTACCGCGATGAGCAGCTGCCCGATGATGACACCCTTCAGCCCGCGGATGAGCCCGAGGCGGATGCCGGCCAATAGCTCGGGAAGGGCAGCGAAGAAGACGATCTTGGAGAAGAGCGCCCTGTTCGAGGCGCCGAAGGAGCGACCCATCTCGATCAGCGAGGGGTTGACTCGCTCGACGCCGACCTGAGTGTCCAGTGCGATCACCCATACAGAGAACAGGAACACCGTGACGATCATGGTCGGGAGGCCGAAGCCCAGAATGGCCATGAGCGCGGGCACGATTGCCGTCAGCGGTGAGCTCTCGAAGATGTTCACCCACATCCCCATCAGATTGCCGACTGCTGGGATGCGTCCCATCAGGATGCCGACGCTGATGCCTACAACCAGTGCCAGTCCCATGCCGATGGCAAAGGCCTGAAACGTGATCATCGTTGCATCGATGAAGTCCGTCGAGGGAATCACTTCGAACAGCGCCTCAACTACGTCGGTGAAGGGTGGGATGAGCGAAATCAGGTTCAGCCGACCGATGATCTCCCAGATGGCGCACCAGACGACGAGGGAGAAGACCATCGGGATGCGAAAACCGCGAAGTGTCATGGTGCTCTTCTCCTCACTCCTCGAGGTAGTTCCGCAGCTCGACCCAGATGCTCTCGACGCAGTCGAGGTAGGCGGAGCTGCGCCTGATGTTCTGCGGGTCGCCGGTGCGATCGATGCCGGGCCGCACGACATTGGACACCTGGGCCGGTCCGCGCGTGAGGATGACGATCTGGTCGGATACGTAGACCGCTTCCTCGATGGAGTGGGTGACGAATAACACGCTCTTCTTCTCCTCGCTGAGCAGACGCAGGAGATCCTCCTGGAACTTGCGACGTATCTGTTCGTCCACCGACGCGAAAGGCTCGTCCATCAACAGGATGTCGGCGTCCACTGCCATCGCCCGCGCCAGGCCGACACGCTGGCGCATCCCCCCCGAGAGCTGGTGCGGGTAAGCGTCCTCGAAGCCCGTCAGGTTCATCTTCGCGATGTACTCATGGGCAATCGACTCGCGTTCCTTCCTTCCGAACCCCCGCAGCTCCAGCCCGAATGCGACATTACGCAGCACGGTCGCCCAGGGCATGAGTGCGAACTCCTGGAAGACGAAGGCGCGCTCGGGGCCCGGTCCGCGAACCTGGGTGCCGTTGACCACCACCTCTCCCGACGTCGCTTCGACGAGTCCGGCGATGATCTTGAGCGATGTCGTCTTGCCGCAGCCGCTCGGCCCGATGACGCTGGTCAGCTCCCCCTTCGGCACGTCGAAGCTGATGCCTTCCAGCGCACGAATGCCTCCCGGGTACTCCTTCGTCAGGTTCATAACGCGAATCGCGGGTTCTTGACTGAACCCCGTTGTTCCTGGGGCTCCGTGCGAGCTCAGGCGGGGGGTATCGGTCATACCGGCCTCATCTCGGGGCGGAAGATGCGCTGCTCCAGACGTTGGAGCAGAGTCAGGCTGACGCTGGCGAACAGAATGATCGAGAAGATGGCAGCGAACATGTAGGGGTAGTCCGCGCCTGCGCGATAGAAGGTGATCAGGTCGCCGACTCCGGTCGGCGTGATCAGTAGCTCGGCCAGCACTGCTCCGGTGAAGCCCTGCGCGAGGCCGAGTCGCAGCCCAGCGAAGATGAGTCCACTCCCGGCGGGAAGCACGATCTTCCAGATCCGCTGCCAACGTTTGGCCAGGAAGGCATCGCTCATCTCGAGTAACGACTTCGGCGTGTTGGTGATCCCCCGGTACGAGTTCAACACGATCACCGGTGCGCTGAGCAACACGACGGCGAAGACCTTGGCGGCGAAGCCGATGCCGTAGAGGAACGTGATCAGGGGGACGATTGCAGCCGAGGGGGAGGCCTGGAGCACGATGATCAAGGGAAGCCCGAGCCACTCGGCCCTCGGGGAGAGGCCCATGACGAGCCCGGCCACCAGGCCACCGACGGCAGTGAGCAGGATGCCCACGAGCAGTGGCCCGATGGTCTCGGCGTACGCCGACGCGAACGTACCGTCGGCAAGCATCTCGACGAAGGCAGACATGGTGTCGGTGAATCTCGGGAAGGCGATGCTCACCGGTATGGTGCCCGCCCACTCCCATAGGCCAAACACGAGCAAGATCGATGCGCCCCTAAGGAGCCACGAGGAGGTCCTGATGCGGCCGTGCTGGCTCTGGGTGCGTACGGCCACGCCTTAGTTGTTTCCTGTCTCCACGCTCTGCAAGGCCTCGTCAAGGGGATCGAGGTACCAGAAGTCCTCGACCTCAAGGGAATCGGGATCACCTTCCAGCTGTCCGGCAAGGTTATAGAAGTCGAAGTCTTCCTCCGCTGCCTCACTTCCCCCGCAGTCCTGTGTGAGCAGGCCTTCCTCGCTGGCTTGCTCGTAGTAGGGCATGAGCTCCTCCTCCAGCTCAGCCGGGATGTCGGAGAGAAGGTCCAGACGTTCGCGCTCCTCAGTAACGAACGAGGGGTCTTCAGCGATCGAACGCCACACGGTTAGCACCTCTTCGAGCAGGATCTGGACGGTCTGCTCGTTCTCTTGCAGCCATTCGGTGTTGCCGAACATCGTCTCGTCGCTGGCGCCGATCTCGGGTGTCGGGAGTATGTGGAATTGGCCCGGCGCCTCGCCCATGACGAAGTTCTTGTTGGGGATGTCGAGGACGGTGGCCTTGACGTTTCCGCGAAGTAGCGCTGTAGCCCGCACTTCAGAACCGGGCACGTAGCTGATCTCGCCGAACTCGATGCCCTCGGTCTGTTCAACGAGCCTGGCCAACGCCTCCGTAGTGGAGCCGCGCGAGTGAACTGTGAATGTCTCACCATCGAGCGCCTGCCAGTCGGGGTACGCCGCCATGTCGGCGACCGGGAAGAAGCGTGCGATCTGCAGCTGGCAGAAGATCCGTATGGGGGCGGCGGAGCCCTCGATCAGGCTGTACGGGGCACCGAGCCCGACATCGGACTGCCCGCTGACGACCGCCTGGTTGGCGAGGTCCTCATCGGCCAGCTCGTTGAGCTCGACCTCGACATCACGTTCGCGCACCCGCTCGAGCGCGATGAACAAGGCGAGCGTCTCGATGGACTCGATGTCGCCCAACGCGACGCGGATGGATCCCGGATCCTCTTGTGCCCCGCCGGAACCGTCATCATCTCCACATGCGGTCAGGAGAAGCCCAAGTGTCGCCAAGACGGCCAAGAGCTTTTTCATCGACACCCACCCTCTCGGGTCGCCTTCCAATATTGTGGATCATATACCGACCCTTGTGGGGAAGCTTCTTCTCTGCTCACCAGCTTCGGAAGCTTGCGCAGCTCGCAGACGAGGTGATCGTTCTCAACCGTGGCCGCTTCGTGACTCACAAGCCCGCGAGCGTACTGACGGGTCGACGGCGACCAACTCGTGGTCAAGCGCATGACCGCTGCTGCCGTCGGTGAGATAGCAGCGCGCGAGGGGGCGGGTGGTGCGCAGGTTCAAGAAGCGCGGTAACTACTATTTCCGTTGCACTCGCCACTCCTCTAGCGACGGGAACGGCGGTTATGACGGCATGATCGGGATCGTTCGCGTTCGCCGCTAGTCGCTGATGCCACCCCGGACGTCCTCAGTGACTCCCACGTCTACAAGAACGAAGGCGAACTGATACGTGGTGTAAACCTCCGGATTAAGAGTCGAGAAGGTCCCTGGGGCGCCCGCAACGTCTCAGCGCACAATGTTGCGTCAGAACCTTAGGTTCCCACGTTCCGCGAGGAGCCTAAATAGAGAAGTAACAACAGTATGAAGCCCTATCTTCTTCCCCTCGTAGCGGCGATCGCTGCGCTCGTGTTGTTTGCGAGTGCCGCTCTCGCGCAGAGTGGGCATTTCGTCCAAACACAGACCTGCCGGGATATCGGTACGCAGGTTCAGTGCACAGGCAAGGTCGCCGGTCTCGGTGGAACGACGTTCCGAATCGACGTTACAGCGCAGGGCACGGCAACCGTCGAATGCACCAACCCGGCCGGTAACGTCGCACCCGGCCAAACGTTCAGCTTTACCGGAGCAGGAAGTACTGGGGATCAGGCAACGCCAAGGAACGGCCAGTTCAGGTACTCCGTGACTGCGGCGGCACCAACTGCGCTGGCTTATGTCCCAATCCAATGTGGACCGCTGAGGTCGTCGACGTGCAGTTCACAACCGCAACGATCACGCTTTTCGAGAATGGAACAGTTTCCGATCGGGTAAACGGTGCCCGTCTCCTAGTAGCAGTGAGGTGGACGAGTCCCGCCTTAAGTGGGGCTCATCCACCCTGCTCAGCGGCCGTAGCTTTGGAAATCAATGGTCACAATGTTTCTTTAACCTTTGTAGCTCGCGCTCTTCGTCAGCATCGGAAGCGTCCACAACACATCGAGCTTTATGCCAGGGTTCTCCCGGAGACGAGCGCCAGCCTCTAATAACCCTAGCTTTCGAGCGCGTCGATCCTTTCCCAGGTCATGGGACCGACGATCCCGTCCGCATTGAGACCATGATCGCTCTGCAAGCGCTTGACGGCAGACTCAGTGCTCGCGTTGAAAATCCCGTCAACGCCGGAGAGCGTCTGGGTACCGAGGAGATCGAGTCGACCTGACTCCTTATCTCCGCACTAGCGAGTCGGTAACCCTACCTCTATCGGAGCCTCGACCAAGGCAGCGAGCTTTGCTCGGGCGCGCTCGGTGGAGACGAGGTTGCCCTTCGCGGCGTAGAGCGAGATGGCCTCCTTGATCAGCGAAGCGGCCTCTCCGCCGCTGCCGGCCAGCTCCAGCACCTCCGTGCGATCCAGCAGAGTCGCCGCCTTCATTACCGGGGAGTCGGTCGAGTTGATGAGTTCCACCGCGGTGGCGGCCAGTTCCTTAGCCTCGTCGAAGAGTCCCTTGTGGGCTAGCCCCTTAGCCTGTACGGACCTCCACAGGGCTTGCGATTCCAGGTCGTCCGGCGCCGCCGCGTTTTTGCTGATCTCGCACATGTCCTCGGCCTCATCGAAGCGGCCCTGCATACATAGGCATTGCGCGAGCAGGCCGACCGTCGTCGAGAGAAAGTTCTTCTCGCCCATCTGAATGAGCTCGTCGAAACCGCGCCTGAACTCGTTCTCCGCGGCGACGAGGTCGCCGGCTAGCATTTCTACGTCGCCCGAGTCGAGCGCAGACGAGGCTGCAAGGACGTGGGCTCCGAGCTCCTCGAAGATGCCGCGGCTCTCTCTATAGAGTTGCCTTGCCGTCTGTATCCTCCCGGACATGGCGTTTAGGTGAGCGAGAGCCCCCAGCACCAGACCCTTGGCCCGGCGGTCCCCCTGGGCCTGGTCAAGGATCTCCTCGCATCTCGCGATCGCCTGCGGCACGGGGGTAGGACCGTAGAGCGCGGACAAGGCGTAGGACGGAAGCGTACGAGTCTCCTGGCGCCGGTCGCCCGCTGCGCGGGCGTGGTGAACCGCCTTCCCGAGCACCACCTCAGCTGCGCCGAAGCGGCAGGCGTTTCCGTGGACGGAACCGATCAGGCGCCATGCCCGCGCCAGGGAGACGTGGTCTCGGGCCGGCTCGAGCACGGAGATCGCCGCCTCGACCCCTCGCTGCACCTCTTCGGCCTGGGTCTCCGGATCGATCGCGTAACGAAGGAGCATTCCGGCCAGGGAAAGCGCTGCCTGCATTCGCTCATCTCCGATTGCGAGCGCTAGTTCGCGGGCCTCGTGCAATAGGTCATCGGCTGCGGAGAAGTTTCCGATCTCGATCAGCGCTTCGGAGAGATCGGGCATGAGCGCCAAGCGGTCGGGATCAGCAGCCTCCAATACCGCGGCAGCCCTACCCAGAAGGCTGGCCGCGGCCGGCATGTCGCCGCGGGCAAACGCCTTCTGACCGGCTGCTGTCAGCGCTTCGGCAGCGCGATCCCCGAGCCCACGAGTCTCGTCATCGATCTTTGCCGCCTCGACTCGACACTTAAATGCTTGCTCCAGGTGATAACCGAGGATCTCGAGGTACTCGGACACACGAGCCCCCACCTTCTCCTGGAGCCAGTTGGCGAAGCCCTCGTGCAGCCGGGCCCTGTCTTTCTTGAGGAGCATCTTGTAGGCCGCGTCCCGCGCGAGCATATGAACGAATCCGAAGGTCTCGTCATCGAGGAACGTCTCGACCTGGGGCGCTACCAGTTGCTTGCGCGTGAGTGACGACAGGTTCTGGTCGACGGTCGCCCTCAAGGGTTCGGGCGAAAGAGTCACCACGGCTTGCCGGTTAAAGAATTGACCGATGACGGAACCTCTCTGGACGACGCTCTGCTCTTCCGCGCTCAGTCGGTCGAGGCGCGCGCTGAGGAGCGCAGAGATCGACGGTGGGGCCGCCAGCTGCTCGAGTTCTGCACTCGCTTTCCAGACCCTTTGATTGACGCGCTCGAGCACCCCGTCGTCTTCGAGCATCGCGAGCATTTGCTCGACGAAGAACGCGTTCCCCCCGGACCCATCGACAATCCTGGAACGCAGATCGTGGGGGAGCCTCACCGACCCGAGCAGGTTCTCGATTACTTCGGCACTCTCCTCGTTCGACAGCGGGGCGAGGGTGAAGCGCTCGGTGTTGGCCCTTCCCTCCATCCACTCCGGCCGTTCTTCGAGAAGCTCGTCTCGAGCCGTAGCCAGAACGAAGAGCGGGGCGCTGGTGGTACCCGTCAGGTGTTCGATCAAGTCTAGAAAGGTGGGCTCGGCCCAGTGGATGTCTTCAAAGATCAGGATCAATGGCCTCGACCGGGCAATGATCTCGACCAGTTTCCGCGCTGCCCAGATGGTCTCGTCCACTGAGACCGTTGTTCTCGTAAGCCCGATGACCTCCGCCACGCGAGCGAGGACATCGAGGTCTTCATCACCGATCAGTGAGGCGAGTCGCCCGAGAGCGGTGAGTTGGTCGTCCTCCTGCTGAATGCCTGCGGCCTGCTTTGCGATCTCCACCAAGGGCCAAAACGTGATGCCGTCGCCATAGGGGAGACACTTGCCGGTCAAGCTCGTAGCCTGGTCGCCGTTGCGGCGCAGGAACTCCGCAACCAGACGCGACTTTCCGATTCCGGCCTGGCCCACCAGGGTTACCGCCTCGCTCGCTCTTTTGGCGACGACCCGCCGGAAACGCTCGCTCATTCGATCCAGCTCGTGCCTTCGCCCCACAAGCGGCGTGTCCGTCCGACGCGCCACTCCCTCTCCGTCGGCCACCGAGATCACGCGGTATGCGGGGACCGGCTCCTTCTTGCCCTTGAGACGGAGGGGTGCGAGTTCCTCCACCTTTGCCGCGTTGCGGACCAGTTCGTAGGTGGAAGCACCGATCAAGACCTGTCGCTCGGGGGCGGCCTGCTCGAGACGGGCGGCCACGTTGACCGCGTCGCCGGTTACGAGTCTTTGTCCGAGGCTGACGTCGCCCGCGACAACCTCTCCGGTGTTGACGCCTGTGCGGTTCGCGAGCCGAAGCCCCCACCGACGCTCGAGGTCGTCGTTGAGCGACTCCAGGCCGTCCTGCATCTCAACGGCGGCCCGAACGGCGCGCAGCGCGTCGTCCTCGTGCAGCTTGGGAAGCCCGAACACCGCCATCACTGCATCGCCGATGTATTTCTCGACCATGCCGCCGTGGCGCTCGAGGATCGCCCGCATCTCTTCGAAATAGAGGACGAGCATCTCGCGCAACGACTCGCTGTCGAGTCTCTCGCCTAGGTCGGTCGACCCTTTCAGATCGCAGAAGACGATCGAGACGGTCTTGCGAACGTCACGGCGGGGCGCAACGGCGAGCTGTGCTCCGCAGAAACCGCACAGGCGGAATTTTTTCGGGTTCTCCTCCCCGCAGTTGGGGCATTTCTGCAATCGCGGGCCCCCTAACGCCACCTGCTGGTGTGAAGAGTGATGACCGTCAGCCGATAGAAATAGCCTTTGGGATTGGCCGGAGTCACCAGCGCTCCGTCGCTCATCCGCTTTGCGGAAGAGAGGCACGGGTACGTCCTCGGGTTCTTGCACTTCGCGACCCGAACCCACTGCTGAGCGTCGTCCGGAAGGTAGATGATGAATAGCTCGCGCGAGGGTTCATCGATGAGCGTTGCGTCCTTGTCAAAGACAAGGGTGATTGGCGCCGACGTGGAGATAGGGGAGGTAATCGTGATTGGCCTGCCGGTGCAGTTCGAAAACCCGGGAGGACAGGGGTCGTCGAGATGCCCGCGAGACAGGCCAACGCTCCCGGAGACGCCGGGGGGAATCACGACCTGGTTGCGCTCGTCGCGGGGGGCCAGGGCACCGGTCTCGAGGCTTCCTCCTCCCGTGCCGATGAGAGCTCCATAAGAGGCGTTGTTCCGGTCGTCCGGGTCGGTGGTGGCTCCCAAGAGTTCGACGCGTGCGAAGTTCGTAATTGCCCCAGTCGGCGCCGTTCCGATGAGTTCGAGCGAGACATTGCCGGGTACGCCCACATTCGGAGTCAGCTCACAGCGGATCTCCGACTGGGACGTCGGCGGAAGGGGAGCACACTGCATGCTGCTCGGGTTGGCCTTGATCGCCTCTAGCGATACGCCCGCCGGCAGCGTGTCGGTCAAGGCGATGCCGTCCGCGTTGCAGGGCCCGAGGTTCTTCACCGTCAGCAGATAGGAGACGACACCATCGCGTGGCGAAGTCGCCTGCTGGTTCAGGTCGAGATCGGCCAGCGGCGCGTGAGGGTCGCAACCTCCTGCCGCGAGGGAGTCGGAGGCGGCGGGAATTGTCAGACCCGCAACGAGCGCCACGACGGCCATAAGCCACATAAGGCGACTTCTCCCGGGATGAACCCCTGGCATCTTCGGAATTATGTTCGGCGTCCTTCCCGACCGCATACCCATTCCTTCCTTATAGGGGATGGTGCTTCTCTACTCTCCGCACAGTGGGGAACCAAAGACGCGCATCGCGCGCGGATGGCAAACCTCCACCGTTCGAATTGGACGCTACGCCCGGCCGACTTCGAAAGGAAGGGGGATTGCGATGATGCGACACATCCAGGATCGGACGAGCTACCGCGAGTCACACTTTCCCGACACATCCATCCGACCGAGAAACGTCAGATGCGGGCTGAGCGCGAACTTGTGAAGGCGGGCGTCATGACCACGACTGTTTGACCGTGTTCTGCGGACTGTGTTGGTTTCGACCGGGATGCGTCTCATCGTTCCAGTCAAGGTCGATCGCATAATCGGTTCCTCCACCACCGCGAATCGTTCGGGCCTCCTCGGTGGCTTTCACTTTCGATCGTTACGGCTACCTCTTCGACGATGCCGAGTTCGAGGTTGCCGACCACTTTGCAGCCTTACTTGCGTCTCGGCCCGCGCGCCACACGCGCGCCAAGTGTGGTCAGGAGATCCCTGAAGAGAGAAGGATGCCCTCTGACAGGTAGAAGAAGAAATAGCGCCATGACTGGTGGCCCCAACGGGATTTGAACCCGTGCTACCGCCTTGAGGTCGGGTCGGAGAGTTTCGAGCGACTTCGAACCATAGCGAATAGTGATGACCAGCCGGGCGAACATCTTCGAGCCGTTGCGATCAGCTTTGAGCATTGTGGGATCTGGCGCGGCCCGAACGCGGCGCAGGTCCCCTGCGGAGTGGTCTGCTTCGCCGGCTAAAGTCTCCTTCACATCGGACACATCTGAACAAGGGCTCTAATGTCGTCGCGAGATCAAGAGCCACGGCTCTTTGGTGGGGAAGGAGGCTCATGCCCAGCGCTCAGAACTCAATCTGTTCTGGGGAGAGCCTCGATCAGAACGCCGCGTCGACCGGCCCACATCACAAGAGGATCACCTTGTTGGTCCAGCGTGAGGCGCCTCGTCTGCTGATCGTCCGCCCGGCGCGGTCCCGCGAGCTTAATGGGTGAGCCGACCGACCCGTCGGGTGCCACTTTCAGATACCAGTACCCGTCGACACGATTCCGCCCGACGCTACCTGCGAAGAGCAGCAGATGGATCGATCCGTCAGGTCCAATTTCCAGTTCCCAACTGATGTTGCCCCGCTTTCTCACGAGCTTTCTCGCGGCCCCTTGCTTCAGAGTGAACTTGATCTCTCTGGACCACTCGTAGTCGGAGGAGGACACTTTCAACGGGATAACTCGATCACCCTCAAAGCCTTGGAAATGAAGCCAGCCGTCTCTGAATGGTCGCCCCGGGACCACTTCTGCCTCAGAGTCCGATTGAGCATCCTCTGGCAGGTCTAGCTTCACGGGCACTTCTCGCTCGTTCAGATCCTCATCTTCCACGAAGTTCACGGAGAAGAGCGAGGTGTCGTCCGAGCTTATGTGTGAGCTCAGATCGACCGCTTCATCATGGAACGAGATGTCATGGGTTGTGACCGACGAACCATTGATCAGCAAGAGCTGACTCTCACCCTGTTGTTGTCGAAGGACGGCTACCGATTCGTTCACGACCTGAAGGTCAAGGAGATTTACGCCTAGTTCCGTTTCGGTGATCCCGCGCAGGAAGTTGCCGTGATTGTCGAAGACCGCCGTACGCCCCTTCATCTGGTCGGTTATCCAGAACCGCCCGGGCTTGTCGACGTCGTACGAGGAGGGCTGAACCTGAGCCGAACACGGACAAGGAGGAGCACACTTAGGACCTCGGCAAACTGGCGCGTGGCCAAGTTCGTGACTTTTCTCTCCGTACGGAATCCGCAGGAGTCCAATCCGTGGCGCGGGAGAATCGCCGAAGTTCAGAGTTCGTTGCGCCCGCTCGAATCCGACAGGGCTCCCCTCGCGCGTTACCTTCGATTCCCGTTTTGTTTGAGAAGCGCGACCCGTATCAGTTCGTTCGCAGGCAAAGCCGAGTACGGCAAGGGCAACGACGATCAAGCCGACGCGCGCCAGCTTAGTTGTGGATGCGCAATTGACTAGCAAATTCGGGTAGCTGACGTCTACCCGATTCCGTATGTTTGCAGTGGCTTCGATGTTCTCGAGTTCCCTGTTGTACCAATTCCCATGGCGCTCATTGAGTCACTTTGAAGGTCGCAACGGCGCAGGCATGACAGTCGATTACCAGATAGTACTTCCCGGGAGTCAGTGGGGGGTTCGACATGCCGCAGGTCATGACGCCGAGATTGCTGATGGTGTTCACCATGAGTGAATAGGGATGAGGTGATACGAGAGCCACAAGCCCGGCGTGGTCCGTACTGCCGACGAGTAAGACCCGTTTGTACCTGACTTGGCGAACGCACATGCTGCATCAAGCTAAGGTTGACCCCTAGTCGCTCGCATCCGGAAGCGTCGACCTCGTCGGGCCTCACCCTAATGGGGGATGTCGACAAAAGGGCAGCGACCCGCCATCCCGGGCGCGGCGGGCCTCAGTCGACCAGGTTGCCGCAGGAGATGTTGAGGGCCGTGGCCGTCATGGAGCGGGCGTGGTCTGAGGCGGCGAAGGCTGCAACCTTGCCGACGTCGTCGAGCGTGCCCCCCTCTTGAGCATCGTTCCCTGCACGATGGATTCCACGATCGCCTCGCCCCCCTCGAAGTCTTCGGGGATGGTGTCGATTATGCCGCCCGTCCGCAGAGACACGGCTCGGATGCCGTGCGATCCGAGCTCCGAGGCCAACTGGCGACGCAGGGACTCCAGGGCGGCCAGCGCTATCTGGAAGCCTCCGATGGAGTAGTCCGGCAACGGGTCCCCGTCGCCACCGAACATGAGGATGACTCCCGATTTCTGCTTGATCATGTGGCGGGCCGCGGCCCTCGAGGCAGGAACTGAGTCCTCATGGCCGTAGCGATCGGTTGCTCGAAGTCTTGGAGCGACATCTCGGCGGGCGGCGTCCCCTGCACGTCCCCGAGCGAGATCAAGTTGAAGGAGATGTCGATTCCCCCAAAGTGCGCGGCCACCGCGTCGACGTACTCGTCCACGGCCCGCTCGTCCAGGGCGTCAACCTGTGCCGTCTCTGGCTTCCCGCCCTCGGAGCGGATGTCCTCCGCTACCTTCTCCAGGGTCTCCAGGGTTCGGCCCGCGAGGTGAACCTGCGCCCGTCCCCTCACGAGCAAAGGCCCGCGCGACTCCGCTTCCGATTCCCCCGGCGCCTCCATAGATGACGGCGTTCTTGCTCTCGAGCAGCATGCCGAATCTCCTCTCGGTCGAAGTGGCTTTTCACGTCAGACGGGAGGCCGGCGGCTCAATCATGTGCACCGACCAAGCACCCGCCTCTCGAAGCTTCTTTTGGCGACGACAGAAGCCGACTCGAAGATGAACACGCGCCGGACGCCGAATACGAAGAAGCTGAGGTATGCACCGAGCGACCGTACTAGGATACGCGAATGCCGCTACGCAAAGATGCCAAAATCGAGCTGATTCGGAGTGTGCCACTGTTCTCGAGTTGCTCGAAGCGCGAGCTGTCCGAGATCGCCTCGATGGCTGACGAGCTGGACTTCCCCGAGGGCAAGACTCTGATCAAAGAAGGGGAGCGTGGACGCGAGTTTCTCGTCTTGGTCGAAGGCACCGTCGAGGTGAGCCGGAAGGGGCGCAAGTTGCCGCCCCTCGGGAGGGCGGACTGCATCGGAGAGATCGCACTGGTCTTGGATGTCCCGCGGACTGCCACTGTCACTACTACAAGCTCTGTGCGCGCTCTAGTTCTGACCAACCAATCGTTCCGGAGCCTTCTCGAGGGGTCTCCTCAGATACAGCTTAAGGTTATCCGTTCTCTGGCTGAGAGGCTGGCACCTGAGATAGTCTGAGGATGGCCCGGTCATCGTTGTAGCCCAGTGACGACCCAACAGACCGACTACGCAACCTTACGACCTTCCTGCGACACCTTCTCGGTATGCGCCGCGCAACGCCGCGACGAGGATCGGGATGTCGCGGTAGTCGTTGACGCGAAGGAACTTCCTCTGCACGACCTCGAGACCAGCCGCGGTCCATCGCCTGACCATCTTGCCGTCGCGCCAGCGCCTTACCGTTCCTCATCGTCGTTCTCGCCGCGGATAGCCAAAGGCCCTATCCCTGTCAGCGCCCTGAAGCGTTGGTGGAGTGGCACTAGTCCCAAACCGCTCCGCAGTTGACGTCCACCACACTCCCGGTTACGGCACTCGCTTGATCCGAGGCCATGAAGGCGACTACGTTCGCAAGCTCGCTCAACGACGTCAGCCGCTTCAGCATGGTCTTGTTCTGCATCCAGTCGATTAATTCCGCTCGCGTCATGCCGCCCGAACCGGTGCCGTAATCGGGAAACGGGCCGGCGCTGTGGATGGCATCGGGGATCCCGGTGGTTCGCAGCGCCATCACGCGGATGCCGCTTGGGCCCAGCTCACGAGCCAGCTGCCGGCAGAGGCTCTCGATAGCGTCGAACTTCACTCCGGTCCCTCCGATCTCGGGGAGAGACTGACGGGCGGTGGTGGCGGTGATCGCCAGGATGACGCCCGACCCCCGGGAAACCATGTGCCGAGAGGCCGCCCTTGCGATCAGGAACTGGGACCGGATGGCGTTGTCGATCGGCAGCACGAAATCCTCGAACGGCATTTGAAGCACGGGGATCCCGTGGATGTCTCCAGATCCGATCGCATTGAAAGACACGTCGATGCTCCCGGCCTTCCGAGCCAGCGCGTCGGCGTGGTCGTCGACGGACCTCTCGTCGAGGGCATCGACCTGCGCCGTTTCGGTCTCGCCGCCGGCCGCTCGAATCTCCTGGGCGACTTTGTCCAGCGTTGCCAGCGTGCGGCCCGCCAGGCAGACCGTCGCTCCCTCGCGAGCGAGCGCGCGGGCCACGGCGCCGCCTATCGGGCCGCTCGCTCCGTACACGACCGCGGTCTTGTTATCGAGAAGCACCTTCCCCCCTTTCTTCTTCAGGCTCGAGATTCGAGCTTAAGCTCGCCGGAAGGAGCCGGCCAAGGTCTCAAACCTGATCTGAGTCGGGACGCGTTAGATTTCAACCAGCCATGGCAGCCTTACCCACCGGGACGATCACCTTTCTGTTCACCGATATCGAGGGGTCCACGCAGCTCATCCAAGAGCTCGGGGAACGATTCCTGGTCGTCCTTGAGGAACACGCCGGGATCGTTCGGCATGCACTCTCAGAGTTCGGGGGAGTCGAAGTCAACACCGAGGGTGACTCCTTCTTCGTTGCGTTCCGTTCTCCGGCGGACGCCGTCCTGGCTGCGGTGGCCACCCAGCGAGGCCTGGCCGCCCACGACTGGTCCGAGAACGTGCGCGTCCGCGTTCGGATAGGTATTCACACCGGGGAGGGGGTGCTGGGGGGCAACGACTATGTGGGGATCGACGTGAATCGCGCGGCCCGCATCGCGGGAGCGGCACATGGGGGCCAGGTGCTGGTTTCGGAGGCCACTCGCGGGCTCGTGGAGCGTGCCCTTCCGGAGGGGACGGAGCTCAGAGATCTCGGACCGCACCGTCTCAAGGACATAGCCCATCCCGAGCACCTCTACCACCTCGTGATCGAGGATCTTCCGTCCAACTTCCCCCCGCCCAGGACGCTCGACGCCCGGCCGAACAACATCCCCCTGCAGCTGACATCGTTCGTAGGCCGGGAAGGAGAGATCGCCAAGGTGCGACATCTCCTCGGCCACACCCGGCTCCTCACTCTCACGGGGGCGGGGGGGACCGGAAAGACCCGGCTCGCCCTGCAGGTCGCGGCCGACGTTCTCACCGAGTACCGGGATGGAGCCTTCTTCGTCGATCTCTCTGCGGTTACCGATCCGGCCCTTGTCCCTTCTGCCGTCGCCCGAGCCATCGACGTTCGAGAGGAGGCCGAGCGACCCATCCTCGAAGCCGTTAAGGACCACCTCGGTTCCAAGGAGCTACTCCTGGTTCTCGACAACTTCGAGCAGGTCGCGGAAACCGGTCCCGTCGTCGAAGAGTTGCTCACCGCGGCTCCCGGGCTAAAGATCCTGGTCACGTCTCGTGTGGTGCTGTCGCTACGGGGTGAGCAGGAGTACGCGGTGCCGCCCCTCCAGCCCCCCGACGTCGACGGGCTTCTCGACCTCCCAGCCCTGCGGCGCATCGAAGCGGTGCAGCTATTCACAGATCGTGCAGTTGCGGTGAGTCCCCGGTTCCAGGTGACCGAGAAGAACGCCGCCGCGGTGGCGGCGATAACCGCGCGCCTCGACGGTTTGCCGCTCGCAATCGAGCTCGCCGCCACTCGCACCAAGGTCCTCACGCCCGAGCAGATGTTGCCCCGGCTCCAGGAATGCCTCGCCCTCCTCACCAGCGGCCCCAAGAACCTCCCCGAGCGTCAGCGCACACTACGGGGCGCCATCACCTGGAGCTATGAACTGCTCGACCCCGCTGAGCAAGGGCTGTTCACGCGGCTGTCGGTGTTCACCGGGGGCTGGACGCTCGAGTCGGCGGAAGAGATATGCGACCCCGACGGACTTGGCCTGGACATTCTCGACGGCCTGTCGTCACTGGTCGACCAATCGCTGATCCGCAGGTCCGAGCCCGACGAGGGCGATCCCCGCTTCTCCATGCTCGAGACGATCCGGGAGTTCGGGCACGAGCAGCTGGAAGTGAGGGGCGAACGCGACCTCCTGCACCGACGTCACGCCGAGTACTTCCTGGACCTGGCCGTGGAGGCCGAACCCCACCTCGTCGCCGAGGGTCAGGGCGAGTGGCTCGATATCTGCGACCGGGGGCACGCCAACATCCGGGCCGCCCTGAGGTGGGCGATCGAAGCCGGTGAAGCGGATCGCGCCCAGGAGTCGGCAGGTGCCCTCTGGCGGTTCTGGCAGCAGCGGGGCCACCAAGCGGAGGGCCGCGCGTGGCTCGAAGAGATCCTGGCCATGCCGTCGGGCCGGCGACCGAGCGCGGGACGGGCCAAGGCGATGATCGGAGCGGGCGGCTTGGCCTGGTGGCAGCAGGACCGCGAGGCTGCCCGAGCTTCCTATGAGGGCGCCCTTGCCATCGAGCGAGAGCTCGGCGACCCTGCTCGCACCGGGGAGGCTCTCTACAATCTTTCGTTCGTGGTCGCCGGGGAAGACATCGATGCCGCGGCCGGAATGCTCGAAGAGGCCCTCGTCCTCTTCCGCCGGGCAGGAGACGAGGCGGGGGTAGCGCAGGTTCAGTCGATGCTGGTGATCCGGGACGCGGAGGCTCGGAACTGGGGTCCGGTGATTACGCGGCTCGAGGACACCACAACCATCTGGAGGCGACTGGGAGATCGACTTCACCTCGCGTTCGACCTCGTCTGGCTGGCCTTCGCTTACGGCCGCGTGGGCCGGGCCGCGGAGGCTCGGGCCGTGGGGCTCGAGGCCCTGGACTTGTTCTGCGAGGTGGATAACCCGACTGGGATCGCCATCACCATCGCGGATCTGTCGTGGCTTGCAACCTGGGAGGGACGGCATGAACTCGCCATCCGGCTGGCCGGAGCTCACCAATCGCTCATCGAAAAAGCCGGCGGCCCGCCGGGCGGGTTCGCAGGACTGCTGGAGGGGGACCCGACCGCGGAAGCCCGTCCCAACCTCGACGAGGACGTCGCGCAGCGGGCCTGGGAGGAGGGCCTCTCGATGAGCCTGGATGAGGCGGTCGGTCTCGCCCGAGGCTGAAGACTCACCTCCGAGATGGCTCGGGCGTCGAGCCGGCGCAACCTGGATATCTGCACCCTCTGGGGCGGGGTCAACCCCTGGTGAGATCTCGATACGCGCCGGGGTCTCCTCGGTGACGTTCACCCTGGATCGCAGGGTCAACGCTACCAAGACGCCGAAGACGAGATTCCCGACCGCCGTGACGCCCTACTTGGTTTACGTCCCGCGCGCCATACGCACACCAAGCGGCCTGGAGATCTCTGGGGGGAGGGGAGGATGCCCTCTGACCTTGCTGGGTGGCCCCAACGGGATTTGAACCCGTGCTACCGCTTGAAAGGGTCGGCTCGGGGAGTTTCGAGCAACTTCGAACTGCGGCGGATGTGGCGATTAGCTGGGCAACGTCGTCGAACGTTGTGTGGATTCCGGGGTGGGGGGTCGAAATTCGACCGTCGCTAGGGGGATCAGTTTTGCAGCGACGCTGACACTCGCCTTAAGCCGCCCGCGTGCGCTTGCCGAGCGGACGCCTTCGTTCCTGCTGGTCCTGATTCATTCTTGTTGATCACGAAACTGAGAATGGCAAGAGAATGGCAAGAGCCATTGGGTGGGGAGGAGGACTCGCACCTTGGGTCCTCGCCACTGATCGGCCATTCGCGTCTCCTCAGAAAGAGATCGCCGCAACCTGACGTCACTCACTCGAATGAGGACTATTCTTCAGGATAGCGAGGCTACTACATGGTGAAGGAAGGTTGTCCTCGAGCCAAGTTGTTGGCTCCTTGGCGAGATCCTTTGATTACCAATCGCGTTCTACCACCAGCGAGGATGCATTTCGCCAACCACTGTAGGGACGACCACCCGTTCAGATCTGCCAACGCGTGCTCGTTACACCCGACCAGCCGTGGATGCGAGAAGGTGTGTCGGACATGGGTGAATGGTTGGAATGCCGGCTGCAGACTTCTGATCAGGTCCTAGTCGAAGACTCTGCCGGCCCGTAGGTGGTGTCTCGCGATCCCGTATCAGCGTCGGCAACGGTTGACTGGAGGCATTCACGCCGGTGGGACAGACCCGGGACATTTGGTTGGTTCCGACCTCTACGCAGCTTGGGGCATCGGGGGGGACGCCCAGGATTGGGGGGATGATCGAGTCGAAGACAGTCCTGGCGAACAAGGATGACGGAAGCACCTTTATGACTACATCGAGCCACGGGGTTCAGGCGATTTGCGCGAGATCGTTCCGGCAAATAGTCGAGAGGAGATCAAACATCTTCGAGGAGCACACGGGTGATGGCTGACCTTCGTTTCGGCACGTTCCTTGCTCCAAACATGATGCCCGTCTACCAAGCGATAGCCGATGTGGTTGGGGCACGTCTCGGCATGAGCACCGAGTTGGTCGTGGAGAGCGACTACGAGAACTGTCGCAACGACATCAACGATATCTGCTTTGTCTGCAGCCTCCCATACGTCATGTTCGAGCGTGAGGGCATCTCACCAGCGACCCCGATCGCGGCTCCGGTCCTCGAAGGTGACCGATACGAGGGCAAGCCGATTTACTTCTCCGATGTGCTCGTGCATCGGGACAGCGGCATCCGCACCTTCGCCGACCTCCGTGGGCGATCGTGGGCCTACAACGAGCCGCTGTCCCATTCGGGATACGGGATCACCCGTTACCATCTCGTCACCCTGGGCGAGACAAACGGCTTCTTTGGTGAAGTGATCGAGGCTGGCTTCCATGAGAAGGCGATTCGGATGGTCCGTGATCGAGTGGTGGATGCCTCGGCTATTGACTCACAGGTCCTTGCGATCGAACTGCGGGACCATCCCCACCTCGCCGAGTCGCTGATGGTGATCGACACGCTCGGACCGTCGACCATTCAGCCAGTTGCCGTATCAAGGCGGTTCTCTCAGGATTTCCACGATGAGGTTCGCGAAATACTTGTGGGGCTACACCGCGATGGCGACTTCAAAAAGAACGTCCTTGGCCGCGGGATGGTCGAGAAGTTAGTTTCGGTCGGTCCCGAGACATACGACGACATCCGACGGATGGTGGATGTTTGCGAGACGGTCGGGTTCTCGAAGATCCGCTGAAGCGCAATGTCCCTCGCGCTCTAGCTCTAGCCTCATAGCCGCTGGCGCGCGCACCGCTTTCAATTTTCGGTTGATCTCGATAACTCGCAAACACGAACTGCGACAAGGGGAGGTGACCGTGACTGAGATGATTCGGGAAGCGGGTCTGACCCAGGCGGCTCCGCGTAGCGCTCGCGAGCGCGTACAGATCTCGACGGCGGTGACGACTGCGGCGGCGATCAGAAGCGCCGCGCGCGAGCAGGCGTAGCCGCGCTGCCTCAGGCGATCCGCTGCTTGCCGCCCGCGTACCAGGCGCGCAGCCCGTACGAGAGGGCTTCGGGCCCCGCCCGCTCGATCACGTCGTCGGTTCCGCCCTCTTCGCCGCGCGTGATGATCCGACAGATCTCGTCCGCGCGCGTCGCGTCGATTTCCCGGACGTCGAAGTTCTCGTGCCCGAACTCCTCCTGCTCCATGTTCCCGTTGATGAGGACCGGCTCGCGGCCCAGCGAATTGCGCGCGACGAGGTAGTAGGCGCGCACGGGATGGATCTCGAAGTAGTTGTGGTGCTCGGTGTCCATGATCCAGTTCCCGTACGTGACGACGACGTCGCCCGAGGACGCGAGCACTGCGTCGTCCGTCACGTCGGGGTCGTCGACGTCGACGTCGGGCTCGTCGGCGTCACCGTCGTTGCCGGTCAGCTCGTCGATCACCCACTTGATCAAGAAGATCAACAACGCGATCCCGAGGGCGATCAGCGGCGCCAACGGCGTGAGGAAGAAGAGGAGCAGCATCGCTGCGAGCCACGCGGAGAACGCGAGGATCAAGTTGTCGATCAGAAGCTTGATGTAGTACCCCTCGATCTCGCAGTGGAGGTAGGGCACGACGTGCGTGGTATCGAACCGGAACTCGGGGTTGAGTGAGTCGTCGCGGCCGATGTACGCGTTGAACTCCGTTGCCGCGCTCTGTGCGTTCGGCCCTGCCCAGTTCACCGCCGTGTCGAAGTCGCGCGGGATCGCGTTGTCGAGCGCCGAGCCGGGCGCGATGAACGCCGCGTCCTTACGGTAGTACCGGTTGTAAAAGTTCCGCGCCGGATCCGACATCAGTCGGTGCACCACGCCGATCAGGAGCTGACGGAACATTCGCGACTCCGCGTCGCCGTCGTCGGGGTCGCTGCTGCGTAGCGCCCGCAGGTAGCCGCGGAGGATTCCGAGATCGTTCTCGCGCTGCGCGGCGACCGGCAGCGGCGGTGCGCTCGCGTGGAACGGCGGGTCGTTGAAGCTCGCGTTGTCGATCAGCATCGTCTCGTTCGTCGCGATGTGGTCGAGCAGCGTCTCGACCACCTGCCCCTGGCTGTACGGCGCCAGCGAAAGGTTGAGCTTCCGGTCGCCGTCGAACGCGGCCTCCGGCTCCGCGATCACGGTGCCAATCGCGCAGTCGCGATCGACGATGCAGAGGAGCCGCCCGTTGTAGTACCAGTCCTTGAACTCTTCGAGGCCGGCGATGATGACCACGCCGAGTACCGCCCACGTCAGCGGGTTGTTCAGGAGGACGAGCCCGACGAGAAGCGCGAGCAGCGCGGCCACCGTCACCGCCGTGTGCTCGAGGATCGCGTTACCGATGGTTCCGGCGATCCCGCCGAGCTGCTTGTGGCTTCGCGCCTCGCCGGGCGGTGCGCACTCCGAGTAGGTGGGGATGTCGCGTGGCATTAGGGCCTCACGTGGAAGAAGAGAGTGACGCCGCCGATGAGCACGCCGTCCTCGGTCTCGGCACGGATGTTCATCGGTAGCCGTGTCCCGGGCCGGGCGTCCGCGGGAACCTGGATCTCGAACGCCGGAGTCGCGGCCGCGGCGGGCTCGAGCGTGACGCGCTCGGGCGCAGCGACGGTCATCGTGGGCGGCAGCGAGTAGTCGCGGTCGAGAATCTGCGCGCGAAGCTCGTCGAAGCCGCTGTAGCGCGTGCGGACGACCTCGAAGCGCGACTTCGGGCTGCTGAAGCAGACGCGCCCGAAGAGCGCTTTCGAGCGACGCCGAGTCTCGGTGACAGCGCGCTCGGGCGCGTCGTCGGTCGATCGACGCGGACGGTGCACCTCCACCGGCTCGACCGTCGGGAGCGCGTGTCCCAGCCGATCGCTCAACCGCATGCGTGAGCGGCCACGGCTGCGCTCGAGCCTCACCTCCACCCGGTCGTCCGTCGCGACCTCGTACGCATCGACCCTGAAGCGGACGGTCTTCGCACGCCGTCCGACGTTGAAGAGCGGGATGTCGAGCGCGGCGAGCTCGCCGGGCGAGACGAATCCCGGATTTTGGCTGTAGACGTTCGTGTTCTCCTGCCCCATGTTGTTCCCGAGGTTCACGTCGAGCGGGTGGGAAAGGTGCGCCTGCAGGCAGTAGTGCGCGCTTTCCCCGGGCGCGAGCGCGGGCGTATGCCAGTTGAACTGCGCGACCGCCGACCCCATCGCGGCGATGTCGACGCTGCGGACGACTTCGTTGCCGCCGGCGTCAATTTCGACGGGCGTCACGTCCGGCGAGTTGAAGCTCCACGGGCGGTAGACCAAGCGCACGCGGACGCCGATCGCGGGATCGGTTGACGCGTTGTGCGCGCGGACGCTCACGATGTAGTCGGTGTTCGCCTCGAGGTGGTACGAGTCGGGCTCGACGGCACCCGGGTTCGCCGCGGGCGCGATCCAGATGTCGGGGTTGTTCCACGTCACGGGGACCCCCTGCGCGGCGAGGTACGTCTGGCTGTAGATCGACGGATCGGGACGGCGGACGAGCACCTCAGGGATCCTCCCGCACGGATCCTCGGTCTCCTCGGGTCGAAGCGTCTTCGTGTGGAGGAGCCACAGCAGCCACTCCCACAGCTTCAGCAGCAGCACGAGTAGGAAAACGGGAAGGAGCAGGAGCGCGCGAAGGAGCGCGACGAGAATCTCCTGCGGTGTCCGCAGGAGCAGCCCTTTCAGGAACTCGGCGAGCGTCACGGCGCGACGTACCGGCTACCCGATTCGCCGCCGCGCCGCGATCGCGGCGAGCGCGAGCACCGCGCCGGCCCAGACGAGGAGGGCGTCGAGCGAGACGAACACGGGCCAAAGGCTCGAACCGAGCTCGCCGTTCACCCAGCTCATCAACGCGCCGAGCGGCACGCACAGGCCGGGGAGAGCGAGCCAGCGGACCATCGGGCGCACGAACGCGAGCCCGCCTCCGACCGCGAGCCCGGCGCAAAACGGCAGCAACTCCTTCACGAGACCTCCTTGACTGGAGTACGCGGCATCTCGGGCGTCGATACTACCCCTGCCGAGTTCATGGCGTCGGTGAGCGTCGCCGGGGATGGCCGCCGTCCGCTTCTGGTCGTGGTCCGCCGGGTTAAGGACGGGTACTACATCGACGCGCGCCAGCGCCTCGGACACCACGCGTGATTGTCGTGCGATGGCGCCTCGCGCCCGCGACCTCGGGTGATGCGAAGATTGTTCGATTCACCGGCAACGGCCCCATTGATGGCACTAGTGCTCTCGCGCGTAAATGACGTCCATGTCTTTCACGCTACCTGGAGGGGACGGCCATCGTAGGTCCAGCGGAATGGCTTCGCGGTCCGGTTGTAGTCGTCGATGAAGGCAATGAGCTTGGCGGCCATGTCATCGACCGAGTTGAACTCGCCGCGGCGGAGCAGGCGCCGGGAGATGATCGACAGAAACAGCTCGACCTGGTTGAGCCAGCTAGCATGCGTCGGTGTGTTGTGAAGGAACACATGCGGGTTGTCATCCAAGAAGACCTCCACCGTCTTGGTCGAATGCGCCGACAAGTTGTCCACGATGCAGTGCAGCTCGAGCCCTTCGGGGTCCTGTGAACAAGGTCGGACAGGAAGGCCACGAAGTTGTCGCTGCGGGTCGAGTCCGCCACCCACCCGTCGACGCCTCCCTCGTGCACCTCGAGGGCGGCGTAGAGCACCGCGGTCCCGTGCCTTCTGTATTCGAACTCCTGGCGGGCGGGGAGCCCCGGGATCACCGGCTTGGTGGGGTTGGTGCGGGACTTCGCCTGCATGCCGGACTTCTCGTCGATCGAGTACACGATGGCGTTCTCGGGCGGATTGAGGTAGAGCCCGCAAACATCCGCAGCCTTTTCCCAGAAGTCCGGGTCGTGGGAGGTCATCCACGATCTCACCTGCCATGGCTTGAGGTCGAGCGACACGCAGATCCGGTAGATCTGCGACGCCGAGATGCCGACATCGTCGGCCAGAGACTTGGCGACCGCGTCCATCGTCCACCGCGACGCAGGCGCAGGCGGCTCATCACAGATCGTCTTGACGATCTTGAGCCGGTCGTCGTGTCCGTAGACGAGCGGTCGCCCCGGCCTCGGCGCATCCTTGAGGCCGTCCAGACCCTTGTTCTTATAGCGCTTGCGCCACCTGCCGACCTGCCACTGGTTGATCCCGACCGCTTGTGCGATCGCCGTGTTCGGTTGTCCTTGTGCGGCCATGAGGATGATGCGGGCGCGCGTCACGTTGCGCTGAGACGCGGTCTTGGAACGCGCACGTCGCTCCAGCACTGCCCGATCTCCATCGCGCAACTCAAGCGGGCGAAGTCGCATGACCACTCCTCTCCTCGAACGAGCATGAGAGAAGTGAATACATGGATGTAACTAAGGCAAGGACGCACTAGTTCAGATCCCGATCGCATCTAAGACGATGGACTCATCGGCTACCGCGATGCGCTCGGGCCCATCTTGCCGGAGGAGTAGTAGCTCTTGCTTGTCCGATACGAGGTGGGACGCTCCTTGCACTCCACCTGGACGATTAGCGGGCCCCGCGGAAGCCGAGGCCGTTGTCACCCAGGGTAGGATGGGCCGAAGGCGGCAAATACCGCGAACGGACCCGGGCCCGTCCCGAAAACGAAGCTGCCGCCACGGATCAGAGCGCCAGGCTCGCCGGTCGTCGCCGCGCCGGAGATGCCCTGACGGTCGTCGCTAAAGCTCCAGCTACCGGCGCCGGTTGCCCGTGGGCAGGCGCTTTCCGGAGTTGGCCAGGGCCTGCTGGGCCTGGAACCAGGTGATGTATCGCGAGGGGGTGACTCCGGCGACCGAGCGGGCGTAGATTTTCCCCTTGCAGTTCTGGCCGTTGTCGTTGCAGGGGTAGTCGTCCGAGGAAACCCCGTCCGGGCTAAAATAGCCGACCAACCTCGTTACACTTTGCAGCAGCATCTGCTCGGAGCAGCGGCGTCCCGGAGGCGGCGGCCGCTTCTGTCGAACAGCTCGCCTACGTGGTGGCCTTCGACTTTAACTTGGTGGCCCCAACGGGATTTGAACCCGTGCTACCGCCTTGAAAGGGCGATTCGGAGGTTTTTCAATGCTTGCCATCGCCTTCCACAGCTTTGTGTTTTCGCAGCTAGACAGGCGGATAGAGGGCATTCCGCGCTCTCGTCGTCTGTCGTCGTTTTTCGTTGGCGCGGGCAACAGGCGGGCAACAGGCACGCGTGATGATGAGCCCACTCTCAGAGGTGCCGTTTCCAACCACCGTCTTGGCTTTGAACCGCCGCGGGTTTGGGGAAGCCGCAGAGCACTCCGGGGGCGTGGCTGGCTATCCACGAAAGACCGCAAACCCAGAGCGGCGAACTCCCGGTGCTTGGGAGTTCGCCGGGAGCTTCATAATCCGCTGGTCGCTGGTTCGAGTCCAGCCGGCGCTGGCCATGCCGATGACATCGGCCTGGTCTCTCCGTCAGGCCGCTCTGATGGTCGCGATGTGGGCCGTCATGATGGCGGCGATGATGGTGCCGTCGGCCGTGCCGA
>WHSV01000017.1 GCA_009379915.1 Actinomycetota bacterium | reverse complement strand
CGCCCGGACGCCTCTCGATGTCGGACGGTGGCCTGCTACCGGGGGCTTCGGCTCCTCCCCGGACGGGACTTGCACCCGCTGGCTCGTTACGACTTTCAGGACGCACCATGGGCGAAGGATAACGACGGGCGGCCGAGGAGGGCGGGCGGGGAACCGGGGGCGGGCGGGGAACCGGGGGCGGGCGGGGAACCGGGGGCGGGCGGGGAACCGCGGGTGGGCGGGGCAACGCCTGGTTAGGGTGGCGCCGTGAGCGTCCTCATCGGAGAACCACTCGACATCGACGGCGTCGTCGCCGTGGCCGCCGGCGAACCGGTGGAGCTGGCGCCCGGTCTGGCCGGCGATATGGCCCCCGCGCGCCGGGTCGTCGAGGAGGCCGTCGATTCGGGCGCCGCGGTCTACGGGGTCACCACCGGACTGGGAGACCTGGCCAGCGTCCGCATCGACCCAGCCGAGGCGAAGAGCCTCCAGGAGGCCATCCTGCGATCGCACGCGACGGCGGTCGGCGCTCCTCTGCCCACCGAGGTGGTGCGGGCGATGATGCTGCTGAAGGCGCGCACCTTCGCCATGGGAGTCTCGGGCGTTCGCTTTGCTCTCGTAGAGCGATTCGCGCGCATGTTGAACGAATCGATTCACCCCGTCGTGCCCGCACAGGGGTCACTCGGAGCGTCGGGTGACCTCGCACTGCTCGCCCACCTCGCACTCCCGCTCATCGGCGAGGGCGCGGTCGAGGTCAAAGGCGACATAGTTCCCGCAGTCGGTGCGCTGCGCGCCGCGGGCCTGGAACCCCTCGAGTTGTCGCACAAGGAGGGGCTGTCCCTCGTTAACGGGACCGAGGGAATGCTTGCGCTCGGAATCCTCACCTGCGCCAGGGCCGAGACCATCGCGCGCGCGGCGGACGTGACGGGAGCCATGAGCGTCGAGGCCTGCTTCGGTACGAACAGGGTGTTCGACGAAGAGGTCGTCGGACTGAGAACCCATCCCGGCGCGCTACAGGTCGCGGACAACCTTCGTCGCCTGCTGTCGGGGAGCAAGATCGTGGTGTCTCACCGGCACTCGGATCACCTCGTTCAGGACGCCTATTCGTTGCGCTGCCTCCCGCAGGTTCACGGCGCGTACCGCGACGGCATCGCGTACGCCCGCACGACGTTCGAGCGCGAGCTTGCATCGGCCATCGACAACCCGAATGTGATCGCGTCGACCGGCGAAGTGCGCTCGGGGGGAAACTTTCACGGCGAGTCTCTCGCCCTGGCTCTCGATCACCTCGCGCTCTGCGTTGCAGGTTTTGCAACCATCGCGGAGCGGCGAGTAGCGCGCCTTGTCGACCCGAACCTGAACAACGGTCTGCCCGCGTTCCTGACGGCCGAACCCGGCGTGCGAACGGGGTTCATGATCGTGCAGTACACGGCAGCCTCGGTCGTGAGCGAGAGCAGATCGCTGTTGTTCCCTGCTTCTGCAGACTCGATCCCCACGTCGGCAGGACAAGAGGATCACGTCAGCATGGGGGCAACCGCCGGGCGAAAGGCAATGGCGATCGCGTCTAACACCGAGAACGTGATCGCGATCGAAGCGCTGGCCGCCGCGCAGGGCATCGAGCTGCGCGCTCCCCTGACTCCGTCCCCCGCAACGGGCCACGTGATCGAGCATCTACGCGCCGTGTCGCCGGCAGTCGACGAAGACAGATCGCTCTCCGACGACATCCGAGAGGTTCGAGCGATGATC
Organism: Actinomycetota bacterium; assembly: GCA_009379915.1. Lineage (GTDB taxonomy): Bacteria > Actinomycetota > CADDZG01 > CADDZG01 > WHSQ01 > WHSV01. Next base: position 46,719 of record WHSV01000017.1, on the reverse strand, counting down.
GCCAAAGGCGAGCTGGTGGGCGCTGCTGAGGAGAGGGCCGGCCCGCTCGGCTGACGATGGAGTCATTCCTCTTCGAGCTCGAGGTCGATGCTGTAACGAGCGGCGCGGATCGTCACCTCGAACCATCGAAAGAATCCCTCCTGACCGAGGATGTGAAAGGCAAGCGGCCACGGATCGCAGAAGAAGACATTCGCCTCCCAGGCGAGGTCCCCGACTCCAAGCCGAACGCGCGCGCTGCGCGCCTCGGTCCTGAATCCGCCGACTCCGATCGTCTCGGTCGGCCTGTCCACCAGCTCGATTCCGGCCGCCTCCGCCACCCAGGATCCGAAGCGGTTCTGCAGTGCCCCCGTGTCGACAAGACAAAGTTGGGGGGCGCGCGGCAGCCCCTCGACCGTCACGGGGACCACGGGACGTACGTAGTCCCCGAACGTGCCGGGGAGCTCCTTGAACGAGAACCTCACCCGGGCGCCTCACCCTCGGTTTGCCAGCTGGCGCGCGGAACCAGGAACATCTCATCGGCCTGCTGGTCGTGACGCTCCAGCCACGCCAGTACCTCCTGGGGGGTCTCGGCCGCAACCAAGACTTCGAGCCCCCGTTGGGCGACCCACCGTCCCGCGAAGGGCCGTAGGAGTTCCGCCTCTCTGCCGGCGTGTGGGCCGTCGCCGCGAGGCGCGTCATCCGAGGACCGGGGCTCGGTGCTTCGTCGACCCACGGTGAAACCCAGACGGCTGAGGACGCGGCGAGCCTGATGGGTGGTGAAGTCGGCTCGGTCGAGTCCCGTAACGACGGCGATGACCTGTTTAGGCGGGAACCGGCGCCCACTCACCACGACGTAGTGATCCGCAATCGGGTCCGGAAGGATGCCGGCCAGGGCTCGGCCGACCTCCTCTGCCTCGAGTTCGAACCGGTGCCGCGCGATGGTCGCATTTATCTGAGTCATACTCTCTGGATTGTATTCTCTGATTTGTCTCTATCAAGGCCCACGGCGAAGGCGGCCCTCGGCTCCCGGGGCGACGTGCAGAACCTCGCCCCCGCAGACCACGGCCACCACCGGATCGTGGTCGGGCCGGTAGCAGATCTGCTCGAAGTTCGGGACGTCGAGGACGACGGCGTCCGCTCGGTAGCCGGGGGCCAGCCGGCCCAGGGTGTCGCCCAGCCCGCAGACGTGGGCCGCGTTGACGGTCGAGGCGGCCAGGGCCTCGAGCGGCCGGAGTCCGTAGAGCCTGCAGGCAAGGGCCATGACGAACGGCATCGAGCGGATCGGCGAGGTTCCGGGGTTGAGGTCCGAGCCGAGCGCAACTATGGCCCCCTCCTCGATGAAGTTGCGCGCGGGCGGCTTCTTGCTCTGGCGCAGCGTGAAGGTGGCGCCCGGAAGCAGGACCGCGGCCGTGTCGCTCGCCGCGAGGTCCCCCGCCGCGGGAAGCGACGTGTGGTTGAGATGGTCGGCCGAGACAAAGCCCCAGCGCGCCGCGAAGGATCCACCCTGTCCATCCTCGAGTTGGTCCGCGTGCATCCGCATCCTCAAACCGAGCGACTTCGCCGCCTCGTGGAGCCGGGCGGCGTGTTCGAGGGCGAAGGCGATCGATTCCACGTAGACGTCCACCGAAGTGGCCAGATCCTCGGAGGCGGCCGCGGGCAGCAACTCGTTGGCGGCCTGCCCCACCCACTGGCCGGCCGACCCGTCCTTCGGAACCGCGTGGGCCGCGAGGCAGGTCGACACGACGGTCTGGGGAACCATCTCCGCGAGTCGACGCGCGAGTCGCAACTGGCGCAGCTCGGCCTCGATGCTCAGCCCGTAACCGGACTTCGTCTCGAAGCTCGTGGTTCCGGATCTCAGCATCTCCGACGCGAGGCGCAACGAGAATGCGAGAGCCTCTTCGTCGGTGGCCTCCGACAGGAGCCGGGCGGAGCGAAAGATCCCGCCCTCCTCGCGGTGAAGGGTCTCGTAGCGGATACCCGAGAGGCGCGCAGTGTCCTCGTCCGCACGCCAGCCGAAGAAGGGAAGGTGCGTGTGACAATCCACGAATCCCGGCACGACGCTGCATCCGGACGCATCGAACTCCGAATCGCCACCCGAGGCGTGGCCCACCGACTCGAACAGATCGCCCTCGATCCCGATAGAGGCGCGCGCGTCCGGGGTGACGGAGCGAAGCGACTCGCCGCGCAGTGGCCCGGTGCCCTCGAGGGTGACGATCTGCTCGGCGTTGCTAATGACGAGTGAGGTCATTGGTCGTCATCGTCGATGTCTCTGGCGCGACGCGATTTCTTCTTGTAGAGGAACTTCTTGTCCTCGCTCTCGATTCGCTCGACCTCACCGTTGCGACGGAGATACGCGAGATGAGCCAGTGCCTCGCCGATAGCGAGGCGCCGCTCGAAATTCAATAGCGTGTCGCCGAAGATCTCGTTGGTGATCTCGCTCGCAGTGTGTGGCTCTCGCCGGACAACCTGCACGATCGCACCCAACCTACGATCGTGATGACGCGCGGTCACACGAGCTCGCTCCGCGCCGTCCTCGAAGGGGCGCCCGTGCCCAGGGAGGACCAGCGCCGGCTCGAGCGCCTCGATCTTCGCCAGTGATGCGAGATAGTCGCCGAGCGGGTTGTCGTCGCCGCGCCTGAAATCGATGTGGGGGGTGATGGACCCGAGCAGCGTGTCGCCCGAGATCAGAATCCGGTCATCGGAGGCCCACAGACAGATGTGTGCCAGGTCGTGGCCGGGAGTGTGAATCACGGTCCACGTCCGGCCGCCCGCGTCGAAGGTCTCGCCCCCCTCGAGCCGGCGGGTCGCTCCGGTCAGAGAGTGGACGAATGGACGCCAGTCCTCGAACGCCGTGAGCTCGCCGATCTCATCGGGGCCCACTCCGTGATCCGCCAGCATCGCCCTCATTTCCTCGGCGAGGGTGCCCGGGTCCCCGTACATCTCGAGCTGGTCGCGCGCGGCTTCGTGCATCCACAGTTCGCAGCCCGCCTCCTCGACGACCCGGCCCGCCATTCCGAAGTGGTCGATGTGGGCGTGCGTGATTATCAGAGCACCGATGTCCTCGATGGAGTGACCGGTGCCGTCGACGGCCGCTCTGAGCTCGGCGAAACCGCCGTCCTCGGCGGCCGGATCCCACATCCCGCAGTCGACCAGCAACGAGCCCTCGTCGTCGTGGAGCAGATAGGCGTTGACACGGTCAAGCCCTGGAAAGGGAAGGGGAAGGACGAGACGAAAGACGCCCGGCGCCGGTTCGCGCCTGCGGTGTCGCATCGCGCGCTTACTCGTGTACCTGTTCTTTGATGGTGAACGTAAGTCTCAGGAGCACCTTGTAGGTGATTTCGGCTCCGTCCACGATGCCATCGATCCGCTCGACCTCGAAGCCGGTGACCCCGCGCAGCGTAAGGCTGGCCCTGTGAACTGCCTCGGCCACGGCCTCCTCGACGGAGGGACCTGTCGCCGTGAGATCGATCGACTTCTCAACAGACACGAGAAACCCCCTTGCTCTGAAACAAGGGGGTCATATTAGTTGCAGGATCTAGCCATGCTTCTGGTGCTCCAGCGGAGAGACGAATTTGGGCGTCATGTCGCAGGTGACCGGGGGACGGTGCTTCGCCGCCATACGGCGGTACTCGTTCGCCATGACGTCCCTGGTGATCGCCAGCCACCACTTGGCGGCCGACACGTGGACCGCCGCGTCCCGGGGACCCTGCATCCACACACACGACCTCTTGTCTTCCATCCCTCTGCCTTTCATCCGGACTTCCGGGCCCGCCGACGTTGTGGTGAGACATGTTCTCCGTCTGTCGCCATGCTTCCTTTCCCACCCCCAGCGAAGCCATGCGCGCCACGACGAAAAGGGTGATACCCATTTGCCCGAATTGCGCAAAGAAAAATTCCCGGGGGTTTCTAGACGTAGCCTCGCAGCTCGGCGGCGTGAGCCACCCGCTTCACCGAGATGTCGAAGGCCGCCCGACGCAGCGATTGGCCCCCGGCGGCCGCCGCGAACACCTCGTCCGTGGCCCGGGTCATCCTCTTCTCGAGCTGGAGGTTCACCTGGTCCACGTCCCAGGTGAAGTGCTGGATGTTCTGCACCCACTCGAAGTACGAGACCGTCACACCTCCGGCGTTGGCGAGGATGTCCGGGACGATCGTCACGCCCCGCTCGTTGAGCATCTCGTCGGCGGCTGGAGTCGTGGGCCCGTTGGCCGCCTCGACGATTATGGGGGCCTTGATATCGCCGGCATTGCCGGTGTTGATGACGCCGTGGACCGCCGCGGGGATCAGGATGTCGCACTCGAGCTCGAGGAGTTCCTCGTTCGTAACCGATTCGGCGCCGCTGAAATCGGCCAGCGAGAGTGAGTCCTCGAGGTGCCCTTCGAGCGCCACCAGATCGAGGCCCTTGTCGTTATAGACGCCGCCCCCGACGTCCGAGACGCCGACGACGGTGACCCCCATCTCGGCCCCCAGCTTCGCCGTCCAGTAACCGACGTTGCCGAACCCCTGAATGACGACGCGCGCTCCCTCGAAGTTGACGGCTTTGCGCTTGGCGACCTCTCGCGCGCAGATCACAACTCCCCGCCCTGTCGCTTCCTCGCGCCCCGGGGAGCCGCCGAGCTCGACCGGCTTGCCGGTGACGATGCCCGGCGAGTACCCGTTCTTCTTGCCGTACGCGTCCATCATCCAAGCCATCACCTGTGCGTTCGTCCCCATATCGGGGGCCGGGATGTCGCGCGTGACACCGATGATGTAGCTGATCATGTCGGTGAAGCGCCGCGTTAGGCGTTCCAACTCTCCTCTCGAGAGCAGGCCGGGCTCGCATTGAACCCCGCCCTTCGCTCCGCCGAACGGAACGTCGATGAGGGCGTTCTTCCACGTCATGAGAGCGGCGAGAGCGCGCACTTCGTCGAGGTCCGCCGACTCGTGGTACCGGACTCCGCCTTTGTAGGGGCCGCGCGCGCCGTTGTGTTGGATTCGGTAGCCGCGCAGCACGACCATCCTCCCGTCGTCCATCCGCAGTGGGACCTGCACGGCCAACTCTCGATAGGTCGTCGAGAGGACCTCGCGCATGTCGTCGCGCAAACCGAGCCGGTCTGCGCTTTGGTGAAAGAAGAAAGTCGCCGCCTCGAAAGGCGTCATGCCGTCGCTGGGGGCCAGGACCCGAGCGCTTTCTCCCAGGGCCGTCGTGCTGCTGTTGTCCGGCGACGCCTCTTTGACGGTCTTCACCCTCGCCGCAGCCTACTCCGCGCTCGTCGTGGCCTCCAGCAGCACTCATCGAGCCGCGGGCTCGGCGAGACCGCAGAAGGGGGCGGGGTCGGCTCGGCGAGACCGCAGAAGGGGGCGGGGTCGGCTCGGCGAGACCGCAGAAGGGGGCGGGGTCGGCTCGGCGAGACCGCAGAAAAGGCGGGCTCGGCCTACCCGACCTTCTTCTTGGTGGTTTTCCGGGCCTTTGCGCTCTTCTTCTGGACGGATTTGGCTGCGGTTTCAGTCCGCTTGCGCGCCTGTTTGACGGCCTCGGCGCTCTGCTTGCGACCCTGGGCGGCGGTCGTCTTGGCGGCCTTCTTGGTGGCCTCCGCGGCCTTCTTGGCGGATTTCCGCGCACTCGACATCTCTTTCGAGCCCGAGACTTTCTTTGCTCCCTTCTCACTCTGCTTCTTGGCCGTCTTGGCAAGCTCTAGGGCCGCGGCCCCCGCGGCCGCCAAGGCGCTCTGCGCGACTTTGGTTGCCTTCTTCGCCTGTTTCGCGTCGCGCGTCTTGCTTATGTCCTTTGCAGTCTTCGAAGCGACATCGGCCGCCTTCCGGCTGACGTCACCGAGGGCCTTGGCAGTGCCCTTGAGCTGCTTCGTGGCGGTCTCGAGATCCTTCTTCGCCTTGGTCTTACGTGCCATCGTGCAACTCCCTCCGTCGAGTGTCTGTCTAGAAACGCTCGTGCCTATCGATCGAGATGAATCCGCATCCAAGTCCTGTTACCGCAGGCCGGACAGCGAAACCACGAACAGTAGTAACGCCATATGGGTGGAAGGTGAAAATGCAAGGGAAACATTAGCGCGCCCAGCTCGACGTACGAAACGCGCGTCTCCTCCCTGCACGACGAGCATTCGACCGTCGCCGTGAAGGGTTTCCGCTCGCCTGCACTGTAGAGGGCGTGGCGTCCCGTCTCCGAGGGCCCGCTCATGGGTCCACGCCCTCGTCGATCTGGCGTCCCAGCTCTCTGTAAGCGTCGGCACCCGGATGAGAGGGGGCATAGGAGAGAATCGACTGCCCCGCCTGCGCCGCCTCCGCGAATCGAATGGACTTCCTAACCGGTGGTTGCAGCACCCTCAGCCCGTAGCGCGAGCCGACATCGGCGAGCACCCGGCGTGCGTGGAGAGAGCGCCCATCGAACATGGCTGCCACCATCCCTGTGATCTCCAGGTGCGGGTTGGTGAAGTGACGTATGTCGCGCAGGGTCTCGAGCAGCTGTCCGACGCCTCGGTGGGAGAGTGCCTCGCACTGCAAAGGGATGACGACCTCCTGAGCCGCGGTGAGTCCGTTGATCGTCAGGATGCCCAGCGATGGTGGGCAGTCGATCAGGATGAATTCGTATCTGCCGGTGACCTCTCTCAGCGCCCGCTCGAGCGCGTACTCCCTGCCGGTCTTTGCGAGCAGTACCGCCTCGGCCCCCGCAAGGTCGATGTTGGCGGGCACGACGTCGATCGACGAATCGCCCTCGGGACGAGTGATTATCACCTTCTCGATGGGCAGACGGCGAACGAGAACGTCGTTGATCGTCTCGTCGATGGCATCGGGGTCGGCCCCGACCGAATAGGTGAGCGCCCCCTGTGGGTCGAGATCGACGCCGAGCACTCGCCTACCCCTCCGGCTAAGAGCCGCCGCGATCGACAGCGTCGTGGTGGTCTTGGCCACGCCCCCCTTTTGATTGGCGAACGCGATGAGCCTGGCCACCGGTTATTGGTCGTTTCGGTTGAGGCGCCTGGGATCGCGCTCGTCTGCTCCGTCGGGGGTTCGCAGGCCGACGGCCGCGAGAACGCCCTTGACCTCCTCGATGCGCATGCCGGATTTAACCAGCTTCGCGACCAGACGGGAGCCGATCTCACCGAGCTCCTCCTGCTCGAAGGATTCGTAACCGTCGAGAAACCCGCGTGCGTAGTCCCACGAGACGTAGTCGTTCGGATTGGGTTCGAACGCGGGTTCGTGGACGGGTGACTCCCCGGCCTCGAGCAGCTCCTGAAGATTCCCCGCGAGGAGGTCCCATCCCAGGAAATGGTCCTCGCCGCAGTCCGGGCAGTAGAAAACCGCCCCTTTTATCCCTTTTGGCTCGAGCACCTCCTTGAGCACCTGGACGTCCACGAGGTCCTGGCGCAGGGCCGCTCGCTCCTCGGGGTCCAGCGGCTGCTCCTCGGGCTCGTCGTCGTCCGGTGGCTCGACATAGTCGCTCATCGGCACATCGTAAGGCCCTGGAAACCGCAGGTCACGACAGCCTTCGGCGCCGGCGCACCGGGGCGTTCATGTAGGGTCTCAAAACGCATTCCACAACCTGTCAGCGGCAAGGACTAGACGGAATTTAGTTCCCGATGTTTCTTACAACTTCACCCTCGACGTGCAATCGTGGGCGCAGGAGAAGAGCAGGATACTTATGGGGACCACTTCATCGCGGTGACAGAAGAGAACGCACAGGATGCAGAAGAGAACACACAGGCTGGCGAGAAGCCGGTCGTTTTGGTCGTCGACGACGATCCGGACCTCCTGCGCCTGGCCGAGGTCCAGCTCAGGGCTGATTTCTCGCTGATCCTCGCCGACGGCGGCGCGGAGTGCATACAGATCGCTCAGACCGAATCCCCCGACGTCATCGTCCTCGACATGATGATGCCGGGCATGGACGGGCTGACCGTGCTGGAGGTCCTCAACGAGGACTCGTCCACGGCCGACATACCCGTGATCTGCCTGTCGGCCTTGAGCCGCATCGACGACAAGCTCAAGGGTCTATACGGCGGAGCCATCGACTACATGACCAAGCCGGCCGACCAGCGCGAGCTCGTGGCACGCATCTGGTCCGCCATCCGCAGGCGCGAGAAGGAGACGGCGGCCCTCCAGCGCAGCGCGGCCGATCCGATCACTCAGCTTCCCTCCCGAGGCGCATTCGACCTGCGACTGAATGAAGAGATCGCGCGCTCGACGAGAACCTCGGCCCCCTTCTCGGTGCTGATAATCGACGTGGATCAGATGGATGCGATCAACAAAAGCATCGGGCGCGAGCAGGCGGACCGCCTTCTCGCCCGCCTGGCCCGGGTGGTCAAGTCGAACCTCCGCGCCTCCGACCTTCTGTTTCGCTACGAGAGCGACGAGTTCTCCGCTCTGCTCCCGGAGAGCGATGCAGGCACGGCCTGGGTGGCGGCCGAGCGCATCCGCTCGGCGGTCAAGGAGATCGAGTCCAACACCGTGTTGACAACCGTGTCGGTCGGTATTGCCGAGTACAGCCGCACCAAGTCCCTCGGCGAGCTCATGGCGAAGGCCGAGATCGCGCTCTTCAAAGCAAAGGAATCGGGCGGGGACATGAGCTGGCGCTCCGACGACCCGCGCAAACGCAGCCTCAACACCGTGTCGCTGGCCGAGGAGCTAACCCTCAGGGAGTGGGATGTGCTCGCTCATCTCGCCCAACGACGCACCGAGCAGGAGATCGCCGACGTTCTGGGAATCAGCCCCGGCACGGTCCGAAGCCACAAAGCGCGCATCCGCCGCAAGCTTCACGTGTCGCCGGACGTAAGGCTTGCCGACTTCGTGCGCGAGAACTTCAGAGATCTGTCGGAACGCGTCGCCGGTTCGCGGAACAACGAAAACGGTGCGGCCCCGGGGCCGGCGTCGGTCAAGAACGAGGAGCCCAACGGGTCACGCGATCAGAGAAAATCGACGTAGCCCTCGGCGATCCTCTCGCCCAGGAAAACCGCGATCACACTCCCGAGTGCCAGAAACGGACCGAAGGGAATCTGCGTCTTCCGTCCTTTCCCCGAGACCTTCATGGCGATGATTCCAATCACTCCTCCCAGGAGGAACGAAGCAAACATCCCGGCCAGGACGGCTCCCACTCCACCCGCGTAGCCCACGAAGGTGCCGAGCACGAAGGCGAGCTTGACGTCGCCTCCCCCCATGCCGGCCGGATAGATGAACGCCACCACGAAGAAGAACCCACCGAAGACCACGGCTCCCAGAGCCGCGCTCCTCAGTCTCCCGGCGTCCCCGTCAACCAGGTCCGCCACTACGATCCCCGCCCAGCCGGCGACGAAAGTCGGATAAACGATTCGGTTCGGCAGCAGCTTGTGCTCGAGATCGATGACCGTCAGAACCACGAGGACCCAGAAGAAGGCCGCATAGACCACGGCCGTTACCGTGACCTCGAACTTGACGACGGCGAGCGCGAACAGAACGCCCGTTGCGAGTTCGGTCAGCGGATAACGGAGCGAGATCCTGGTGCCGCACCCGGGGCATCTCCCCCTGAGAACGATGTAGCTCACGATGGGCACGTTCTCGTGCGCCTTGATCTGACGTCCGCAGTTGGGACACTTGGAACGACCGGTGACGATGGTTTCGCGGCGCGGGATGCGGTGAGCGGCAACCGTTCCAAAGCTGCCGAAGATGAGACCTAGCAGAAAGGCCAGAATGACGCCGAGCGTCACTCGGGATCGCCGATATGAGAGCGGATGCGTTCGATGAGGGCATCGGCCTCGAACGGCTTCATGATGACGTTGTCTTCGCCGATCGCATCGTCGAACATCTCGTGCGCGTCCGGCTTACCGGTTACGACGACGATCGGGATGTCCTTGGTCGCGGGGTGATGCCGCATCTCGTCGAACATCCGGCCCCCGGATACGTCGGGCATCATCAGATCCAGCAGGATGAGATCGGGCCTGCGAAACTCGGCCTTGGTCAGCCCCTCGAGTCCGTCCCCGGCCTCCATGACCTCGTAACCGTGCTGCTCGAGAATGAACCTCTCGAGCTCGCGGACCGCCTCTTCATCTTCCACGACCAGTACGCGCTTTGACATAATTACAAAAACCTATCAACTCGATCGGCGAATCTGCCGATACCAACGCAGAATGGAGATTTCAGAGCTGCGGACGGAAATTCTATCGGGCGAATATCGGATCCCGGCGGAACTCGTCGCCGAAGCCGTAATCGAATGGATCAATCCCACAATCCTCGAACGGGATCCGCGGGGGCCCGACGGCCCATCACCGCTTCCGTCATCCTGACGACTCGCACACTTGCCTCGACGTCGTGCACTCGCACGATCGCAGCTGAAGCCATCACGCTCATTCCCACTAGCGCAAGCGTTCCTTCGAGCCGCCGGCCCGGTTCGAGACCGAGCGTTTCTCCGACCACGTCCTTACGCGAGGGCGCGACGAGGACGGGCCAGTCGAGGGCCGTCAGCTCATCGAGGCGTCTCATGATCTCGAGCGAGTGGTAGGTGGTCTTCCCGAAGTCCAATCCGGGATCCACGATCAACTGGTCATCGGCCACTCCCGCGACTGTCGCAATCTCCGCACATCGCTCGAACTCCTCGATGACATCGATCACGACGTCGTCGTAGCGCGGATGTCGGGGGCGGCCGCGGATCTGTCCCCCGTTGTGCATCACGACCAGCGACGCTCGAGTGCGAGCGCAAACGCGCGCGAGGCCCTCATCCGCGAGCCCACTGACGTCGTTGATCATCGACGCTCCCGCTTCGATCGAGGCCTCCGCGACACTCGGGTGAGCGGTCTCGATCGATATCGGCACGTCGGTTCTCGCCGAGAGCTCGGCGATCAGGGGTTGGACCCGCGCGAGCTCCTCGCTCTCAGGCACCAATTCACCCGGTCCCGCCTTCACCCCACCCACGTCGAGGATGTCCGCCCCCGCGTCCGCCATCCCCAGCGCGTGCTCCGTGGCCTCGACGACATCCATCCGGCCACCGTCGTAGAACGAGTCGGGGGTCCGGTTGACGATGCCCATGACGAGGCAGCGCTCGGTGGACAGATGGCCGCGTGCATGCTTGATCACTCGAGCGGAATTCCCGGTTCTTTGCTCACCGTTGTCACAAAGTAGATGCCCAGGAGGATCAAGGCTCCGCCCGGATAGATCAGCAGGGAGGGGGCCTCCGAGAACAGGAAGTAGGCGAGAGCCGTCGCGATGATCGGCTCGGCCATGATCGTCACCGCCACCGTCGTTGTGTCGATGTCGGACAGCGTCGCGTTGATCAAGGTGTGTCCCAGCAACTGAGGACCGATCACGCTTCCGACAATCGCCCACCACGTTTGCGCCCCGTAGCCCCACAGTGAAACGCCACCCAAGAGGCAAACGACCAGCAGGAGCAGGCCCGCCGTCGTGTACGTGATGACCGCGTACTCGACGATTCCCAGGGTACGGCGGGCCCTGGCTCCAACGATCAGATAGCCTCCGGCGGTCGCACCTCCGATGAGGGCGAGCAGGTTCCCCAGGGCCGACGATCCACCGAAGTCTCCCCCGCCGATGAGCCCCACTCCAACGAGCGTCAACGCGATGCCGATCCACCCCAGCGTCTGCAGACGCTCCTTGAACGCAAACCAGGCAACGATCGCGGTGAACACCGGCGTCGTCGACACGAGAAGCACCGAGGAGGCCACACTCGTCAGTCCCACCGAAGTGATCCACGACGCGAAGTGAAGCGCGAGGAAGAAGCCGGCAATGACGGAGAACTTGACGGTGACCGGATTCGTTCCTCTCCTCTCCCACCGAGCGAACGGAACGAGCGCAAGAGCACCGAGCGCGCAACGCCAGAATGAGATGGACAGGGGGTGTGCATCTCCGTCGCTGTCGACGCTCGCGTAGCGGATGAGGATTGCCGATACGGACACGCCCAGAATCCCGACCGTGAGAATGACCCACACGACCCAGCCCGGGCGCCGAGCAGTCCCTCTATCGACCGACGTCTCCATTGACGACGTAGCCTACGTGTGCACATGGACGAAACGACGAACGACCAAGGGGCCCCCGCCGCGACACCCACTCTCGGAGTTGGCGCCATCGTCGTGCGTGACGGTCACCTATTGATGGTTCGGCGCGCGCAGGAACCGGCGCTCGGGCTCTGGTCGATCCCGGGTGGCAAGGTCGAGCGATCGGAGTACCTCGCCGACGCTCTGAGGCGCGAGGTCCAAGAGGAGACGGGCCTGGAGGTCGATGTCGGGGAGCTCGCCGGCTTCTTCGAGGTCATCGGCGATGGAACTCACTACGTCATCATGGACTTCCTGGCGACCTACACCGGGGCCGAGGAACCACGCCCGGGCGACGACGTGGATCGGGCCCGGTGGGTCCCGCTGGACGACATCGCCTCGCTCGATTGCACGCCGCGCTTCGTGGAGCTACTGACGGCCTGGGGCGTGCTGTAAGCGCTCCAGCGTTTTGAAAACCCAAAACCGGTAGCGAAGGAACGAAGTTCTCCCTGGCGGAGCCGGCAAGGGCGAGTTCGACTTATTCCGCGCTCAGGGACCGGAGAGAACCCTCAGTTGGGAAAAACACCTCGACCACCCGAAGGGGGGCCTCAAGGGTCAGACCAGCGCCCACTCTCCCCTTTTCGGTGCGGTTTTCGGGTTTCCACCAGACGGTCAGCAAACGAACAGGGCCACCACGTCGTTCTCGCGGACCGTCACCCCGGCGACCGGGTCGGTATCGACGACCATCGTCCCCTTGCCGCCACACGACTGCACCACATCGACTCTCAGCGATTTGCTCTCGAGTCTCGTCCTTGCATCGTCGAGCGGCAGGTTGCGCACGTCGGGCATCGTGAGCTTGGCGAATTCCGGACCGATCGAGACGTAGACCTCGACCTCGCTCCCCTCCGGAACCGACACGCCCTCGCCAGGTTCGACGGACGCGACGCGGCCCTCGGCGACATCGTCCGAGTAGGAGTCCACGCGCACGGGCAAGAAGCCGGACTGCTTGAGCGCCTTGGCCGCGGGGGCGTACTTGAGGCCGGTGACCTGCGGAACGTCCAGCGATTGAGGCCCCTTGCTGAAGACGACCGTCACCGAGCTCCCCCACCTGACCTTTCGATCCACCGGTCTCTGCGACACCACCGTGCCCTCGGGTTCGAGCGAGAACTCGTTCGAGGTATCGCCCAACTGCAGTCCGCTCGCTTTCAGCCGCACCCGAAGCTGCGACTTGTTCATTCCCGTGAGGTCGGGGACGTTCACCTTGGGCGGCCCGGAAGAGAGCACCACGCTCACGCTCGAGCCCTCCAGCAGGGTTCCATTTGACGGGTGCTGGCCGACCACGTCACCCTCATCCACCGTGCGCGACTGCTCGCGTCGCTCGACCGTCAGTTCCAGACCGAGACCTTCAAGCGTCGCGGCCGCACGCGTTCGTGACATTCCCTCGAGCGATGGCACGTCCACGCGATCGGGCGCGGTGAACGCCGCTATGGCCCGCGCTCCACCGAAAGCCAGAAGGATTGCGAGGAATCCACCGAGCACAACGGTCCGGCGACGGGCGCGCACTCTCTCGAGCCGCCGGACGCGAGCTTTCTTCGACTTCGGATCGAACGACGTGGGTTCCATGTCAACGAGTCGTACTTCACTCGTGACGTCTTCGAACATGTCACCGACCACCGGCGCCTTGCGCCCCCACGACTCGGCATTCGCAGCTCTGATTGCGTCGCCCATCTCGGCTGCGTTCGCGTACCGGTGCTTGGGATCGAGAGCGCAGGCGCGCATAACGATCGCATCGATCTCTTCGGGAATCGTGGGGTCGAGGTCGGAGGGTCTCGTGGGTTCCTGGCGCGCGCGTAGCTGAAGGGCTTCGGCCCCCGAGCCATGCGCCGGTGGGCGGCCGGTGAGCAGCTCCGCCAGGACCGCGCCGGCAGCCCAGACGTCGGAGAGCCTCGTCGCTTCGTGACCCTGGGCCTGCTCGGGCGACAGATACCTGAGTGTTCCCAGGATCGTCCCCGAGCTCGACCTGTCCGCGTCCGCGACGATCGCGATTCCGAAATCGGCGACCTTAACCTTTCCGTCGCGCGCGATGAGGATGTTCTCCGGCTTGATGTCGCGATGCACGAGTCCCACCGAGTGGGCGGCCTCGAGAGCATCGCAGACCTCGGCCATGATCTCGAGGACGACGCCGTGCTCGATCTCCCCACGCCGCACGAGAAGGTCCCTGAGGTCGCTCCCGGAGACGTACTCCATGACCATGTAATAGGTGTCCTCGCCCTCGTTGCCCCAGTCGTACACCGCAACGACGCAGGGATGGCTGAATCGAGCGGCCGAGCGCGCCTCGGCCTTGAAGCGCTCGAGGTGCTCGTGATCGGCCGCGAGTCGCGACTGCAGGACCTTCACCGCCACCGGTCGGTCGAGCAGCAGATCGTGACCCCGATAGACCTCGCCCATGCCCCCACCGGCGAGTCGCTTGATGAGCCTGTAACGATCCGAGAGGCACTCACCGACGAGATCCCGCATCACCTTCATACCTATCCACCTCCGTGATTGCGAAGGTGATAGTTGAGCCGGTTGGTGAGGATCGAGATCTCGCGCGCCGCTTCGCCGGCGGTGTTCAGCGCTTCGCCGGCGGTGTTCAGCGCGTCTCCGGCCTCGCCGGCCGCGGATGACGCCGAGCTCTTTGCGTCCGCGATCGAGGCTTCGAGCCTCTCGGTCCTGCGTTTGAGCTTCGCCGCGAGCGCATCCAGCCGGGAGGTGACGTCGTCGCCCTCGGCTCGAAGGTCCCCCAGCTCTCCCTCGAGCTCGCCGGTTCGCCGCTCGAGCTCCCGAAGTCCCTGGAGCGCATCCTCGGCCCGCTGCCGGGCGGCGGCCAGGGCCTCGTCGCCCTCGCCCGAGCCACAGGCGGACAGCGTGATCGAGGCAAGGATGACGACCGCGGCGAGGCGGCTCCCCGGAATCCTCACGTCTTCCTCCCGGCGGGTGATTGATCGTTTACGTTAAGCTCAGAGCTTAACAATAACAACATCCTCAACGGTAGTTCTCAGGAAACCCGAATCTCGGCGACCAGCGGCAGGTGATCCGACGCGTCTGAGGCGACCGTCCACGACCGCACGACCCGGGCGCCCCCTCCCGCGAGGACGTGGTCCAGGTGTTTCGGTCTCGGCAGCCCGACCACGCCGAGCACCCGAAGCAACCCACCCGGCAGGGAGTGCTGGAGCGTGCCGTGACGGAGCCCATCCGACACGAGACCCGCCTCGGCAAGAGGGCCCAGCGAGCCCCCCGACTGGTTGAGGTCGCCCATTACCAGCACCGGGCCGTCCAGTCCCGAGGCGATGGACGCGAGGGCCCGGGTCTGAGTGGCACGGCTGATGCGGTCGGTCGACAGATGCGTGACGACGAACCAGACCCCGTTTGCTCTGGCGACTATGGCGCCGCGCTGCTCCTCGTCTCCGCGCCGTGGAAGCCGCTCGAAATGGGTCTCGACGTTCCCCCCGGCCGCGAATCCGAGGCCGTACCGTCCACCCCCGCGCTCGAGTGTCGGATGGAAGGCGATCTCGTGACCGAGGCGCTCGCCCAGCTCCGCGGCCTGGTTGGCGCCCCCGCTTCGTGTCAGCCCGTCGTCGATCTCCTGGAACCCCACGACCTCGGCCCCCACGCCGGACAACACCCGCGCGGCGCGGTCGATATCGACTATCCCGTCGAGTCCCTGGCAGTGATGAAGGTTGTAGGTCGCAACCGTGAGCTCATTGGCCATATGCACATCGTCATTGATGAGGTGGCCAAACTGCGGGATATCCGGCCAGAGAGCCGGGGCGGGGCGGCTCGAAGGCCAGAGAAGAAATCGCCTTGTGGCACGATGGATCGTGTGAGCCATCAACCGCCGGACCCGAACCCGGGTCAAGTTGTAGACGAGTCCCAGCAGCTCTACTGCTACGGGCACCCGAAGACGCCCACGCGGCTTCGCTGCTCGCGCTGTGAGCGGCCGATCTGCGGGCGCTGCGCCATACCCGCCTCGGTGGGACAGCACTGCCCCGAGTGCGTGGCCGAAGCGCGTAAATCCGCGCCCAAGGTCCGGAGTGCTCTGAGAGCCAACGCGCCGGGCGTCTACGCGATCATCGGCATCAACGTGGTCGTGTGGCTAACCCAGCTGCTCGTGCCCGGGTTCACCGAGCGCTTCATCGACTTCCCTCCACTGGTGGCTGACGGCGAGTGGTGGCGCCTCGTCACCTCGATGTTCATGCACGCGGACGGAGGGAGCTTCTTCCTCTTCCACATCCTGTTGAACTGCTACATCCTGTACATCTACGGACCCGAGGTCGAGCAGCTCTACGGAACCCCGACCTTCCTGGCCATGTACCTGACCGCGGGCCTGATGGGCAACGCCTTCTCCTACGTCTTCGGCCCGTTCGGCGTTCCTTCACTGGGCGCATCGGGGGCGGTGTTCGGAGTGGTCGGCATACTCATCGCCTACCTCGTCAAGAGGCGCGCGTCGGCGGCGCTCGGCAACTACCTGCGGGGGCTGCTGTTCTTCGTCGGGCTCAACCTCATGTTCGGTTTCACGGTGCAGGGGATCAACAACTGGGCCCACATCGGGGGCCTGGTCGGCGGACTTGCCCTGGGCGGCCTTATGGACCGCAAACGGACCAAACCGAGTCCCTTGATCGCGAGCGCCTCGATACTCGCCGTTCTGGTCGTGGGGGTGTCGATGATCCTGTGGCGCACCGCTGCCGTCGAGAGCCTCTCTTTGGGCTTATAGAAGAGCAAGCACCAGAGGGTCGAATGGAGTTGGTTGTCGACTTCGGGCGGTCGCTGATGCCGGATCTTCACTCGCGGACTCTGAGGTATCGCCCCATGACCCCTTTGGGTCCGAGAGTTCACAAACCCACCTCTCCGAGCCGATCTGATCTTTCGTGTCCCCCAGATGTCGCATGCTGCACGTTTCAGGGGTCACAAAAACTCGAGGCAAGTCTCTAGCTGGACAGCTCGACGACTCCGGCCTTGATGACGGCCGAGCCCTTCGAGTTGTAGGTCTCGAAGCCGTAGGTGGCGTCGCCCGTCCTCCAGAGCTTCGTCGTGAGCTCCTGGCCCGGCAGCACGGGACGGGAGAAACGCACCGCCACCCGCTTCACCCTGGTGGGATCGCCACCGGCGAGTCCATCGACCGCCGCCTTCGCCGCGATCGCCATCGTACACATGCCGTGCAGGATCACGCCGGGGAGGCCGGCCATCTTCGCGGTGGCCTCGTCGAGGTGGATGGGGTTGTGATCGCCCGAGGCCTCGGCGTAACGCCGGGGTTGATCCTCATCGACCACCGTGGTCTCCTCGTAGACGATCTCGTGCTCTTCCTCCGTCGCGCGCGCGTCCGCGACCGCGGCCTTACGAGAGCCGGAGCCTCGGATGAACATGGTGCCGCGGGTTTCGGCGATGACTTGGCCGGCCTCGTCCGTCTGCACCGCGGCGACGGTAAAGGTCTCGCCCGACTCCTTGGATTCGATCGACTCGAGCACCGGGGTGACCGTCAGCCTGTCACCGGGACGAACCGGCTTGTGCAGCACGTGCTCCTCGGAGCCGTGTACGAGTCGCAGAAGGTCGGCCTGGAGCTCTTGGTCCATGGCCGCCTCCATGAAGGAGTCGAAGGCGCTCACGATCGGAAACACTGGACTGCCGACGGAGTCATCGCCCGCGAAGTAGCGCTTGTTGTCGTCGTTGGTCGCGCGCGCGAAGGCCTCGATGCGATCGGCGGTGACCTCGAAGGTCTTGGTCGGATAACGCTTGCCCGCGAGTGCCTTGTTCAGTCCCATGCCGTCTCCCTTACGATCTCCATGGCCAGGCGCGATCGTCGAGACGATCGCTAGTCCCCGCGAGGACCTTGTTAAGTCCCATCTCTTCTCCTTGGCTACTCGGGCAGCTCTATGTCGGCTTCGCCTATCAAGGCCACTTGCTCTCGTTCGAGATCCAACTCGGGTGGTCCGTCGCCTCGCCGCCTCGCCTCGAGTTCGACGCGCACCACGTTGCCCTCGATGGAGGTTACGCGGCCGTTGCAGATGACCTCGTCGTCGGGCCAGCTGCGTGTAGTGAACCTCACTTTGAATCGACGGAGGTGCTGCGGACCGCCGAACCAGTCGGACACCGCGTGAGCCAGGTAGCCGGCCGGAAGCATCCCCATGGCGAACACAGTCGGCGCGCCCGTGTTGCGCGCGTACTCTTCGTCCTGGTGAATGGGATTGTCGTCGCCCGAGGCGTCGGCGTAGGCCTTGAAATCCTCCCGCTGCATGGGTCCGTAGACCATCTCGCCGAGCCTCATGCCCGGCGTGATCGCATCCAAACTGATTCTCTGAACCTCGCTCAAACTCGTTTCTCCCTTCGCGGCCGTCGCGACGACCCGCTTGTTTCTTCTCGCTAGCCGACGTCCTTGGCCGTCTCGATGAGCGTGTAGTGCGCCGTCAAGACCTCGTCGCCCGCTTCGTCGGTGAACACCGATTCGTAGGTGACGAAGCGCATCGATCCGCCGCGTTTCCCCTCTTTCGTGAAGTCCCTGGCGATGCGCATTCGCCCCCTCAGCGTCTCGCCGGCAACAGGCAGTCGCTTATAGACGAACTCCTGCTCGCCGTGGAGCACACGGTCGTAGTCGAGGTTTGCCCCAAGCTCCCTCTCGCGTCGGTCCCGGGGCACGTGGAAGATCTGGGTCGTCGTGAACGTCGGCGGTGCAACGACGTTTGGAAACCCGTGCTGCTCGGCGACCTCCGCTTCGAAGAACACAGGGTTGTCCTCGCCCACCGCGCGTGCGAAGTCTTGAACGTGGCCGAGTTCGACGGGCAGGTCGAAGGTCAGTTCCCGCTCGCCCATTTAGCCCTGCCCCGCGGCCTTGAAGACCATGGGCATCATGCCCTCGGGGGCCTTACCGTTTGGGAACTCCTCCTTGAGCCTCTCCGCGAGCTCCGACGGGTCCCACTTCGAGTCCTGCTTGATCAGTGTTCCCGAGTCCCACGGTCTGAGCACGTTGATGGCGGGACCGTACACGAAGAACACCTGACCGGTGATGTTGGCCGCCCCGTCGCTCGCAAGAGCGACCACGATCGGCGAGATGTTGTCGGGACTCAACGGGTCGTAGCCTCCCTCCTCGGGCTCGGGGAGACCGGCGAAGATGTCTGAGGTCATGCGGGTGCGCGCGTTGGGGGCCAAACAGTTGACGGTTACCCCGTAACGGGACAGCTCCTGTGCGGCAATCATCGTGAACGCCGCGATGCCGGCCTTCGCCGCGCCGTAGTTCGCCTGTCCCAGGTTGCCGAAGAGCCCCGAGGGACTGGCGGTGTTGATGACGCGGCCCGCCACCGGATTGCCCTCCTTGGACTGAGCGCGCCAGTAAGCGGCTGCGTGACGAGTCGGGGCGTAGTGGCCCTTGAGATGCACGTTGATGACGGCATCCCACTCGTCCTCCGAGAGGTTCACGAGCATCCGGTCTCGAAGGATGCCGGCGTTGTTGACGAGGATGTCGAGCTTGCCGAACGTCTCCACGGCCTGCTTGACCATGTTCTCTGCGCCCTGGAAGTCGGCGACGTTGTCGTAGTTCGCCGCGGCCTCGCCGCCGGCGGACGAGATCTCGTCTGCCACCTGCTGCGCCGGGGTCTGATCGCTGCCCTCACCCGCCGCAGAACCACCGAGGTCGTTGACCAGGACCACAGCACCCTCCTGCGCGAGAGCGAGTGAATGCTCCCTGCCTATCCCGCGCCCGGCCCCCGTAACGATCGCAACCTTGCCGTCGAGCAAACCCATCCTGGTCGTCCCCTCCTGATGTCTCACGTCGCTGATCCTAAATGCCTACTTGTCCAGCCGGCCGAGGATCGCCCGGCTGATGATGACCCTCTGAATCTGACCCGTGCCCTCGAAGATGTCGTAGACCTTGATGTCGCGGAACCACTTCTCGACGAGGTGCTCCTTGCTATATCCCTCGGGTCCCATGATCTGAATCGCCCCGATACAACATCGCAGCGCCGCCTGGGGAGCGTACGCTTTCGACATCGAGGCCTCTTTCGAGTTCGGGATCTTGTTGTCGGCCATCCAAGCCGCCCTCCAGATGAGTCCCCGCGCCGAGTCGAGCTCGCGCTTCATGGTGCCGAGCTTCGAGGTGATCGCGTTGCGGCGCGTGAAGTTGGAGCTCATCGGAAGCTCCGACGCCGCCCAGTCGCGCGCGTACTCGTACGCGGCTCGCCCGATGCCGAGGGCCATGGCCGCCACGGAGGGACGCGAGGAGTCGAACGTCTTCATCGTTCCTTTGAAGCCCGAGCCCTCGCGCGCGGCCTCGAGTGCGTCGACTCCGCCCAGGATGTTGTCGAGGGGCACGCGGCAGTCATCCAGTGCGAACTCGGCGGTCTCACTGGCCCGGATGCCCATCTTCTTCTCGATCTTCCCGATCTTGAAGCCGGGGGCTCCCTTCTCGATCACGAAGAACTTCTGACCCGCGCGCCCAAGGCTCTTGTCCAGCGTCGCATTCACCACGACGATGTCGGCGCGCGCACCGTTCGTGCAGTAGACCTTCGTTCCGTTGAGAACCCACTCGTCACCATCTCGCACTGCGGTCGTCTGGACGTTCGAGACATCCGAGCCGGCCTGCGGTTCGGTCACCGCGAGCGCCCCGAAGCGGGGCTCTTCGGATTCGACGTTGAATATGTCGGCGAGGAAGCGCTTCTTTTGCTCCGGCGTGCCGGCGGCGGTTATCGAGGGCGCTGCGAGTCCGGGCCCCGGAATGTTCAGCAACACGGCGGGGTCGCCCCAGGCCAGCTCCTCGGAGCCCACCACCCCGACCATCGCACCGATCGGCTTCTTGTCCTCGCTAGTTTGAACGCGCTCTTCCGCCATGATGGTCGCCCGGTTGCCCGCAAGCTGTCCCAGTTGCTTGATTACGCCGGCGGGGAGCTTGCCCTTTTCATCAGCCTCGCGCGCCAAGGGGCGCAGCGTCTGATCGGCGAACGCATGAACGAAGTCGCGGACGGTCGCGACCGTATCGTCGAGCTCGAAATCGATGGCCAATTCCTTACCTCTCCTAACGCTCGGCTTTAAAAGACGCTGCGGGCGACCATCACGTCGCCCACGAGCTCCGGTGAATCCAGGACCGACAACGTGACGGCATCCCTGAACCACATCTCGCTCGGGTGGTCCGTCACGAACCCGTGTCCCCCGAGCACCTGCACGCCGTCATCTCCGCAGAGAACCGCAGCCGCGACGCACTGGCCGTTCGCCTCAGCCGCATCGGCGAGCGTCGCCGTCCCACGATCGATGTGCCACGCCGTGCGCCAGAGAGCCGCGCGGGCGGCATCGACGGCGATCGCCATGTCGGCGATCTTGAAGCTGATCCCTTGAAAGGCGCCGATCGGCTTCCCGAACGCCTCGCGCTCGGTCGCGTAGTTGGCCGCGTACTCGAGGCTCGCGCGCGCACAACCGAGGGCGACCGCACCGGTCATGAGCTTGGCGAGCAGCAGAGCCTGTTGCAGCTCCGCGCCCGGCCGAAGGGCGTCGCCCGAGCCGTCGAAGTCCACGACCCAGGTCGGCGCCGCCTCCAACCCCAGCTTGTCCTCGGGCTTGACGATCTCGTAGCAGCCGGGCCTCACGGTCGCCGCGGCGAGGCCCCCGTCCTGCGAGCGACCCACGACTATCCCAACCTGGGCCTCCTCTGCGTCGAGCACTCCGTACTTCCTCCCCGCCACCAGGTTTCCTTCGATCGTCGTATCGAGGCTCTCGAGGTCACCCGCGGCGACCTTCTCGGCGACGGCGACGAACGACCTGCCCGGAGCGGGCTCGGTGAAGATGGGAAGGTGGCTCGCCTTCTGCTCGTCCGTGCCGGCCCGTCCGATCACGACCGCCGCCAGTCCTCCGCCGAGCGCCTGATAGGCGATCGCGGGGTCGCCCCATGCAAGCTCCTCCGCCGCCATGCAGTAGGTCACGGCGTCGAACGTCCCGCCTCCGCCGTAGGCCTCGTCGACGGGCGCGGCGACTCCGATCTCCTGGATCTGGCGGGCCAAGGCTTCGGGGGTTCGTCCGGCGGCCTCGGCGTCACGGGCGGCGGGCCGCAGGACGGCGGCGGCGAATTCCGCGAGCGTCTGCTTCAGGGCCTGCTGTTCATCGGTCGGCTGTAGATCGAATCCCACGTCCGTCCTCTCCGCCTCGAACCCTCACCGACTTGACCACTCGGTCAAGTTTCTCCGAGCAGTATATCCAGTGCAAGCCGCCACAAGCGGCCCGTCGCCACGAGGGGGTTTCGTTCAGACGAATTCCCCGAAATCCCGCCGGAAAATTGACCCACTAGCGCGCGCCTTGTGCTTGTATGGCGGTACACGAGAAAGGAGGTGGTCCAGACACAGTGAGTGATAGTTCCTACGGACCTCGTGAGGTGGCCGGCGGCTAGTGGTTCGGCACCCGCAGTAACCAGGGATCGGCTAGTTGTTTGGACCACTGGCGGAATCCCAACCGGTTCACCGGCGTCCTGCGCCCCGGTCAGGTCCACCGGGCTCGATAGAGAAGTGCGTTCGGGCGTATGAGTAGCCACCCAAACCGGCCCCCTCACGGGGGCCGGTTTCTTTATCAGGAGCTCAGCAGCTTGCGCAGGCCGTCCTCGTCGAGGATCGCGACGCCGAGCTGCTGGGCCTTGTCGAACTTGGTTCCGGGATTCTCGCCCACGACGACGTAGTCGGTCTTCTTCGAGACGCTCGAGGTGACCTTCCCGCCGAAGTCCTCGATCGCGTTCTGAGCCTCACTGCGCGAGAAGCCCTCGAGCGAGCCCGTGAGAACGAACGACCGGCCCGTTAGAGAGCCCGTCTTCTTCGGAGGCGGTGGAGTCGGTTTCAAACCGCCCCGGCGCAACCGGTCCAGCACGGCCCGGTTGCTCTCCTCGGCGAAGAACGATGCGATCGACTGAGCGATCACAGGTCCGATTCCCTCGACCGCCTCGAGCTCCTCTTCACTCATGGTTTCGAGCTTCTCCAGCGAGCGAACCTCCTCCGCGAGCACCTCGGCTGCCGAATAGCCAACATGCGGAATACCGAGCGCGGTCAGAAACGACGCCAGAGGCCGGGCCCGTGATTCGTCGATCGACTTCAGCAGGTTCTCGATCGACTTCTGCCCCCAGCCCTCGAGTCCCTCGAACAGCGACGGCTCGAGAAAGTAGATGTCGCTGACGTCGCGGAGCCAGCCCTTGTCGAGCATCATGATGATCGTCTTGTAGCCAAGCCCCTCGATGTCCATGCCCCCTCGGCTGGCGAAATGAAAGATGCGCTCCCGCTGCTGTGAGGGGCACTCGTAGATGTTGAGGCAACGGGTTGCGGCTTCTCCATCGTTGCGCACGAGCTCCGAGCCGCAGGACGGGCACTTTCTCGGCATCTTCCAACGCCGCGTGCCCTTGGGTCGCTTCGAGAGCACCGGTCCGACGACCTCGGGGATGACGTCGCCCGCACGCCGCACGATGACGGTGTCCTTCGGTCGCACGTCCTTGCGCGCGACTTCGTCCTCGTTGTGCAGGGTGGCCGTGGTGATGTTCACGCCACCGACGAACACAGTCTCGAGGCTCGCGAACGGCGTCACCACTCCGGTCCGCCCGACCGACGCAAAGATGTCGTTCAGCACGGTCGTGCGCTCCTCGGGCGGGAACTTGTAAGCGATGGCCCACCGTGGAGCCTTCGATGTGAACCCGAGCTCCTCTTGCTGTGCGATCGCGTCGACCTTGATGACCACACCGTCGATCTCGTACGGCACATCGTGGCGATGCTCCTGCCAGTACCCGCAGCGCTTGTAGACCTCGTCCAGGTCCTTCAGCACCTTGTTCTTGTCGTTGATACGCAGTCCCAGCTCGCGTATGAACGCCAGAGCCTCGGAATGGGCCTTGAAGCGCCGCCCCTCGACGTAGCCGACTCCGTGGCACACGAGCGAGAGCTTGCGATCTGCGGTGGCGCTCGGATCCTTCTGCCGGAGCGAACCGGCCGCGGCGTTGCGCGGGTTGGCGAAGGTCCTGAGGCCGGCCTCGCCGAGCCGTTCGTTCAGCTTCTCGAAGTCGTCGGTGCGCATGTACACCTCGCCGCGCACCTCGAGGGTCTTAGGAACGTCGTCGCCGCGCAGGCGCAACGGGACCGAGTTGATCGTCTTGA
Organism: Actinomycetota bacterium; assembly: GCA_009379915.1. Classification (GTDB taxonomy): domain Bacteria; phylum Actinomycetota; class CADDZG01; order CADDZG01; family WHSQ01; genus WHSV01. The sequence continues at coordinate 22,673 of WHSV01000017.1, read as the reverse complement.
GGTTTCCCGTGATGTCCTCGCCGGTGCGCCCATCGCCGCGGGTCGCCCCCCGGACGAACACGCCGTCCTCGTAGAGGAGGTTCACGGCCACGCCGTCCATCTTCAGCTCGGTCGTGTACGCATCGATGCCGGAGATAAGCCGCTCGGCGCGCTGCCCCCACGCGTTAAGTTCCTCGAGCGTGAAGCAGTTGTCCAGGCTCATCATCGGCGTCCGGTGCCTGACGGGAGCAAACTGATCCGATGGTGGGGCTCCCACTCGCTGCGTCGGCGAGTCGGGAGTCACGAGATCCGGGTGGGCCTCCTCGATGACCATGAGCTCCTTGATGAGCGCGTCGTACTCGGCGTCGGCGATCTCTGGATCGTCCAGCGCGTGGTAGCGGTAGGAGTGATAGTTGATCGCCTCGCGGAGCTCGTCGGCTCGCTTGGCGGCCTTGCCCTTGGTGGTCTTCGAGGTCGTCTTTGAGGTGGTCGTGGACATGTCCCTATTGTGGCAGCGACGTGCGGCCTTCGTGGCTCACTCGGGCCACTAGAGTGAGGCGATGGCGTCTCTCTCGCCCCCCGCCTCCCTGAAGGACGGCGTCATCGCCATCAGATCGTGGCGGCAGTCGGATCTCCTCCGTCTCGTGGATCTGCTCGAAGATCCGGCCATCGCGCGCTGGACCGGCATCCCCGCTCCCTACACGCGCAGGGAGGCCAAGCTCTTCTTCAAGACCAATGCGCGCCAGGAGGCGATGGGCGTGGGAACCGATTCGGCGATCGTGGACGCGGCCGACGACGATGTCCTGGGCGGGGTGGGACTCAAGCTGCATCCCGCACATTCCACGGCGGAGGTCGGCTACTGGGTCGCGGCCCACGCCCGGAGACGTGGAATCGCCACACGAGCGGTGCGCCTCATGGCGCGCTGGGCATTCGGCGACCTCGAGGTGATGAGGCTCGAGCTTCTGACCCACGTCGGGAACGAGGCATCCGAGGGTGTGGCCCGAAGATGCGGCTTTCAGCGCGAGGGCTTGTTGCGGAGCGCGCGCCTAATGAAAGGCGAGCGCGTGGACCTGACGCTCTTTTCGCTACTCCCCGACGAGCTCATCTGACAGCTCAGAAAACCCGGCGCAGGGCCGAGCGGGCGGCGTAATGGCCGCACATTCCGTGCACTCCCCCGCCCGGTGGCGTCGACGACGAGCAGAAGTACAGCTTTTTGTTCGGGGTCGAGTAGGGGTCGAAGCGCACGGTCGGACGGGTAAAGAGCTGTCCGAAGTGCTGCACACCTCCGGAGATGTCACCCCCGACGTAGTTCGCGTTGTACGCCTCGGCCTCGGGGGCCGTCATCGTGGACTGAGCGACGACGGTGTCGCGGAAACCGGGGGCGAAGCGTTCGATCTGCGCCACGATTCGCTCGGTCATGTCCGTGGCGGAACCGCTCGGCACATGACAATAGGCCCACGCGGTGTGTTTTCCGTCGGGGGCGCGCGTTTCGTCGAAGGTGGTCTGCTGAGCGAGCAGTGCATACGGGCGGTCGGGGTGGCGGCCCCGGCAGACGGCGTCCTCGGCCGCGGTGACCTCTTCCAGCGATCCCCCGAGATGAACCGTGCCCGCTCGCCGGCAGACATCGGCCTTCCAGGGAATCGGTTCGCTCAAGGCGAAATCGATCTTGAACACCCCCGGGCCGTACTGGTAGCGCTCGAGGCGACGTCTGTAACGAACAGGCAGGTCGTCACCGGCGATCGCCACGACCTGCTTTGGCGTGAGGTCGAAGAGAACGGCGCGGGCCCTAGGGAGCTCGCGCAGAGTCTCGATTCGGCGGTCGGTCAGGATCCGGCCCCCGAGATCTGTAAGACAAGTGACGAGCGCGTCCGTCAGCTTTTGTGCCCCTCCCTCGATGGCCGGCCAGCCGTAGGCGTGACCTATCACCCCGAGCATGAGCCCATAAGCCGCCGTCGGCGGTCGCCGCAAGGACATCATCGAGTGAGCCGCTATCCCGGCCAACAGGGCGCGCGCCCTGGGCTCATCGAAGCGTGCGCGCGCGAGTCCGTAGGCGGAGCGAACCGCCGAGAGCCCAAAGCGAGCAAGCACAACGGGGTGGTGGGGGGTACGAAGGGGGCCGAGGATGTCCTCTATCAACTTGTCGGTGTTGCGCGCCAACGGTCCCATCAGTCGCGTGTAAGCCTTCGCGTCTCCTCCAAGGCCTTCCGCGGTCTCGGTCACCGAGCGTTCCAGCACCGCCGCGTCACCGTCATCGAGTGGGTGAGCTAAGGGCGATTCCGGCTGGCGGAACCGCACGCCGAGGTCCGCGAGAGGAATCGATTTGAAGAACGGTGACGCCATGGCCAGAGGATGGATCGCCGAGCAGACGTCGTGGACGAAGCCCGGCAGCGTCAGCTCGGCCGATCGGCAACCTCCGCCCGGAGTGCCCGCTGCCTCGTAGACGACGACAGACTTACCCTTTCGGGCGAGCTCGATCGCCGCGGCCAGCCCGTTCGGTCCCGCGCCCACGACGACGGCGTCATAGCTGCGCTCCTCGTTCATACCGTCAGTGTGGCATCGAATGGCGCCCTAGGCGGTTTATCGGCCCGAACGCTTCATGGCTCTGTAGGGCGTCGTCATCATGTAGATGCCCGAGCGAATCGCCGAGTTGTAGCGAAGGTTTCTGGCGTTACGCCACTGACGCTTCTTGTCCACGCAGACGACTTGAGTTTCGACCTCGGTGGTCACTCCGAAGTTCGCGGCAAGCGCCGCGAGGGTGTGCACCCAGAACTTGTCTTCCTTGCGGTGACCACCGACGGCCAGGCCGATCTCGAACAACGGGTCGTTGGCTCGCAGCAAGACCTGGGCCTGGGCGGAGGTTCCACCGTTCTTGTCCTCGTAGGCGGAGAACGTGATGAAGGCTGCGAACATGTGCCCTTCCGGCGTCATGAACGTGAACGACTCTTCATCGGCGTAGAGCACCAGCACTCCGGTCGACAACTTCAGACGGCCCGGCATCGTGAGATTGAGCAGCGCAACGTCGCCCGGCGCGATCCCGGTAAGCGGTCCGTAGAAGCGGTTGCCCTCGGGCCAAAAGGTCGGAAACTTTGCCTTCCACTCCGAAATGACCTCCTGCGGAGTGACCTCGGTTCCGAGCGAGACCCTGTAGGTCTTCTGCCACATCTTGCCGAAGCCCTGCATCGGGCTCGTCTGCCGCCGGCCCGTGACGTTGATGTTGCGCGCCTCCGGGGGAACCTCGCCGACCGTCAGAGCACCGGTGAGCTTGGCCCAGTTGGCGTCGCGCGCGCTCTTGATCTCTTCCACGACCTCGGGCGTCGCCTCGGCCGCAACTACCTCCACCTCGGGAGTGGTCCGAGTTTCATCGTCGGTTGTCACTGCACTCACCTCCTCTAGGCATCGGCGAAGCTGCGCTGCGCCTCGCCGAGCAAAAAGCTCGGAACCCGCCCTTGGGGCGGGCAAGTTCTCTAGGACGCGCCGGCGGCGGCCAGTGCATCACCCTCGGTGTCGTGGATTCCCACCGCCTCGTCGAGACGAGTGAGCTCGAAGATCTGCCGGTAGTGATCGGTCAGTCCAAAGGCGAACAGCTCTTGCCGTTGCCGGTTGGCCCTGACCAGCAAAGTGACGAGCAGTCCGATCCCGGAAGAGTTCATGTACTCGAGATCGCTGAAGTTCAGCAGGATGGCGTGCGGCTTGCTCTCGTTGGCCTCGGAGAACGCAGCCATCAACGCATCCTCACTGCGGGCCGTCACCTCACCCTTGATGTCGATGATTGCGGCGCCTGGTCCTCCGTCCCGAACGCTCAAGACTTCGTTCGTCATACCGTCCTCCTCTCAGGGGCTGCTTCCCCAGTCCGTGCCACTCAGGCGTTCGCCGCCAGGCCGCCGATTGCTCCCGCCTCGTCTCCGTGGACTTCGATGAAGTCCGACAAGCGGGTGATGCTGAATATCTCCTTGTAGTGATCCATCAGCCCGAAAGCTCGGACCTTCTTGTTCTCGACGCGCGCCTTGCCGAGAAGCCCGACGATCAGAGCGATGCCGGTGGAGTTGATGTACGTGGCCTTCGTGAAGTTGAGGGCGACGATCGGCGCGTCTCCTGCCGCCTCCCATGCTGCGTTCAGCGTTCTCTCGGCCGAACCGTCTAGCTGGCCTGCGAGGTCAACGATTGCGACCTCTCCGCTGTGGCGAACGCTGGCCACCAGGGCGTTAGCGTCCATGGCCGTCCCCTTTCAAGTGGAAGATGAGCTCGACGGTCCGCGTCGTTCCGTCGCTTGTGACATCCATTTCGTCGACCATGCTCTCGATGAGAAAAAGCCCCCAGCCGCGCGGATTCTGGCGGCCCTCGAGCTTGGCTTCGAGATCCGGGGATTCTCGATGAGACAGAATGTCCGAGCCGCCCTCGTCCGTGATGCGAACGACGAGGTCCTGATTCTCGACCGAGGCCGTGATGCCCACTGGAATACGAGGATCGTTGTGGTTGCCGTGCTCGATCGCGTTCATCGTAGCCTCGGCAACCGCGGTCTTGAGTTTCTCGAGTTGGTCATCCGGGAGGCCAAGCTCCTGCACCGATTCCGTCACCAGAGCGAAAGCTCGTCGCTCGTTACCCGGTTCGCTCGGTAGCTCGAACTGGGTGAGCACCCGGCTTCCGTCGGTCTCGGCGGCGGGGGGTCGATTCACCCCGCTGCCGTAGCGCTGCACGGTGACGAGCGTGATGTCGTCCTCCTGGTCCCAGGAGGCGCCGACGAACGAATCGAGCGACTTCAAGCAGTTGTCGATGAGTGCCTCTCCGGCTCCGCCGCTTCCCACGATTCCCATGAGGCGCGGGAACCCGAACATGTCGCCCTCCGGGTTGTGAGCCTCTGCGAGTCCATCCGAGTGCAGAAGCAGGCTCGTTCCGGGAGCCAGCGTCGCCGCCTTCTCCTCGTAGGTCATGTCGGGGAGCAGGCCGAGTGGCATGCCCCTCGCCATAAGTTCGAGCGTCTCGCCCTCGGCCCCAACGTAGGGAAGGTTGTGTCCCGCGTTGGCGAAGCGCAGCGTCCCTGCGGCCGGGTCGAGCACCACGTAGAGACAGGTCACGAACATCTTCGGGGGCATGTCGTTGACGAGGAGGTCGTTGACGCGCTCGAGCACCTTCGAGGGCTCGACGAGCCTGGGTGCCTCCGCACGCAGCAGGCTGTGTGTCGTCGCCATCACAAGCGCTGCGGGCACCCCCTTGTCGGTTACGTCCCCCACCACGATTCCGATCCTGCCGCCGGGAAGCTCGATGAAATCGTAGAAGTCGCCGCCGACCTCTCGGGCCGGCCGGTAGTACGCCGCGACGTGCCACCCGTGAAGATCGGGGAGCTCGCGCGGCAGGAACTGCTGCTGGATCAGCTGCGCGACTCGGAGCTCCTGCTCCACACGCTCTCGTTCCCTGGCCTGGCTCTCCGGCTGACGGACGAGCTGGGCGACTCTCACCGCGGGGGCGGCCTGGCCGGCCAGGGCGTCGAGTAGCTTGCGGTCGTCGGCGGAGTACTCCTGCTCGCTCAGCCGGGGGCCGAGGTTGAGGAGCCCGACCAGCTCGCCCTGCGTGATGAGGGGCACCACGATGCGCACGCCCGCCTCGAGAAGCGCGTCCCTGGCGGGCGATTCGAGGTGCAGCGACTCGAGCTCCACTGCGCCGGACGCCGTCTGGAAATAGGCCAGTATGGGGTCATTCGGGGCGATATCGACGGGGGCCACTTCCATCTCGCGCTGTAAAGGCGTCACAGCACCCTCTGAGCGGACCTGGGTCCGCCTGCGGCCTATGAATCGTCTCAGCGCTCCCGCTCTGGCACTCATCTCATCCCTTTTTACGCCTATTCCGTTCGCGAATCGTTACGAAAGCAGCACACCGTCAGAAAATCGCTTCACTACATTCAATGTGGCAGTCCTTTTCCGCCCTCATCACCCTCACGGCACTCACCCTGGCCCTCTCGGGAGCCTGAGGCGCGCACACTCCCAAGTGAATTCCAGCGCGTTCCATACCTCAGTCCCCGGGGCGAAGCCACAGCGATACGTGGGCGGGCTGCATGGTTCGCCCGATGACGCCAACGAGGTCGTCGGACAGCGACCCGATCTCGACCTCGGTTCTCAATCGAACGCCGAACTCTGCGATCGTCTTTTCGGCGTCGTAGCGGCTCCGATTGAAGCGCTTGTCGACGAGCATCCTGATGCGAGTCCTCAGCGGGCCGAAGGCCGCAACGACGGCGAGCGTCGATGCTGCCACGATCACCGGCGAATCGTCGTTCAACGGAAGCAGGGATTGCAGCGCCAGCACTGCGAGCAGATAGGCGCCGATCAGAATCGTTGATACCAGCCCGTATGCCAGCGTTCGGCTGATTAGGCGGTCGATGTCGTACAGCCGATAGCGAAGGACGGCGAAGCCGATTGTGATGGGAATCAGCGTAATGGTCAGCGAGAACAGAGCGTTGGATACGTCGACGAGGATGTCGGTCTCGGGCACGATCGAGAAAACGACCATCTGGACGGCGAGCGCTCCCAGCACCACCAGTCCGGCGTACGCGAACCACTTGATCTGCTGGCGCTCGACATTCACGGACCGTCGAAACCGGAGGACCAGCGACAAGACCGCGAGCACAACCGAGGCAACGATCAGCGCGCCCCCCACAACCGAGAGGGCACGAAGTTGTCCTCGAAGCCTCTCGATGCCAAACGGGTTGAGCGCGGGATCGATGGAGTTCTCCATTGGCCCCGGAGCGAATGCATATGCCACCACAGCGCACGTCATCCCCGCCCCCGTCAGCCACAGCGCGGGTATCCATCGGCGGCTCGGAGGCCGTCCCGTAGGAAACAACTGAACTACGAAGATCATGGGAACAAAGGTGAGAGTCCAGATGAAGCCCCCCACCCAATCGGCAAGGCTTCCGGGTTCGCCCAGTGATGTGGGATGGGCCTCGATAAAGGTACTCACCAGACCAGCGACGGCCCCAAACGATGCAACCAACGACAGAATCCAACCGATCGGATTGGTGGGCCTCTTGGCCGCGACAAGCGCTCCCAGCACTGCACAAGCGAGGACGAAGAACGCAAAGGTGATGATGTTGAGCACGTCGGAAGGCTCTTCGACGAAATTGGCGATATACGACGCCGTTAGCAATCCTCCGAGGTTCAGAGCGCACAGCAACCAAGCAAAGGCGCGCGCAACCTCATTTGGCGCTCTCACTTGTCTTGAGCCACAGCGACACGTTGGAGGGCTGCATCGTGCGCTGAACGACGCCGACCAGGTCCGCGCCCAGTTCGTCGAGATCGATCTCTTGCCGCAGACGTGCACCGAAGTCCGCAACCGTTCGTTCTGCGTCGTAGCGCGTTCTGTAGAAGCGCCGGTCGATGAACGACTGCACCCGCGTTCTCATGGGATGGAACAACGCAACGATCGCAAGGGTCGAGGCGGCGACCACCAGGGGCGAGCGGCCGGCTACGGGGAGAAGGGACTGGAGTACCAGGACCGAGACCCAGTAGCCGCCCGCAAGCATGAGCGTGAGCACACCGTATTCCTCTGCGAGCGGACCCCCGATGCCGAGGACACCGATCGCCATAAAGATCCACCCGACGGCATTCCCTGATTTACGAGAGGCAACCAGGGCCCCCAGAGCAACGAACAAGAGCTGAACTGAAATCAGGGAAGCATCGGACAGATCCTGTCCGTTGCGCCGGGACAGCTCAAGCGAGAACAAACACATGGCACAGGCCGTTCCGAGCAGCGTCCAGAGCAGCCACACGCGGATCCACTTGCTCAAGGTTCGTTTCCCCGTCTCTGAGCCACAGCGAAATAGCAGTGGGCTGCGTCACCCGCTCGAGTTACTCGGCCCAGGGACATGAGCGCGACGAAGGCTGGCAGCGTCGACCATGCCAAAGGCACGACCCACCGGCGCCCCCGCCCAAAACTGTCTCGATCACGCTTGCCCCCGTGATGGCTTCCGCTTCCTTCCAACCAGCATGGCTAGATAACGTCCTGCAATCGTTACGAGAAAGGGCCTTGCGCAACTTTCGTTCACGCGTGTCCAATATGTGCCGAAGTTCCTGCGACTATGGGGGTCATTCTTGTCCGATATACAGCTATTTCTGTTCGGCGCTCCGCGCATCGAGCGAGGGGGTTCACCCGTCGAGGTGGACACCCGGAAGGCCGTCGCCCTCGTGTCCTACCTCGCGATCGAGGGCCAGGCATTCCGGCGCGATTCGCTTGCCGGGCTCCTGTGGCCCGAGCACGACTCCAACCAAGCGCGCGGCGCGCTGCGCAGGACGCTGTCGACCCTCAAGAAAGCCATGGGAGGCGAGGGCCTCGTTGCCGACCGAGCGACCGTCGGCCTGGCCCCCGATTCTGTCTCGACCGACGCGGTCACCTTTCGATCACTCGTCGAGCAGAGCGAACCGTCGTTCGGAGCCGGCGACTGCGTCACCTCACTCGAGTTGCTCGAGCAGGCCGTGGATCTGTACAGGGGTGACTTCCTGGCTGGTTTCTCGCTCAGGGACTCCGTCACCTTCGAAGACTGGCAGTACTACCAGGCTGAGTTCTACAAGCGCTTGATGGCCACCGCACTCGAGCGCACCGTCGAGTGCCTTTCGATTAACCGTCGATTCTCGGAAGCCATCGAACGCGCGCATCGGTGGCTGTCCCTCGACCCCTTGCACGAACCCGCACATCGCAAGCTCATGCTGTTGTACGCGTGGAACGATCAGCGCGCCGGTGCTCTCAAGCAGTACCGAGAGTGCGTGGCACTGCTCGATCGTGAGCTCGGTGTTATCCCGCTTGAAGAAACGACCGAGCTATACCGCCAGATAACCGACAACGAGGTTGTGCTTCCGGAGCAGCCGGCCGTGCCCGCCCGGCCGCCGATAGCGCTCGACTCGGTCATCTCGCCATCTCCCGTCCCGCTCGTCGGTCGCGACGACCAACTCCAAGCGCTGATTCGGATCCACGAGACCATCGCGGGTGGGGGCCGAGTTGCGCTCATCGAAGGCGAAGCCGGAATCGGTAAGAGCCGGCTTGCCGAGGAGTTCGTGGAAAGAGCACGAAGTTTGGGCGCGGTCACCGCGACCGCGCGCTGCAACTCGGAGGAGATGCGGCTCGCCTTCGGCGCCCTAACCGAGCTGATGCGCAGCACTCTCGAGGGCCGAGACCCGGCTTGGCTCGACGACGTTCCTCGTCACTGGTTGACGGAGTGCTCTCGCTTGCTCCCCGAGCTCCTGACGTTCGAGCTCGACGTGCCGGCCCCCACACCTCTCGACGATCCCGGAGCGCAGGCGCGATTCTTCGAGGGCATTGCGAGCTTTCTCGCGGCCGCATCCGATTCGTCGCCGGCCGGAGTCCTGTTGATCGACGACATCCATTGCGCAGACGAGTCGTCCATGGATGCCCTGCTCTATCTCGCGACCCGGCTCAAGGGCCGGCGGCTCCTCTTGCTGACCACGGTGAGGAGCGAGGAGCCACTCGGAGGACCCCGAGCGCGTCACCTGCTGAGCGCCGATCGCTCGGGGACGAGCTCTCATATCGTTCTCGATCGTCTGACGCGCACGGACGTGGCGGAACTCGTCACGGCAGTCAGAAGTCAGGATGCGTCACTGAGCGATCGCCTTTACGAGGAGACCGAGGGCCTGCCGTTCTTCCTCGTCGAGTACCTCGTGGCGCTCGAGGGTGGTGCGGACCCGGACTCACCGGAGTGGTCGCCACCGACGGGAGTGCGCGAGCTCGTTTCGTCTCGCCTCGAACGGCTGAGCGAGATGACTCTGCAGGTCCTCACCGCGGCCGCGATCATCGGGCGCAGCTTCGACTTCGACACCGTCCGGGAGGCCGGCGGACGTTCCGAGGACGAGACGGTGATGGCGCTCGACGAGCTCGCATCCGGAGGACTCGTCAAAGAGATCGGGGCGACATCAGGCGATGGGATTGGGAAGTCCGAGCTCGGGCTCTCGTCGCCGACCTTCGACTTCAGTCACGAGGGCATCCGCAGGATCGTGCTCGACGACACGAGCACAGCGCGTCGAAGACTGCTGCACCGGCGCGTCGGGGAGTCGGTGGCACGTTCGCGCAGACGAGCGGCGGCCGATCCGGGAGCGGTCGCGCAGCACTACGAGGCCGCCGGCGACGCGCCCGCCGCCGCGCACTACTACGAGGTCGCAGGGGACAAGGCGCGCTCTTTGTTGGCGCATGCGGAGGCTCTGGCCCACTACCGCGCCGCCCTCGGCCTCGATCATCCGGAGCCCTTCCGGATCCACGAGGCCATTGCGGACGTGTCGGTCCTCACCGGGGACTACTCGTCGGCCCTGACGAGTTACGAGACCGCTGCGGCGTTGAGCGACCAGCACGACCTGGTCGGCATCGAGCACAAGATCGGGTCCGTCCACCATCGCAGGGGTGACCTGAATGCCGCTCAGAGTCATCTCGAGGTGGCGTTCGACCTGTTGGACGAGGGCGAGCATGCTCGTCGCGCCCGCGTCCTGGCCGATCTGAGCCTGACCGCTCACCGATCTGGGGACTCGGGCACCGCGGAGCGGCTCGCGGGGGAGGCTCTCGAGCTAGCCGAAAAGACCGAGGAGCTCGACGCCCTTGCCCAGGTTCACAACATCCTTGGAATTCTGGCCAAGAGCCGCTCGGACTTTCCGGGAGCCCTGGACCATCTGCAGCGGAGCGCCGACCTGGCCGCCGAGCTCAGCGACCCGACGGCGCGCATCGCTGCCCTCAACAATCTGGCCCTCGCTCAAGGCGAGACGGGAGACAGAGCAACAGCGATTGCGGTGCTCGAGGAGGCGGTGAAGCTCTGCACGGCGCAACGGGATCGCCATCGCGAAGCCGCACTTCACAACAACCTCGCCGACCTCTGGCACCGTGAGGGCAACAGGGAGCGATCGATGGAGCACCTCAAGCGCGCCGTGGCGATCTTCGCCGAGATCGGCTCGCGCGAATCGACGATGCAACCGGAGATATGGAAGCTAGTCGAGTGGTAGGAGCCCCTGCCGGTTTCGCCCACGATCCACAGCTTCGACCAAAAACCACTCTGAACGTCGTTAACGGTCGAACCTGTCAGAAACGCAGACTTTCCTGCCGCAAAATCAACGCTTCGAGAATCTGAGCCGCGACTAACGCCGGCCTGTGGATGACATCGTTCCATTCGAACCGCAGCACTCGCCAGCCCAAAGCCACGAGAAGGTTCTGGCGCTCGTTATCCCACCTGATGGCGCGCACTCCCGAGTGCCACCTGACGCTGTCGATCTCAATGGCGAGCATTTCATTCGGATAGGCGAAATCAAGATGCACCGTCAATCCGGGCCGGAGCTCTACGGGAAACTGCGAGACCGCGGTCGGAAGGTCTTCATTGCGAGATAACTGCCGGAACTCCACCTCGAGCACGCTGTGATGCGGGCGCGGACAGGGCTCTCTCAGGTGAAGCATTTCGCGTAAAGCGACGGTACCGGATACTCCCTCGCCGGCGAAGGTTTCGAAGAAGCGCTTGACGCGGTCAAAGCGCGTTAGACCCAAGCGCAATGCAGAATCGAGCGCAAGTTCGAGGCTGTCCCTGGTCACCGAGAGGGCAATGTCAAGGAGAGTTTGCTCGACCGCCGTTACGCGCACAACATCGATTCGTCGCGAGGGCAAATCGAGCGTCTCCCTCTGATGCACGACCACTCTGTTCGATCGCAGACGCCGGGGCGTCGACAGCTCTATGTTGCAAGCATCAATGCCATCGAGCCCAAACAACCGGGCGGAGGTCGAGTGAGACATCAGTGCACCCTCGCCAGCCCACTTGTAGGCGGCAACCACCCTGCGCATGAAAGTCACCGGTGAACCTCTGAGCGCGTAGACACCCGGCAGAAGCCGGGACCAGTCCCCCGACTGCAATCTCCTGTCGATCGCTCGGCTGCTCATCCCATCAGCCCTTGCCTCAGCGCGTGAGATCACTCCATGGTGGCGTAGAGCTCGTTCCTGACAACGCTTCGCCGGGTGGTTGGGAGCCATGAGGGCAACGACATCACGCTTTCCGTCCGCTGAATGTGACTCAGGTCACAGCTTCGACGAAAAACGACTCCAGGCGTCGTTCAGGGTCGAAACCGTCGCGCCAAGTTGACGGGAGGGGCCCTCCTCTAGTCGCCGGGCTCCTCGTTTTGGATGTTCTCGGCCCCCAGTTCGATGGGTGTCTCGCCCGATGGGTTGATTACCAATCCGGTGAAACCCTGCTGAACGGCCACCTTCAGGACCTCGGCCGTCTCGAGATGGGTGTAACGGCCGCCGTGAGGGCGCCAGGAGTCCAGCTCGGTCTCGTCGGTGAAGACAGGAAGCAGGTGCTCGCCCTCCTCGTTGGCCACGACCGGGACGCTCTCCTCCGAGCCCGACGCGTCCTCATCGCCATCGGTGAAGGGCAAGATGATCGTCGCGCGGTAGAGCATGTCGATGACCGGCTCCCAGGCTTCGGGATCGCTCGAGCCCGAGGCCTCCGCAGCAGCAGCGACAAGACGGGTCGTCAGTCCCGAACGTTCCTGCCGGTCGTTCTCGTCGTTGAGGGAATCGAAGATATTCAATCGTCACCTTTCAAGCTATCGCCCTACCGTCAGGCCCGCTCGGCAAGGATCATCATCCGCCTCCGGTTGAAGATGTAGTCATCCCCGACCCGGGCAAAGTTCATGCCTGTGGCGTCTCCGTGCGCGTCGATGAATCCCTTCACCTTCTCGATGCGGTCCTCCGGAAACTCGACCTCGGGCATCCAGTCCGACAATCTGTGTTCTTCGTCGACGATTCGTTCGGCGGCGATCCTCAGTCCCGCGACGCGCAGCAGGGTGCGGAGTGCGCTAGGGGGACGCGACGAAGCGTGGCTCGGGTCTCTCATCACATCGAGTTCGTTCATCGCGAGCACTTCCTCGTAGCGCTCGGTCCCCACCTGGTCGACGATGAGAACCCTGCCCTTCTCCGCCGTCACTCGACGCATCTCTTTAAGGACCGGAAGCGGCTCCCAAACATGATGGAGAGTCTGCGCGGTGGTCGCGAGATCCATCGACCCCGAACCAAGCGGAAGGCGCGCTCCGTCACCGACCATCAGGTCCATCTCCGGGAACGCCATACGAGCTTTGTTCAACATCGCAGGTGTGAGGTCCACGCCCACGAGTTGCCCCGCCACTCCGGCGAACAACTGCAGGAAGTTGCCGGTGCCCGCTCCGACCTCCAGCACCTTGGCTCCGTCGTCGACTCTCGAGAAATCAACCACGCCGAGTTTGTCGAAACGTCCCTTGGTGCGATTGGAAAAGTTCTCCGCGGCGCGCTCGAACTCGGACCTCAGGATCTCTGTGTGCGACCGGTCAGACACAAGCCGCTGCTGCCACCGTGGACGAGATGACGCCCCCACCCAGCAGTCGCTCGGGACGACCCGCGTCGTAGAACGCGGCCGACTGGCCGCGCGCCACGGCCTCGACCGGCCGATCGAAGGCGACCTCGACCCGGCCCGGTACGGAGGCTTCGATTCGCCCCGAGTGGACGTCACCGTGAGAGCGGTACTGAACGAGCACCTCTCGACCAGCCTGCAGTGGTTCGTCGACCCAATTGATCTCACACGCCACAATGCCGCCGCATGCGAGCTCGTCGCGCTCGCCCACGACGATCGTGTTGGTCTCGGCGTCGATCGAGCGGACGAACACCGGCATCCCCAGCGAGATGCCCAGGCCCTTGCGCTGGCCGACGGTGTAGCGAGCGATGCCACGGTGCTCGCCAACCTCCTCGCCCTTCGTGGTCACCATGGGGCCGGGCCGGTTGGCCGCCGGGAGGTGCTCGTCGACGTACGCAGGAAGGTCACCGTTGCGGACGAAGCAGATCTCTTGCGAGTCGGGTTTGTTCGCGGTGCGCAACCCTAGCTCTGCGGCTAGACGGCGGGTCTCGGACTTGGCCATGTCGCCGACAGGGAAAAACGTGCGCGCCAGCTTCGCCTGGTCGAGCATCCACAGCACGTAGCTCTGGTCCTTGTTGTGGTCCACGCCGCGAAGCAAACGGTAACGGCCGCCATCCGACCGAACGCGTGCGTAGTGACCCGTCGCGAGGACGTCGGCGCCCAACGCCAGCGCTCGCTCGAGCAGGGCATCGAACTTGATCCACTGGTTGCAGCGCACGCACGGATTCGGAGTACGCCCGCTGGCGTAGTCGGCATGGAAGTTCTCGATCACGGTCTGCTCGAAACGCTCGGCGAAGTTCAGCACGTAGAAGGGGATGCCGAGCCTGTCGGCGACTCGGCGCGCGTCCGAGGCGGCACCGACATTGCAACAGCCGGAGTCCAGGTTGGCCGCCTCGCCTCGCCACAGCTTCAACATGATGCCGGTCACGTCGTAGCCCTGCTCGACGAGCAGGGCGGCCGCGACCGACGAGTCGACCCCTCCGGACATCGCCACCACGGCCCTGCACTTCTCTCCGCCCCTCGGGCCTGCCGCCCCGGACCCCGCGGCCACCACGGCCTTGCGCTTCACCACTATCCGACCCGTCGCGCGCTCTCCACGATGCCGGGCAGGACCTCGAGAACCGCGTCGACGTCCTCGTCCGTCGATTCACGCCCCAGCGAGAACCGCACGCTCCCCTTGGCGATCTCGCGCGGAACTCCGATGGCGAGCAGAACGTGAGACGGGTCGATGGCGCCGGACTGACAGGCGGAACCGGCCGAGCACGCGATGCCCGCAGCATCGAACAGCAGAAGAAGAGTTTCCCCGTCGGCGCCCTCGAAGCTCACGTTGAGCGTTCCGGGAACGCGCTCGGTGGGATGACCGTTGAGCCGCACGCGCTCGATCGAGTCCTCGATCCCCTGCCACAACCTAGTTCTCAGGCCCCCGACGCGCTCGATCTTGTGGTCGACCTCCTTGGCGGCGATCTCGGCCGCCACGCCGAGTCCCGCGAGACCGGGAACGTTCAGGGTGCCGGAGCGCAAACCACCCTCGTGCCCACCTCCGTGCAGCAACGCCTCGACCGGCGCGTGACTGCGGGCGAAGAGAAAGCCGACTCCCTTGGGACCACCGAACTTGTGCGCCGAGAACGCGGCGAAGTCGAGCCCCAACTCGTGCACGTTGACCGGTAGGTTCCCGAGCATCTGCACCGCGTCGGTGTGGACGAGGGTCGAGGGGTTCGCCCCTTTGACCGCACGCGCGATCTCGGCGAGAGGCTGCGCCGTTCCGATCTCGTTGTTGACCGCCATGATCGACACGAGGATGGTCGAGGGCCGGACGGCCGCCGCCACGGCGGCCGGATCGACGAGCCCGTCGGGCCCCACCGGAAGGACGGTCGTCTCGAATTCGTCGTGCCCCAGCCACTCGACCGTGTCGAGGACCGCGTGGTGCTCGAAAGCTGTGGTGATGACGTGGTTGCCGTTGCCCCGCAGCTTGCGGGTGGCTCCCTTGATGGCGAGGTTGTCGGCCTCGGTACCGCCAGCCGTGAACACGATCTCGGCGGGGCTGGCTCCGACTGCCGAGGCCACCCGGTCCCGGGCGTCTTCAACGATCTCGCGCGCGGCCCGCCCGTAGGCGTGCACGGACGAGGGATTGCCGAAATCTCCCGTGAGAACGGCAACCATGGCGTCCGTCACCTCGGGGAGGACCGGCGTGGTTGCCGCATAGTCGAGATAGCGCATGGCTCTCAGGATAAGGGGCAAAACTGCCCTAGAGACGCACACTCCAGAACCCCTCTCCCTCCCCGATTTGAGTGGCTCAGTACGGGATGCGGTCCTCGCGCGCGAACCACCTGTCGAACACCGACCGGGCCTCGTCGCTCGCCAGGCGGGACATGCTCAACGAGCGATCGGTGATGTCGGCCGCCAGCTCCAGATAGAGCCACTCGTCGTCGAAGCCGATCGCGGCCGCTTCACTACGTACATTTGCGTAGAGCACCCGATCGACGCGCGCCCAGTACAGCGCGGCCAGGCACATCGGACAGGGTTCACTGCTGGTGTAGACCGCGCATCCGGCCAGCCGGTGGTCTCCAATCGAGCGACACGCCTCCCTGATCGCCAGCACTTCCGCATGAGCCGTCGGGTCCCCGTCCGCCAGCACCCTGTTCCGCCCCCTCCCTATGACCTGCCCTTCTCGCACGATCACCGCGCCGAAGGGCCCTCCGACGTCGTCGTCGAGAGCCTTTGCGGCCATATCTATCGCGAGGGCCATGAACTGTTGATCCGCTTCTTTGTTCATCGACCACAATGTCGCACCACCGCGGCGAAGCTGCTTGGATTACCGAGGCATTCCGCCTCAATCACCCCCAGAGGGGTGCCGATGCTCACCATGTGCCAGACATCCATGATTTCTTGAAATTCGTCGTCGAGAACAACGCCTCCGACCTACATATAAAAGCCGGATCGCCGCCAAGCGTGCGTGCCTCGGGCAAGCTCGGTCGGACCGAGTTCCCGCGGATGAGCGGCGCAGACACCGAGCAGGCCGCCATGGCGATGATGAACGAGGACCACATCGCCGAGCTGAAGGCCAAGGGCGAGGTCGACTTCGCCTACTCCGAGCCGGGCGTCGGACGCTTCCGCGTCAACGTCCACAGGCAACGAGGAAGCATTGCAATCGCAGCTCGACTGGTTCTGGCATCGGTGCCGTCTTTCCACTCTCTCGGACTCCCACCGGCGGTCGAACAACTTGCCGGAGAGCACCGCGGTCTCTTGCTCGTTACCGGACCCACCTCATCTGGAAAAACGACTACGACGGGCGCCATCATCAGCCATATCAACGCCACGCGCCCCGCGCACATCCTTACGATCGAGGACCCGATCGAGATCCTCCACAACGATCAGATGTCGGTCGTTACGCAGAGAGAGATCGGCATGGACACCGGAGACTTCGCAACCGCCCTGCGAGCGGCCATGCGGCAGGATCCCGACGTCATCTTCGTCGGCGAGATCCGCGACACGGAGACCGTCCGGGCCGCCCTACAGGCCGCCGAGACGGGTCACTTCGTCGTGGCGACGATGCACACGACAGACGTCTCGGAAACGGTTAACCGAGTCATCGACTTCTTCCCGCCCCACCAGCAGAACCAGGCGCGAGTTGCGCTCGCAAGCACGATCTGCGGAGTCATCTCGCAGCGACTGCTGACGCGCAAGGACGGGGGCCGGGTCGCCGCAATCGAGATTATGGTGATGAACGGCCGTATCCGGGATCTGATCCTCAACTCCGACAAGACGCACATGATGCACGAGATCATTGCGGAGTCCGGTTTCTACGGGATGCAGACCTTCGACCAGGCCCTCCTAGGCCTCTACCGCGACGGTCTCGTCACTCTGGACGACGCCAAGAACGCGGCCACCAGCGCCCACGACTTCCAAATCGCCCTCAGGGCCGCGGGGCTCCAAGAGATCTAGCCTTCGGCGGAGCTCTGGGCTTCGGCGGAGCTCTGGGCTTCGGCGGAGCCTCGCCGAGCACGAAGCTCGGTACCCGCCCTCCGGGCAGGGCAAGTTCTTCGCTGCGCCTCGCCGAGTCAAAGGCTCGGTACCCGCCCTCCGGGCGGTCAAGTCTCTAGGGCTTTGCCCCACCGTCGCGCCGCCTGAGATTGGCCCAAATGCGTAGCGGGAGAGCAAATTGGCAGTATGCTCCCGCCCCGACACCCTCGAGTTTATTGGAGATAGTGGTATGAGAATCCTCATTCTGGGTGGCGACGGGTACCTTGGATGGCCCACGGCGATGCATCTTGCCAACAAGGGTCACGACGTCTCGGTCGTCGACAGTTTTCACCGCCGGCTGTGGGACGATGAAATCGGCTCACAGTCCCTCACCCCGATCAAATCCTTGCGCGAACGCGTTCGCAGGTGGGATGAGGTCGGCAAGAAGCCAATAGAGATGATGGTCGGCGACATCTGCGATTGGGACTTCCTCGAGTCGGTGTTCAAGAAGACCGACCCTGAAGCGATCGTCCACTACGGCGAACACCGAGCCGCCCCCTTCTCGATGTTGTCTCGACGCCACGCGGTCGTGACTCAGGTCAACAACGTGGTCGGAACACTGAACGTCATTTACGCGATGAAGGAGTTCGCACCCGAATCGCACCTCGTGAAACTTGGAACGATGGGCGAGTACGGAACGCCCAACATCGACATCGAAGAGGGCTACATCGAGATCAGTCACCACGGGCGCAAAGACATCATGCAGTTCCCCAAGAAGCCCGGCTCCTTCTATCACCTGTCCAAGGTGCACGACAGTCACAACATCGAGTTCGTGTGTCGTATCTGGGGCCTCCGCGCGACCGACCTTAACCAGGGAGTCGTTTACGGCGTGCACACAGAAGAGACGGAACTCCACCCCGACCTCGCAACCCGCTTGGACTACGACGATGTGTGGGGCACCGTGCTCAACCGCTACTGCGTGCAGGCCGCAATAGACCATCCCCTTACCGTGTACGGGAAGGGAGGCCAGACGCGTGGCTTCCTCGACATCCGCGACACGCTCGCATGCGTCGAGCTGGCGATCCTGAACCCGGCCGCCACGGGAGAGTTCCGCGTGTTCAACCAGTTCACCGAACAGTTCACCGTGCTCGAGCTGGCGGAGATGGTTGCCGATGGAGCCCGCAAGATGGGCTGGGAGCCGATGATCGAGAACGTGTCCAACCCTCGAATCGAGCTCGAGGAGCATTACTACAACGCTAAGCACACGAAGCTGCTCGATCTTGGATTGCAGCCCCACTTGCTGTCCGAGACCCTGATCGATGGTCTCCTGGACACGGTTCGCAGCCACTCCGATCGGGTCGACACCGACCTCCTCTACCCCAGCCACAGCTGGAGCGAGGGTCAGCTAGAGAAGCCGAGGAGCTAGGGCCTCTCGAACCGCTCGAGAGCCCGGAATGTTCGAGGTACCGGCTTCCGCCGCGATAGCCGGCCTTCAAGCGGTGGTGGTCGCCGCACTGTTCCTGACACTCGGATATCTGATCTCCGACGCCCTGTTGGGTCGACGCGTCGACGCCGTCACCCACTGGGGCCTCGCCTTCGCCGGTGTCGGCCTGTTCGCACTCGTCCTGATCCTGGCCCACATCGCCACGAGCGGCAGCGTGTTCGGGCAGGTCTGGCCCACACGAGTTGCTACGGCCGCACTCTTTCTTCTCCTGAGTACCCGCAAACTGTTGTCCCTGCGGTCCGCTGGACGGAGATGGCGACCGAGGACCGACGGTTGGGTGGCCCTCGTCCTGGTGATCGTCGCGTGGTTCGTGTGGTGCAGCCCCGTCATGCGCTCTATGCCCCTCGACGTAGGCGGCGACGTTGCGTTACACGCGGGCTGGTCGAGCCAGTTACTCAACGGTGAAACGACGCCTTCTGCCACCATCACCGGGGAGATCCCCAATTTCTACCCGTGGCTGAGCCACTCGATCATGGCCATGCTGGCTCGCATCCTGCCGGAGGGTCGCACCTACCACGCGATGGCGCCGTTGCAATTGCTCCAGGTGGCCGGCATCGTTCTCGCATTGTTCGCCCTCGGCCGAGCTCTGACTCGAAGGCTCTCCACCGGGGTCGCCGCCTCGTTGTTCGGCGGGCTGACGGGTGGCTTTGGTTTCTTCGCTCTGAGGAAGCTCGACGTCGTGCTGAACCCGCGCGCGGAAGACGCCTTCCGCTATTTCGGAGACCTCTTTCACCATCGCAGCTACAACGCCGCCTTCGGTCAGATGACACCCGCCTTCCCCCGTGATATCGCACTCACTCTTACAGTCGCGTTCCTGCTGCTCGTGATGGTGGGTCTTCGAACGAAGAGCAAACCGCTGCTCGCCGCGTCGGGGGTGACGCTCGGGATGGCCGGACTAACTGGAGCCGAGAGCTTCTACGTCGGTCTGGGAGTTGCGGTTTTTGTCTGCCTCGTCCCGAACGAGATGGCACGCTGGAAAAGAGCCGTGACCGTCGTGGTTCCGGCGCTTGCTGTGGCTGCCCTGTGGTTCGGCCCCCAGGTCGCGACGATGCTCCGTCTCAGCTATCAGAACCTAACCGTCGTGACGCCCGTGAATTATCCACCAACCGCCATAGTGATGTCGCTGGGCGTGACGACGCCGTTTGCGCTCTGGGGTGCCGTCCGCTGGAGGTCCCGCGCTCTTTCGGATACAGGAGCTCTTGTCGTGCTCGCGTGGACCGTGGTCTCGTGCGGAGCCGTGCTCGCCTCCTCCGCACTACCCGCATTACTCGGCGAGTCCTTCGAAGCCATAGGCAGATCGCATCGTTACTGGCCCTTGGTGAGCCTTGGACTTGCGCTGTTCGCAGCCCTCGGGGCGACGGAACTGCTCGACGCCCTGGCGAATCGTCGAGGAGTCGCGCTCGCCGCGTCCGCGCTTACCGTGGCCCTTGCTCTTCCCTCTCCAATAGTGGCCAGCCTTGCACTGTCGGAGGCTCGCTCCGGAAAAGGACTCCTCAAGGTCGCGCTGCAAGGAAAGGACAGCTTTCTGAACCTCATCGCGCCTCGGCCGGGAGGCCGGTGCGTCATCGCGGGGCCCACAGGTTCCAACATCGATGGCCTGACGTGGTCCTATACGGGCTATCGCAATGTATTCCTCACGACCTCGAATGCTCGGCCGGGCAACCCCGGGCGACTCCGGTGGGACCGAATGTATAGGGCCACCACTCCAATCAGGAAGCGCAGGAGAGACAACGCCATCTTGACCAGGGGTCTGTTCGACTCAGAAAGGTGGCGCGCGATCGCCGACGAGTACGGAGTCGACGTCGTGGTCGCGCGCTACTCCGCCCTCGGCTCGCCTGGTTTCGCCGGGCTGGAGCCCGACTATCCGGTCGACGTTCCACTCGCCGTGTTCCGCCTCACCGACTGTGGAACCTAGGTCGCTGCCTTCCCCCGGTACCACTCGGCGGTACGGGCGAGGCCCTCCTTGACGGCGATAGTCGGGTTGAAGTTCAGGAGTCGCGTCGCCTTGGAGATATCGACGCGGCTCTTGTAGACCTCTCCGGCTCGGCGCGGCTCGAAGTTGATGGCGACATCGGTTGCCACGGCGTCCCGGACGATCTCGGCTATCTCCAGGATCGAGGTCTCGACGCTGGTCCCCAACTGGAACACCTCTCCGGCGACGGCGTCCGCGGTCACGCTGCGAAAGATTCCGTCGCAGAGGTCGTCGACGTAGATGAAATCGCGCGTCTGAGTCCCGTCGCCGTAGATGTGCAGATCCTCGCCCCTGAGCGCCAGAGAGATGAAGGACGGCACTGCGTTCTTCATCTTGTGGGCCGACAGGGGTCCGTAGACGTTCGAGAATCGCAGCGCGATCGTGTCGAGGCCGAACGAGCCGGCATACGCCTGGCAGTACGCCTCCCCCACCAGCTTCCCTGCGCCGTAAGGCGAGAGCGGACGAGCCACGATGTTCTCGTGGATCGGAGGGGTCACATCCCCGACCGCCGCCCCCGACGAGGCAAAGACGAAGCGCCTCACGCCCTTTGTGCGGCAGCCCTCGAGAACCCTGAAGGTGGTCATCGCGTTGCCCTCGAAATCGCGCACCGGATTCTCGACCGAGGGGCCCACGCCCGTCTCGCTCGCCAGGTGCACCACGGCGTCGACCCCCTCGAGCACCCGATCCAGAACGGCCGGATGGCCCACGTCGCCCTCGACAACGTCGGCCAGGCCCTCGACCATCTCGGGCCTCCCGGTCCGCATGTCGTCCACGACCCGCAGGGACCAGTCGGTCCGATCCCGAAGTAGCCTTACCAGGTTGGCGCCTATGAAGCCGCAGCCTCCGGTAATCAGTACACGTTGGACGTCGCTCATATAGATTCGTCTCCTAGCATCAATCTCGAAAAGGTACAGATCCGCCCACATTGATCCAGTCCTGGAGGACGCATGATCGTTCTACGATTTCTCGGCTTCGCCGTCGCCCTGACCTTGGTCATCTTAGCGGCGCGCGGTTTCCGCCGGCGCTCCCTGCGCCTGCCGGACGCCCTGATCATGACGGGCGTCGGGGTGGCCCTGGGGTTCGTCTCGGTTGCCCCGAGTGCGGTCGACCCCCTCCTGAGAGAGCTGGGTTTTCCGCCGGGAGACGCTCGCCGGGTCATCGGTGTGCTCGTTCTGTCCAACATTCTGGTGTTCGTTCTGCTGCTTAGGGCCTTTGCGAATACAGACAAGCTAGAGCGGCGCTTCGGGGACTTCACCGACCGCGTGGCCGCCCGGAAGTTCGGCGAGGAATTCGGCCCCGACGTCAACCCCAAGGGCACGGGCAAGCTCGCGGTCGTGATCCCCGCGCTCAATGAGGCCACGAGCCTGCCGGACGTGCTCCCCCTGGTTCCCCACCGGGTTCATGGTCTCGAGGTCGAGTGCATCGTGGTGTCCGACGGCTCGACCGACGAGACCGAGGATGTTGCCCGCAAGCACGGGGCGCTCATCGTTCGACGGGATCTCCGGCGCGGGCAGGGCGCCGCCGTGGCCCTCGGTTACCGCATCGCCTTGCTGCGCGGAGCGTCGGTGGTGGCCACTCTTGACGCCGACGGGCAGAACGACCCACTCGAGCTGACCCAGCTAGTCAAGCCGATCCTCGACGGAGAGGCCGACGTGGTGCATGGATCCCGCATCCTCGGTGATTACGAGAGCCCGATCAGGGGACGTCAGCTGGGCGTGAAGCTGTTCGCCTGGATCACCTCGGTGCTCGCGCGCAGCCGGATCACGGACCCCGCCAGCGGCTTTCGAGCTTTCTCGCCCGAGGCTTTGAACGAGCTTCGCTTCCGCGAGAACCAGTTCCATGCCAGCGAGGTGACC
>WHSV01000096.1 GCA_009379915.1 Actinomycetota bacterium | reverse complement strand
CACCCAAGCCGAGTTCAACACCCAGCTGTCCACGATCCGGGCCGCCGTGGAACACGCCATCGCGCACCTCAAGACATGGCGGATGCTCAGCGAAGAAGGCGGCCGCTACCGGTCACCGATACACAAATACCCCAGCATGCTGAAAGCCGTCATCGGCCTATACTTCTTCACCACTTATGAATGAGCTCCCAAGGCGCCGTGGATCCCCTGAGTGCGGCTCAGCCGACCGAAATCGGTGAGCTGATGTGAACGGCGTGTTTTCGGCCAGGAGAACGGGCGACACCAAACGCTTGAGGCAGCAGATGATCTCCGAATGGAATTCTGCCTTGGCTCCGATGCGACGTAACCGGCCCGCGGGCGTTCGCGAACTCGGCTGAGCCAGAGATTCCATCCAGCCGGCCGCAGCCTGCGGCCTGACGCGGCGCGGACTTCAGCACACGCACCTCTCTCGGCGCGCGTCCGGGCTTGGAGCATACCCTTGCTCACGGCCCGATGACGAAGCCGCCGTCAACGGTAAGGCTGGCCCCCGTCACCCACTGCGCGTTGGGATCGGCTAGGGCCGTGACCCAGCGAGCGATCTCATCGGGCTGGCCAATCCTGCCGGACAGGGTAGCTTCAGCCAGTTGTTGAAGCGCACCGCCGCCGACGAATGCGGTCTCCACCGGGCCCGGAATGATTGTATTGATGCGAACACCATGGCGGGCAAACTCGCGTGCAAGGCACACCGTCAAGTGGTGTATGGCGGCCTTGGTTGCCCCGTAGGTCGCGCTGATCCGAGACGACACAAGTCCTCCGACGGAGCCGATGCTGATGATGGCTCCGCGACGCTGCGCCAGGCAGGGCAAAGCTTCTCTGAAGAGAAAGATGGCGGCGAGAAGATTGACATCAACCATATGGCGAATGTGATCGGCTTCGGCATCAACCAGGGAGCCGGGGTGAACGACACCAGCAGCGTTCACGAGTACGTCGAGACCGCCGCAGCGTTTGGCCGTGGTTTCGAGTAGCCGGCGCCGGTCTTCATCAACCGAGACATCGGCTGGGATGGCCGTAGCGGTATCCTCACCGAGCTGGGCCACCACCTCCTCCAAGTGGGCGGCTCTTCTACTGGCCACAACGACCCGATAGCCCTGGTGTGCCAGTGCGACAGCCGAAGCCCGCCCGATTCCAGAGCTACCTCCCGTCACCAAAGCAACCGGCTTCATCGATCCGTCCTCCGTTCCTGTCAGGGCGTAAGGTCCTGATGCGATATCCCATAAGGGCAACGATCCGTTCTGCGCTTGCTCCCCGCCGTGCCGCTCCTGCAGCCAAGGGTGCGCGCTTGGCGCATGACGAGGGGATGGTCCGGATCGTGCTGCTCCGGGCCGAGCGGCTCAGGGGCAGGCGGATCGTTGCTCGGGGTGGGCGGCGAGCGGTGGTGGTGGTGGTGGTGGTGTGTGAGCGTCGCGGTTCGCCGACAGTTGGTCTGAAGAGGTGACCGAACGCACCGCAGTCGGAAGGCCACTGGGGTGCCTGCTGACGTGCCAGGCCGGGAGTCGAAATGGCGCTGGTGGAACAGCCTAAGGACAAGGTATCTCTCACTTGGTCTAGTCGGCTGCTGGCCGAGTGTGTGCCCCAAGAGGTGGACCCGGTGTCGTCCGCGACAATCTCGCCGTTCTGGAGGCGCTTCGACACCGAGCCGCACCCCAAGGGGACCGTGAAGTTCCGGAGAAGACGGGGTTGCCGTGCGCGGCGAGGAGAACCAGCGCATCCGGAACGCTCGACTGCACCGCGCAGGTTCTGTCGCTGTGCCGGTGATCGCCAGAAAGCTATGTTCACGACTGCGTCCGGCACGGCCAGCCACGACCTTGTTCGCTAGGAGGACTAATGGGAACCCCGCTGGTATCGTCGAGCGCCGCCCTGGGAGCAGAACTAACTTCCCCCAACGAGGGTTCCGGTTGCGCCCTGCCTGAATGCTCTCTGTGGCGACAGTCGACCATGAAGCCACAGGAATCCGCCGTTGATGAGGAGCGCTATCACCACGAGCGGCACCACGAGCGCAAGCATGCGTGCTGTGTCGTTGATAGCGACCGCGCTCGCTATGAGCTTTCCGGAGCCGCCGGGCGAGGCGAACATCTCGGCCAATACAACGCCCAGGAAGGTGAGGCTGAACCCGAACCGTAGGCCATTGACCACGTGCGGGAGGGTGGCGGGAAGCATGACCATCCGGAAGGTTTGCCAGCGGTTCAGGTTGGTCACACGGGCAACCTTCATGTATGTAGCGGGCATCGCCGCCACGGCGTTCATCGTAAAGATGGCGACGGGGAAGAAGCCATGGAAGAATCCAAAAGCTGACTCCACCATGAGCCCGAAGCCAAGGAAGAATAAGAAAAGCGGGAACAGCGTGACCTTCGGGATGGCATACACGGCGAGGAGCAGCGGCTCCCACACCTCCCGCCAAAAACGGCTCACGCCGAGCAAGGAGCCGGCCCAGACGCCAGAGACGGCGGCGAGGCCGAAGCCCACGGTGGTTGCGTGCATGGTGACGAGGAGGCTCCCGAGTAACCAGCCCTGGCTCAACCCATCAACCAGCTCCACGAAGGCCATGTACGGACTTGCAAGGGTGGTCTCGCCGACGACCGACGCGAGCACCTGCCACACCGCGAGAAGTAGGGGGATGAGCAGTAATGGGAATAGTCCTCGCCTCAACGCAGGAAAGCCACCGTGCAGAGCGTGCATTCGGGTCTCCTATCTCCGCACGTGACCCAGACGGCGCTGGACAAGACTGAGAAGCACATAGACGAAGATCGAGATAACCAGAACCAAGAGAATGCCCGCGTACATCTTGGAGACCTGGAAACTATTGTAGTTGTAGGCGATCACCCAGCCAAGACCGCGGGTCGACAAAATGAACTCTGACGCGATTACGGCAACGAGTCCGTAGGCAACCGCAAGCTTGAGACCGTTGAAAACGTATGGCGATGCTGCCGGAAACTCCACCTTCCAAAAACGCGGCCACCATCCGAGTCGGTGGATGCGGGCTACCTTGCGCAGGATCAGTGGGACCTCTCGGAAGCCGTAGGATGTATTGACGACGACGGCGACGACAGCGTACGCCCACGAGATCAGGATCAACGGCCACACGGTGATACCGAAGAAAACAATAAGAAGCGGGTAGAACACAAAGACCGGTATTGCATAGTAGCTGGTCAGGTACGGGTTGAGCATGCGCTCGAGGACTGGGATGCGCCAGAGCGCGATGCCGAAGGGTATGCCGGTGACGATCGCGAGCATGATGGTGCTGAGGAAACTTGCTCCTGTGGAGGCGAGGTGCGGGTAGATCTGGCCGTTCTGGAAGTATTCGATGAGTTGCTGGACCATCACGGTCACTGGTACGAGCGCAAGTTGGTCGATCCAGCCCGCCCTGGCAGCGACCTCGACGAACGAAAAGAACGCGACGATGATTCCTACGCGCGTGGCTCGCACGAGACGACGGCGTACGCGGCGTACGCGCGCTCTCACGACGCGCCCAGGGTGAGACTGTCGGCTTCGGCTGTCTGCTGCTGCGCACGAACATCCTCAAGCCCGGCCGACCGGCGCGCCTCCCGCTGGAGGTGCTTCCACAGTTGGCCCGTGATGGCGGTGAAGGCAGGCGTACCGATGATCTCCGAACTCCTTGGGCGGGGGAGCGTGACCTCGATCAACTCAATGATGCGACCCGGACGGGAGGACAAGACAGCGATACGGTCAGCGAGCATGGCTGCCTCACTTAGGCTATGCGTGACAAATAGCACCGTGGATCCTGTGCCTTGCCACAGACGGAGCAGTTCTTCGCCGAGGACGATGCGTGTCTGCTCGTCCAGCGCCCCGAACGGCTCGTCCATGAGAATGACCTCCGGACGTGTGACGAGGGCGCGAGCAATCGCCACACGTTGCCGCATTCCACCGGACAACTGGTCAGGGTAGTGATTCTCAAAGCCGTGCAGACCGACGAGGTGGAGCATCTCACGCGCCTGCTTTGTTGCGGCCACGCGAGAAACTCCGGCGGCGCGCAGTCCAAACTCGACGTTGGCCTGAGCGGTGAGCCACGGGAAGGTCGATTCCTCCTGGAACACCATCCCGACCCTCGGATTTGGGCCATCCACCCGCTCACCGTGAATCCGCAGTTCCCCGGTGGAGGCTGGAACAAGGCCCGCGACGATCTCCAGTAGTGTGCTTTTGCCGCAGCCGCTCGACCCAATGATGGAGACGAACTCACCTTCCTTAACGGAGAGGCTGACATCCTGCAGCGCCTGAACCGTACCGCCGTCGGACTCCGTCGAGCCGTAGTGCTTGCACACGTCAACCAGTTCGAGCATCTCAGGACTACGCCCCACCCATGTTCGGGTCAATCCGCTTGACTCCCCTTGGCAGGTAGTCTTGGACAATCAGTTTCTCCCACGGGGCCCGCTCCTGACCCAGCACACGAATAAGATCGTCGACTCCTTGCAGCCCCTTAGCATCGAAGCCGACCCCGAGGTAGGTGTCGAGGTCGAGGTTTACGAGCACCTTCTTGGCGACTGCGGGCTCGACGTCGGCCACCGGGGCCCACAGGGCGGCGGCTTCCTCGGGATTCTGCTGTATGAAGTCCACCGCGTTCGCTCGCGCACGAAGGAAGGCCCTTACAACATCTGGGTCGTCCTCCAAATACGAGGAAGTTGAAATGAGTACCGTTGACGTAAAGTTAGGCACGTAGTCCTTTACCCAGAACGCAACATCGAACGCTTTGTCTCCTCCACTCATTGTGAAGACCGGCTCGAGGATGCCGGCGACGTCGATAGCCTTTTTCTTGAGAGCGGTCAGGCTTTCACTTACGCCCCCAGTCGCGACCACCTTGACCTCATTGCGAGGGACACCTGCCGCGTCCAGGGAGAGGTATAACTGGCCCTCCGTAGCGGAACCGGGGTTTGTGAAACCTGCGGTCTTGCCCACGACGTCCTCAATCGAGTTGATCCCGGAGTTGGGACGTGCAACCCACACAAAATCCTCGGCGGTGCCGATGCTGGTTCCGATGATGCGGATGTCGGCACGTGCCCGGAAGCCGTCCACGGCCGCAGGCGTCGCGACATCACCGATGGGAATGCCGCCTGTAACCACATTGCGGACGGTTGTCCCGCCGCCTTCCGCTGAGATTATTTTGTCGACGTCGATACCTTCCTCCGAAAAGTAGCCCTTCTTCATGGCCACTACGAAGGGAACCGCGTTTACGAGCACGGGCCAGTGCGTGATCGTGAATTTCAAGGCTGCCCGCTCAGACTTGCTGCTGGTGGACCCGCCACACGACGCGAGCGCGATGGCGAGTGCGCCACCGAGCGTCCCAGCCAACAGCTGTCGTCTGGTCGGCTCCCCCGGCGTGGTTGAGATTGTCGACATGGGTCCTCGTTCCTGTTCTACTCGATGTTTCGTTGGCCCTCATACTCGTGTGGTCGGGTCAATTCCGTGATTGGCGTAACCATGTCTCGCATCAAGGGAGGCCTTGATTGCAGCAGAGAGGTGGCCCAGACGAACAACGGCGGGTGGCTCGAACTCGGCGGCCTCCAACGCGCGTAGGCGCGCATCGTCGATGATGTGCTTCACCTCAGCGCCGGAGTGTTCGGACGCATCAGCAAGCAGGCCTGCCGCATCGTCAACGGATAGGTCGTCGGCGAGTTGAACCTCCCTGAGCAACGTCCGTGCCACCGCCTGCCTGTCGTCCCGGTCAGGCATGGGCACATGGATCTGAAGGCCGAACCGGCCAGGCCGCAGCACAGCAGGATCAATGAGTTCCAGGTGGTTCGTTGCGCCGATGACGATGACTTCCGAAACCTCTTGCAAAGCGTCGAATTCGCTCAGCATCTGGTCGACGACCCGCTCGGTCGTCCTTGTTTCAGTCTCTCCACCCCGCCGAGGCACCACCGCATCGACTTGGTCGAAGAACACAATCGCTGGCGCCAGTTGGCGGGCAACCGTGAACACATGCCGTATGGCCTGCTCCGAGTCACCGAGCCACTTGCTGAAGATCGTGGGGCCGTCGACCGCGAGAAAATTCACCTTTGCGCTATTTGCCAGGGCGTGCACAAGCATCGTCTTTCCCGTCCCCGGCGCCCCGTGCAGTAATACGCCCGTCGGTGGGCGCAGATTGGCCTTGCGATACGCCTCGGGGTCGACCAGCGGCCGTTCCACGAGATTTCGCATGTGGCGTTTCACATGCTCCAACCCACCGACGTCATCCCAGCTCACCTCAGGCACGACCACGACGGACTCGCGTAGTGCGGACGGATGCAGCCGGCGGAGCGCCTCGTCGAAGTCGCCCGGTTCCACGTCGAGGGCAACACCGTCCTCGCTGATCCCAAACGCGGAGAGATGATCCGCCAACGCGTCCCTGCTGCGTCGCAGCGCGCTGAGCCCCGCTTCACGACAGAGCTCCATCAGGTCAGCCCCTACATAGCCGTGGCTGGCCTTGGCTACATGCGAAAGGTGTGTCAGTCCATTGTCGGTGAGAGGCATCTCCCGGGTGTGGATCTCCAAGATCTCAAGCCGGCCCGCCACGTCAGGGGGGCCGACGAACACCTCGCGGTCGAACCGCCCGGGACGACGAAACGCCCCGTCGACCGCGTCTACCCGATTCGTAGTGCCAATGAGCACGACACCATCGACGCGCTGGAGACCGTCCATCAGTGACAGCAGGGTCGTTGCGGCTCGCGTGTCGCTGTGCGACCCAGTTTGGCCACGGTGTGGGGCGATGGCGTCGAGCTCGTCCAGGAGGATGACCGACGGGGCGTGGTGAGCCGCTTCGTTGAAGATCCGGCGAATATTACTTTCGGTCTCGCCCTGCATGGTCCCCACAACATCGGGGCCATTGATCACATAAAAGCGAGCATTTATCTCGTTGGTAACCGCTCGGGCAAGGTGGGTTTTCCCAGACCCAGGCGGACCATATAGGATCACACCGCGGGGTGCTGAAATCCCCAGCTGACGATAAACAAAAGGCATCCGGAGAGGCAGTTGTACGAGCTCCCGAAGGAGCGTGATCTGGTTCCTCACACCCCCCACGTCTTCGAAGGTGACATCGAACGTGCCCTCTTCCCGGCGCACACCCGGCGGCTCGACGCGCAGCACGCTCTCGGCGCCAAATATGCCTGGTTCATCGAGCACCTCGGTGACCTCGTAAACCATGCCTGCCGCAGAGTGCGGTAACGGGAGGTAGATACGTGCACCCGGTATGCACGGCGTCTGGCTCGCTGCCATCACCGACTGCAAATGGTCTGTGAGGTTGTGTGCGCGCGCAAGATCCATGGGCGCGCCAAGGGTCACTTCTCCTACCGTCGGAAGATCGGCGCGTAGTTCAAGTTCCACGCGGTCATTCATGCGCGCCTTGAGCGTTTCCCGCGTGAAGCGGTCCAAAAAGACCGCGTCGGGTCGACTCGTGGGCCCGTTGGTCTCTCCGATTCGCCCGAGAGTTCGTCGGCCGTACTCGGTGGCGATCTCCACGACGTCAGAAGGTGACGCTCCAAGAGTTTCGGCCAGCTCAGGAGCAAGACGAACGAGACGATGCGCACTCGTCTGCCAGTCCGACCGTGAACGGTCAACCGTGCCCGTCACACGAGACGTGGCACTCATCCTCGCTCAGCACCAACGGCCTGTGAAGTTCGCTGCTTCTCTCGATACTCCGGACAATCGTCCAGCTGTTCGAAGCCAGCGCCCTTATCCGCCCCCACGGCGTGGACATCGTTAATAGAGCAGCACATAATCTCGATGTCGGAGTCCGAGTCGTTGAAGTGCTGAACTACGGAGCCTTTGGTGCGAATGGGAATCTGAATGACGTCCCAATGATTCCAGTCGTAACGTTCGCCATCAATAACAGTGTAGCCCGCCCCGCCCCGCCAGGCGAAGCATATCTGGCCACCCTGGACCAGCTGCCTGCCGCTCCTACTGCCGGGCGGAATGCGCTGGAGATACATCATGTACACGCTCATAACGATGTCATCCATCGTTGGCGCCATATACCATTTCATGTAGCCTTGCCGGTTCAACTCCCAGGGCAGTTCATCACCCTTGACAAGAATCTCAGCGTCATCGCGGTTGCGGCGCTGCTCATCTCGAAGGGCCAACAACTCATCGAAGAAACTGCGTTGCTGTAGCCGCTCGGTGCGCTCCGAAACATTCAACACTTCGCGCCCTGTCCTCTCACGAAGATCCGGTTACTTTCTCCTCTGCCACATTCGCGCCACGCCATGTCGTTTGCCCACTGCGCTCCGCCCACTCAGGGTCGATCGCCTTCTGAGTTAGTTCGCTGCCGACATTGTTGAACGTTGGCAGGTGGATGAATGCCATCCACTTCGAAGGCCTGTCAGGTCGCAGGTTGAAGTGCTGGTGCTCGACCTGCTCCGGAAGCAGTGGCATAAGGACGAGGTCGCCTTCTTTCCAGTCATAGCGGACCCCGTTCATCGTCGAGTATCCCTGGCCCTCGATGATGAACAAGACAAGACCGCCCTGATGACGGTGCCGGCCCGAAACACCCCGAATGTCGTGAATGAACACATACCACTCATCCAAGCAACGATCCGTGAAGACCTGCGGGTGCAAGTACCAGCCGATCAGCCCCTGAGGGCAGAGTTCGTACTCGTCCTTCTTAGGCGCCTTGACTACCAGCGGGGCCGTGCGTTGCCTCTCCACAAAGTCCGATCGGTCCCGCATGAGGGCCGTGTACTTCTCACCAGCCTCATCGGCCGCCTCACGTGGCCTAGTCTGAACGCGCTCCACCATTTGCCCTCCAAAGGTTCGGTCGACTGTACGGTCGAACGTAATGGTCCTGCGCTAAGGCAGTCAAGACCCCGATGTGCTTGCAGTGTGTGGCAGTGGTACTCCGCGACCCGAATGAGCAACCGTCTGCGCGCGGCCAGGCACGTTGGTCGACCACCGCATGTGAAGGGAGCCGTTGTGAGGTCAGCCCAGAATGAACCGTCGGCCGACTGGACCGAGCCGGGCGTGTTCGAAGTGTGCCCCGGGGTCTACCGGATCCCGCTGCCGCTGCCCACCGACGGGCTTCGGGCGGTCAACACCTACGCCATTGAGGATGGAGCCACGCTGGTGCTGATCGACCCCGGCTGGGCGATCACCGCAGCGCGGGACCTGCTGGCGAAGGCCCTGGCGGTCCTGGGTTGTGGTGTTGGCGACGTGTCCCGGTTCCTGGTCACCCACATCCACCGCGACCACTACACCCTCGCGGTGGCGCTGCGCCGCGAGTTCGGTATCCGGGTGAGCTTGGGTGTCGGGGAACAGCCCAGCCTGGCGATCCTGGCCGACCCCGATCGCAAGCCGTTCACCGACCACTACGCGCAGCTGTTCCGCTGCGGTGCCGAACCGGTGGTCCAGCAACTGCGGGACCTCCCCGCCGACTCCCACGACCCGACCATCTGGGAGCAGCCCGACGACTGGCTGCACAGCTCGCAGATCCCGCTGACGGCACGCCAGCTACGGGTGCTGCCCACCCCCGGGCACACCCGAGGCCACGTGGTGTTCGTCGACGATGCCGGCGGGCTGCTGTTCGCCGGTGACCATGTGCTGCCACACATCACCCCCTCGGTCGGGTTCGAGGTTGCCGTCGACGAACTGCCGCTAGGCAACTACCTCGACTCACTTCGGCTGGTGCGCAGCCAACCCGACCGCCGCCTGCTGCCCGCACACGGGCCGGTCGCCCCCAGTGCGCACGCACGCGTGGACGAACTCCTCGACCACCACGCCGGCCGGCTCGACCAGATCCACGCCCGCGTCGACGCAGGCGCGCACACCGCATACGAGGTGGCCCGGGCGCTGTCGTGGACCCGACACCGCCGGACATTCGCCGAGCTTGACGCGTTCAACCAGATGCTCGCGGTTACCGAAACCGAGGCGCACCTGGGACTGCTGGCTTCCCAGGGCCGCCTCGGCCGCGCCGACGACGACGGGGTCCGGCACTACACGCCCACCTGACACCGACCTCGGGGTCAGCGCACCCGCTGTTCGCAAGCACGCGGGGAAGATGGGGTTCGAGCCGGAGGTCGTCATGCAAACCCCATCTGCGCCGGCGCACACCGCTGCCGGCCCGCTGCCCCTCACGTCCAGCACATCGGATAGAGGGTCCGCGCATGCCGGCTGAATCGAGGGCGCGTTTCCACGATGCACCCGGGGCAGCTGCTGGCCCGGACCCCGTGCACTAACGTTCGGGCGGTGAGGGTGG
>WHSV01000095.1 GCA_009379915.1 Actinomycetota bacterium | reverse complement strand
CCCTTTTCTCTCCGATATCTCCCCGATTAGGGGACTGGGTGCTATTCGGTCGTCGCCAGTCGGGTCCCGGAGAAAGCGGCAGCTGCGCCGAGCCCGATGTAGATGCCGCCACTGAGCTTCACGAGCCACCGGCGCAAGTTCCGGCGGGCGCGAAGCCAGCCGCCCACGGTGCCGGCGGCCAGCGCGTACGCGCCATCGCTGAGCACCGCGAGCCCAGTGAAGCAGAGGCCGAGCACGACAACCTGTAGGGCCACGCCGCCGCGCGTCGGGTCGATGAACTGGGGCAGGAAGGCGAGGAAGAACAAGGCCACCTTGGGGTTCAGGACCTGCACCAGCACGCCCTCCCAGAAGAGGCGCGGATGGGAGTGGCCTTCTGATGGCTCGTCCAATTCGTCGTCCTGTTCGGTGAGTTTCCGAATGCCCAGGTATAGGAGGTAGGCGGCGCCGAGATACTTCAGCGCGGTGAAGGCCGTGACCGAGGACGCGAGAAGTGCGGACAGTCCGAGTGCCGCCGCGGCGACATGCACAAGTCCGCCCGTCTCGATGCCAAGCATCGAGACGATCCCCGCCCGACGTCCCTGGGAAACGCTGCGGGTGACGACGTAGATCACAGCTGGCCCAGGGACCACGAGCAGGGCAAAGCTCGCGGCAGTGAACAGTAAGAGCGTGTGGGGATCGGGCATCTGGGCGATCATTTCACAGAGCCCCTCACGGTCACCTCTTCCGGGACGGCCAAGCTTGAAGACTTCTCTGACCCGGGTCTCTTCGACTACGTCGTCTCAAGCCTGACCCTGCACCACATTCAGGACGTGACAGCGGCGGCGGACAAGATCCCGAGCATCTTGACACCGCAGGGTGGCTTGATTCTCGTCGAGTTCGCGTGGGACCGGTTTGACGACGCCACCGCCCGATGGGCACTGGACCGCCTTCCGGAGAACTTCCGAACGGAGGATCGAATCGTGGTTGCAGCGGCTGTTGCGCCGTTCTCACCTAGTGGGTCGCGGTCCAGACTGTTGACGGGACCATCATGAGTCATGCATACTGCTGGGTATGTAGGCACGTGCGGGCAATCTGGTGGGCGGCCTTGGTACTCGGTGTTGTCGATTCGGGTGCAGCGCGAAACGGGGGCGGTCGCCGGGCGCGCTCCCGCGCTCGCCACGTCGCAACAGACGTGGGCGTTGGCGGCAGCTCAGTGTTTCCCCGCCCACCTACTGGGACTGATGTCCAACCCGCGTCCGCGCGACCGCGTGGGCGCCTACCACTGGAGGGATTCATGACCACGTACGGACTACTGATCTTCGATGGCGTCGAGGAACTTGATTTCCAGGGCCCGCATTCGGCCTTCTCCATCTCCGCCCGAATGCGGGACGACGGCGACACAGTGCTGCTCCTCGCGGAGCGCCCCGATCCGATCACTGGCGAGAGGGGCATGCGGGTGCTGCCCGACCACACCCTCAACGACCATCCGCCACTGGACGTACTCCTTGTCCCCGGTGGCGATGCCAAGACTGAGGTATCCAACCCCGTCTTGGTTGACTGGATCCAACGCACTGCCGCGACCGTGGACTGGGTGACCAGCGTGTGCGTCGGAGCCTTTCTGCTGCACGAGGCGGGTCCAGCGCGGGATCGGCGGGTGGCCACGCACCGGCTCTACGAGGACAGGCTCGAGGCACGTGGGCAGATCACAGTCGTCCGCGACGCCCGCTACGTCGTCGACGGCAATCTAGTCACCAGCCAGGGTGTGACCGGAGGCATCGACCTAGCCCTGTGGCTGATCGGTCGCCTGCATGGCCGCGACCACGCCCGCGCCGTTCGGCGCCATCTCCAATACGACCCTGCCCCGCCCTACCTGGCCGACGAGCCACTCGCACACGTCGCGCGGTAAAGGACGAGGCGGATGGCGCGACCGATTCCCGGACCGAGATGAGTCCGAGGTCGAGCCGGCGGCGCAGGACTTTGTTCATGGGTCTTAGTGGGTCGCGGTCCAGACTGTTGACGGACCACCATGAGTCATGCATACTGCTGCTATGCAGGCACGTGCGGGCAATCTGGTGGGCGCCTTGGCACTTGGTGTTGCCGATCGGGTGCAGCGCGAAACGGAGGCGGTCGCCGGCCGTTCCGGTGGACGCGCTGCCGCCCTCGCCACGTTGGCGCAATGGCCTGGGGACACGATCGAGGAGCTGCGCCACAGTCTGGGTTTGTCCCACTCCGCGACCGTGCGCGTGATCGATGGGCTAGTCGCGGATGGCTTGGCCGAGCGCGAGCATCTAGGGGGCGGTCCGGCCGTTCGACCGCGACTTACAAGTGCGGGCCAGGCGCAGGCGCGAAGGATTTTGGGGGCCCGCAGGCGGGTCCTTCGCTGGCTTCTGGGCGACCTCTCGGGCAAGGAACTGACACAGTTGACAGCGACCGTCGAGCGGCTGCTTGAGAGGCTGACCCCCGACTTCAACGCCGGCGAGCTTGTCTGCCGCTTGTGTGATCTCGAGGCCTGCCCGCAGGACCGCTGTCCGGTGGAGTGCATGCAGCGACAACTCATGACAAGAGCGCATGCCTGACTCCACCACATCGGCGACTCTTTCCCATGCAAAGCGACACCGGCGTTCGGCGGGTATTCGGTCACTTTCTGCGTCGGCGATGAGAGATGCGGACCTCGTATGCCACAAACGACGAGGCCGAGAGTTTCACCGGAGGAAGCGCTCATGAGGATGGGGATCCTGCTCTTCGACGAGGTAGATCTGTTGGATTCTGGGGGCCCCTACGAGGTCTTTCTGACCGCGTCGCGTCTCGCCGCCCGTGAGGGAGAGGCGCCACCGTTCGAGGTAGTGACCGTGGGGCCGAGCGGCGAGCCGGTGGTTGCATACGGCGGGCTCCGACTCATCCCGGACCTGCCCCTCGATCAGGCCGGAGATCTCGATGTACTGGTGGTTCCCGGAGCGATCGCGATCGACGACGTGATCGCGGAGCCTCGTGTGCTCGATCCGCTCCGGAGGGCCGTCGGCGAGGTTCCCCTCGTGGCATCAGTCTGCACGGGGGCCTTCATCCTGGGCGAGCTGGGATTGCTCGACGGACGGGGATGGACGACGCATTGGGAGGATGTCGAGAGACTCGCGGCGCGGATCGGCGGCCGGGGACGGTCGTGGGTGCAGTGGGTCGATACAGGTGAGATCGTCACGTCCGGTGGGCTGAGTTCCGGGATCGCTATGGCGCTGCACCTCGTCGATCGGCTGGCAAGTCGTGATCTGGCGGTCCGCGTCGCGCGGCAGCTCGAGTACGACTGGGATCCCGAGCGCGGTCTTCACGACGATGCTCTCGGTGAGAGCCTCCCGTGATCCATTGGACGACGTGAGCGCGACTACTGGTACTCACGGCCCGTGGCAGCAGCGCGTCGAGGAGTTTGTCCTTAGTCAGATCGCCGAACCTTCGGCGCGTGTGCTCGAGGTGGGATGCGGTGACGGCGATCTCGCGCGTGCTCTACACCGCGCCGGCCACATCGTGACGGCGATAGATCCACAAGCTCCTCCTGGTCACCTCTTTCAGCCGCTGAAGTTGGAGGAATTTTCAGACACGGGTCCGTTCGACTCCGTCGTTTCGAGCCTTGCCCTCCACCACATAGCGGATCTGAAGGGAGCCGTGGACAGGATCGCGGGCCTGCTAGTACGTGAGGGTGCACTCATCCTCGTCGAATTCGCGTGGGATCGGCTTGATGACCGTACGGCCAGATGGGCAATGGATCACCTCGGCGGAGATCTTCTCTCGGAGACTCCATCATGGTTGCAGCGGCTCTTGCAGGAGTGGAGGGGCCAGGCTGTAGGGCTGACCAATGCGTCCATCGAGCCGTGCTGCGCTCGCTGGTCAGATGCGGAGGGTCTCCACAGCTCTCCAAAGATGCTTGCGGAATTGAGGCACCGCTTTGAAGAACGGGTCCTTGAATGGACGCCGTATCTCTACCCGGAGTTGCCCGATTGCGGAGAGGACGAGGAGTACGCCGCTATACGGGCGCGGGTTATCAACGCCATCGGTTTCCGGTATGTCGGCACGCCACGGACGCAAACACGACTTCGGGAACCCTGAAAACTAGACGAAGGCATTCTCAAGAAATGGCTGACAGCCTCTCATCGTCGGCCTGGGACTGGCCGAGCCATCGCGACCCGATGACGAGACCGGCAAAGAGGAGGATCAATGAAGGAGACGAGGGAACGGCTGTCGATCGGGATCGCACTCTTCGACGGCGCCGAGGAGCTCGACTGGGCTGGACCTTGGGAGGTCCTGTCCTACTGGTCCAAGTACCGGCCCGAGGACAACATCGAGGTCTTCACCGTCGCCAAGGACAACTCCCGTCCGATCGAATGTGCAAAGGGCCTGCGCGTCCTGGCTGACTACTCGTGGGACTCGGCCCCCGAGATCGACGTTCTCGTCTACCCGGGAGGCCGAGGCACGCGCGCCCAGGTCGGTGACGAGGAGCTGCGCGCCTGGGTGCGTTCGGTGCATGAGCGCGCCCGTTTGACGACCTCGGTATGCACCGGCGCTTACATCCTTGCCGACGCAGGATTGCTGAAGGGCAGACCGGCGACCACCCACTGGGACGACTTCGACGGGCTCCTGGCGATCGACGGCTCCATCGAGGCGAGGCGAAACGAACGATTCGTCGACGATGATGACATCATCACCGCGGCAGGAATCTCCGCGGGGATCGACATGGCCCTCTACCTGATCGTGCGCCTCCATTCCGAGGATCGCGCCCGCGAGATCAAGCGGCGTATCCAGTACGAGCCAGAGCCACCCGTCTAAGGCCGCGGGCCGTGATGTTGGGCACTAGTCCCTGGACCGTGATCGAGGCGCCGCTGGACTCCTCGGGGACCTCTCGGGGCGAGGAGCGGGCTCCCGCCGCGCTGCGCCATGCGGGGCTCATCGAGCGCGTCGGTGCGGTTGCCCGAATCGAGGTGGATGCGCGGATAGGTAACTCCACGCGAGACCGACGATCCGGAGTGATAGCCGTCAACGAGATCCGCCGGGCGTCCGTCGCAATCGGGGCGGCGGTCCGCGACGTTCTCGCGGAAGGCCGTCGGCCCCTTGTCGTTGGTGGTGACTGCACCTTGCTCCTCGGCGTGTTCCTTGGCGTTTCTCGGGGCATGCGGCTCTGGTTCGTCGACGGGCATGCCGATTT
The DNA here is from genome assembly GCA_009379915.1 of Actinomycetota bacterium. Taxonomy (GTDB): domain Bacteria; phylum Actinomycetota; class CADDZG01; order CADDZG01; family WHSQ01; genus WHSV01. Next base: position 5,204 of record WHSV01000095.1, on the reverse strand, counting down.
CTTCAACGGCCAAACGTCACCGACAGGAGAGGCGGCCGATATGGGTCTCGCGATCCTCACCGGCCAGGGCCCGCAGGATGTGCTGGGTCTTGCGGGGCCGCTCGTGGACCCGAGCTCGGTCGTTCTGATGGGACATCGTCCCGACCACATTGCACCAGACGTTGCGAGCGAGAACGCCAGGATCGATCCTGACGTCCACGCGTTTACTTCCGCCGACATCCGCGAACGAGGTGCTGCCGTGGTAGCTCGACAGGTTGTCCTCGGCCCCGCCAGACCAACATGGCTCCACGTCGATCTCGACGTGCTGGACGAGCAGGCTCTGCCAGCGGTCACTTATGCCCAGCCGCTGGGACTGAACTGGGATGAGTTCGTGGAGCTCGTGCGCCCACTCGTATGGGCGGAGGGCTTATTGGGGATCTCCGTTGCGGACTTCAATCCCGACCTCGATCCCGGTGGAAAACATGCCAGGCGAGTGATCAATGCGCTCGCGACCCTGATGGCTTAGCGAGCTGTGGCCTCCGCTGCGTACCGCGACGAGAAGCCCATGCGCCCTGGCGAACCGCACGGCGGCGATAACGTCGGCGACGCCGGCACAGCGTGCGATGAGGGCAGGACGGCGGTCGATCGACCCGTTCCAAATCCGGCGCTGCTCGTCGTACGCCGCGTCCCCAGGGCCCACTACGTCACCTCGGAGAGCCGCCGCTAACTCATCGACCGCCTTCCGATCGAGATTTCCGAAAGCCTCTTTCGCAATGGCGGCCTTGTCCATGGACGGATTGTCACGGGTGACGCCCGCTTTGTCAGGAACTTGAGTTCCAGCCCTGCTCGTCGATGAGCCGCGACGCGTCGATGATGACTATCCGGTCCCGCTCGGTTTGGATCGCGCCGATCTGGCGCAACCCCCTCAGTACCCGCACTACCACTTCCCGGACCTTTCCCGCGGCGTCCGCCAGCTCTTGCTGACTGACGGACACCACCATCGTTTGTCCGAACCGTTCGGTCGCTGCCTCCGATGCGAGGTCCAGCAGATGTCGGGCGACGCGCTGCCGAACGGTGGTGAACGCGCTGCCCGCGATCTCGTAGATGAAGTTCTGGACGCGTTCGCTGAGCTCTCCCAGAAATGTTCGGGCGACTCGGACGTCGCGTTCGGCTGCCCGACGTACGACTGCCGGAGACATCTTCAGAAGGTGGGCGTTCACCAACGCTTGTGTCGTGGCCGGCATCGTGAACGCGGCACCGAAAAGCGACAGGGCGCCGATCAAGGCACCGGGGCGGCAGTATCGGATTGTCATCGTGCGACCGTCTGGTGCAGTGATGAAGACCCGGACCACGCCGGAGATCACGAGCTCGAGGTGCGGGGCATTCTCCCCCTCGCGGTGAGTTACCGATCCGGCCGGGATCTCTATCCGTTCGGCGTCGGCTAAGAGCTCTTCGAGGACGTCGGGCGCCAGACCCCCCAGATGTGACATGGAGATCGCGGAACGAACATCGGAGTCCACGCTCAGACCGTAAACATCTTGTGGGTTGGTCGCGTTCGGCCAGCGACGGTAGGTCGACGGAAGCTGGGCAGCGCTTCGCCGCTTGCCATCAGAGGCATAGCCCGAGGGTGGGGGCTTGCCGCAAGCGACCCGCACGTGTTGATCATGACTCGTTCGCTGAGCCGAAAGGCATCCGGTCGGTGCCCGGGTGCTACACAACACCATGGCGCCGCGCTTCCCGGCCCCGCGCGCACGCCGGCGCTGACGTAACCTTCAAAGGGTGACGGAGCAAACAGCGCCTGAGAGCGAGCCCGTCCGGAGCGCCGAGGTCATCGCCGCGGCGTGCCTGGCCAACGACCTGGGCATGGGGTTTCCGTTCGAGCACGGCCTGCACGGCACGCTCATGGCCATGAGGCTCGCCGATCTGCTCGATGTCGATCGCGAGACCAAATCGCAGACCTACTACGCCTCTCTCCTGATGTACTCGGGGTGCACGACGGACCAGGACACCGCGCCACGCATCTTCGCGGGGAGCAGGACCGAAAACTTCACCCCCAAGATGATGGGATCGCGGCTGGAGGCCTTTTCGGGGTTCGTCCGTGCCCTCCCTCCTCCAGACGCCCCCCCTGTCCAACGCGCCTACGAGGTCGGGAGACGGCTGATCCCAATGGGGAGATTCGTTAAGCCCCACATGACGGCCCTATGCGAGGTCGCAGAGATGATGGCGAAGCGGCTCGGTCTGCCCCCGGAGGTGCACAAGCTGTTCGTCCTCCTGACCGAGCGCTGGGACGGGAAGGGGTTGCTGAAGCGAGCGAAGGGAGAGGAAGTCCCCTTGCCTTTTCGCATCGTCGGCGTCGCGCGCGACGCGGCCTACCAGCGGGTCCTGGGCGGGGACGATCATGCCGTGGAGGTGATCCGCGGCCGGGCCGGTCACGCCTTCGACCCCCGCATCGCGGCCCGGTTCATCGAGGAGGCGCCGGAGGTTATGTCCGCGGCGGACGGAGCCGGCCCGGCGTGGGAGGCGATCCTGGCCGCCGAGCCCCGCCCCTGGCTGATGCTGGAGAACGAGGGGGTAGACCGGGCGCTCGCCGCCATCGGCGACTTCGCCGACCTCGTCTCGCCCCACCTGTCTGGGCACTCGAGCGGGGTGGCCGAACTCGCGGAGACGGCCGGCCGGCTCTGCGGCTTCGATCCCTCCGAGGTCGCCCTCGTGCGACGGGCGGCGTTCGTGCACGACGTGGGGCGCGCCGCGATCGATCCGCGAATCTGGCAGAAGCCGGCGGCCCTGACGGTCGACGAGAGGGAGCAGGTCCGACTGCACCCGTACCACACCGAGCGCGTCGTGCTCCACCCCGGCTTCCTCGCCTCGCTGGCCGAGCCGGCGTGCGCGCACCACGAGCGGCTCGACGGGGACGGGTACCACCGAAGGATGTCGGCCCCCGCTCTTACTCGGGCCGCCCGCCTCCTCGCCGCCGCCGACGCGTTCCACGCCATGCGCGAGCCGCGCCCGTACCGGCCCGGACTCTCACCGGAAGAGGCCGCGAGGCTCCTCAGCGAGGAAGCGCGCGCCGGTCGTCATGACTCCGAGATGGTCGCCGCCGTGATCGAAGCCGCCGGGCAGCCGGCGCCGCCGGTCGAGCGCCCGGCCGGGCTGACCGAAAGGGAGGCCGAGGTCGTCGGGCTCCTCGCCCGGAGCCTCCAGACGAAGCAGGTGGCCAGAAGACTCGGTATCTCGGTCAAGACGGCCGATCGCCACATCCAGAACGCCTACCGGAAGATCGGCGTCTCCAGCCGTGCCGCCGCCACGCTGTTCGCCATGGAGCACGGCCTCGTGCCGGCAGCGGGGCCTGCAGAGCCTCGGCTCGGGACCGATTCCCCGCGCTGATCCCGGGCCCTCGGCGCTGAACCGCTGCATATGGGGAGAACTCCCGATTTCCCTGCACCCCGATCGTCCGTACGTTGACGCCATGGAGAGAGCGCACCAGCCCGACGACCGAGACCCCGCCCGGGGGGACGCCGCTCGCCGTGTCCGCTTCCTGTCCGCCGCCGTCACCGCTTCCGCGCTCTCCGCGCTGGTCCTGATCACGGCGGCGGGAACCGACGCTGACCTCGGCGCACCGCGCTACTGGCCGTGGGTGCTGACGGGGCTCCAGGTGCTCGGGCTGTGGTCCGCGGGGAGCGGGCGGTGGTGGGGATGGCTCCTCGGAGCCACGGTCCAGCTGCCGTGGATCGCCTGCGCCGTGGTCACCGGGCAGCTGGGGTTCATCCCCGGCTGCGCCTTCTCCGCGGTCGTCCAGGCCCACAGCTTCGCGGCGGGCCAGTCGCCGTCACGGAGGCAACCGAAACGCGACGGAGTTCAGGTCTACGCGTGAAGGAGGACGAGATGGACATGTACACCGAACGGATCGAGACGCTCGTCATCGGGGGCGGGCAGTCCGGACTCTCGGTTGGATATCACCTGGCCCTTCGCGGCCTGCCGTTCTTGATCGTCGACGCGAACGAGCGGGTCGGGGATCCCTGGCGCAAGCGGTGGGACTCCTTGCGGCTCTTCACCCCCAACCGTGTCAACGGGTTGGATGGGATGCCGTTCCCAGGCCCGCGCTGGGGATTCCCGACCAAGGACGAGTACGCCGACTATCTCGAGAGCTACGCCGAGCGATTCGAGCTGCCGGTGCAAACCGGCTTGCAGGTGGACCGGCTGATCCGGAACGGGGACGGCTTCCTCGCAACTGCCGGTGATCGGCGCTTCGAAGCCGAAAATGTAGTCGTCGCGATGTCCTCGTGGCAGCACCCGCGGGTGCCCGACTTCGCGTCCGAGCTCGATGCCGGGATCGTCCAGCTCCACGTCGCCGACTATCGCAACCCGGAGCAGCTCCGCGAGGGGGACACCCTCGTCGTCGGGGCGGGCAACTCAGGAGCCGAGGTCGCCATGGACCTCTCGAAGTCCCGGCGGGTCTGGCTATCGGGCCCTGACAACGGCGCCCTCCCCTTCCGGCTAGATAGCCGCGTGGGGCACGTGCTCGGGCCCTTCGTCGCCCGGGTCATCTTTCATCGGGTGCTCTCTACGGGCAATCCGATCGGACGGCGGATCCGCCCGAAGATTCTCGCGAAGCGCGATCCTCTGATCCGGGTCAAGCCGAGGGATCTCGCCGCCGCGGGAGTGGAGCGGGTGCCGCGGACGACCGGCGTCGAGGGCGGGTGGCCCAGGCTCGAGGACGGCCGTCGCCTGGAGGTCGCGAATGTGGTTTGGACCTCCGGGTTCCACCCCGGATTCTCGTGGATCGAGCTGCCGGTGCTCGGGCCGGACGAGCCGATGCACGAGGGGGGAATCGTGGACTCCGAACCCGGTCTCTACTTCGTCGGCCTCCGGTTCCTGTACTCGAAGTCGTCGGAGCAGATCCACGGTGTCGGACGCGACGCCGTCCGCATCGCCGACTCGATCGCCGCCCGCCGGACGCAACAAGTGGCGGTCGTCCGTTGAGAGGTTCAGATTGATCTTCTTCGATCGCTTATGCCGGCCCGCACAACGCCCTTCTGTGTCAGCGGAGATTACATGTGCCGAGGCCAGCGCTCGCGCCCGTCGCTAGGAGTCGCGTGCGGACGGTTGCATGACCGATCTCCTTGCCTGCCGACCGTCCGGCATCGTTTCTGAACTGGAAGTGGATCCCACCGTAGATCCGCAACCGACCCGCCTCTCGCGCGGCTTCGCTGAACGAACGATATGAG